>NZ_JASPCQ010000013.1:0-51481 GCF_030230305.1 Actinotignum sanguinis
CCGAGTTCGAACCCGATTCGAGCCTGCTAGCAAGCCGAAAAGTCCGGATAAAACCAACACCAAGTGTCCTATAGGCCGATTTTAGCCACGTTCGCAAAACTAGAAAAATCCCGCGTCACAGGCGGACCTATGACGCGGGACATCACATGGCGGTGGCGGCGGGATTTGAACCCGCGGTAGCTATTAACTACACATCATTTCGAGTGATGCACCTTCGGCCGCTCGGACACGCCACCGCAGAATAGATTACACGGCACACCCCGGATTTACCTAATCGATGCGGAGCACATCACGTTAACGCTTCGGACGCCGCGCTAACCCGCAGGCTCACCCGCGGAAGAACTTCCGTAGTTGCGCGGAAGTCTCCTCTTCCAATACTCCCCCGATGACCTCAATACGGTGGTTGAGGCGCGGATCGCGCACCACATCGCGCAGTGAGCCGGCCGCCCCCGCTTTTTCGTCCCAGGCACCGAAGATGAGCCGCCTAATCCGAGCGCCAACTATCGCCCCGGCGCACATCGTGCACGGTTCTAACGTGACGTAGATATCGGCGTCGTCCAAACGCCACCGCCCGAGTGCCGCACCGGCCGCGCGCAGCGCCATGATTTCCGCGTGCCCGGCCGGGTCATGTTCGCGTTCGCGGGTATTCCAGCCGCGCGCCACCACGGCACTATCCACCACCACGAGCGCGCCCACCGGCACATCCCCGCCGGCCTCAGCGCGCACCGCAAGCTCCATGGCCTCGCGCATGAATAGCTTTTCCGCCGCGCGCATATCGCCCCGCTCGTCTCCCCGCATAGCTCCATTGTGTCACGAGCCCGAAAACTCGCCGTCCGTACCGCGATCCCGAAACCGCGCCACCTGTGTCACGAGCCTCAAGGCGGGCCACCCGCGCGCGTCGCCCGCCGGGTACCGCTATCCTTAAAGCATGCACATCCTCGAAATTGACCACCCTCTGGTCGCGCATAAACTCTCTGTCCTCCGTGATGAAACCACCCCGTCGGCAATTTTCCGGCAGCTAACCGAGGAGCTCGTGACTCTCCTCGCTTATGAAGCCACCCGGAATGTGGCGGTGCATGAAGTAACGGTCACTACCCCGGTGGCCACCACAACCGGCGTGAAGCTGGCCCGCCCGGCCCCGATTGTTGTTCCGATTTTGCGTGCCGGCCTGGGCATGCTGGAGGGGATGACGAAACTCCTTCCCACCGCTGAAGTTGGTTTCCTCGGTCTGCGCCGCGATGAGGAAACTCTCGAGGCCGTGACCTACGCTAACCGCCTCCCGGATGACCTGACCGGGAGGCAGTGTTTTGTTCTTGACCCGATGCTGGCCACCGGCCACACCATCCACGAATCCATCAACTACCTGCTCGAACGCGGTGCGCGCGATGTGACCTGCGTGTGCCTGCTGGCCACCCCGCAGGGCCTGGAAGAAGTGAAATCGCACCTTCCCGCGGATGCGGACGTCAAGATCGTCGTCGCCTCCATCGATGAGGGCCTCAACGAGAAGGCTTACATCGTGCCGGGTCTGGGCGATGCCGGGGATCGCCTGTACGGCGTCGTCGACTAAAACGCCACAACCACGCGGGTGAGCGCCGTTTACGCGGTGAACAGTGCTCACCCGCTCTGGTTTTAAGAACGACGACGCCGCCTCCCGGCCCGCGCCCCGCTTAGCTGAGGTCGTTGGCCAGGGTGGCGGCCGCCACCGCGAGAAGCAGCACGCCAAAGAGGATGGTGGCGATGCGATCAGGAATGCGCCGGCCGGCGGCTTCTCCACCTATGCTTCCCAGCGCCGAACCTGCGGCGAAGAGGGCAACCACCGCCCAGTCCACGCTAAGGCCGGCCGCGAATTGCGGGATGCGACCAATCCCGGCCGCCACCATATTGATGGTCATGACGAGCAGCGACGTGGCGCTCGCGTAGCGGGCGGGCATACGCAGCAGCAAGATGAGGGCGGGGACCACCACGAAGCCACCGCCCACCCCGAAGAAACCGGAGAGCGCTCCCGCACCGAAGGCGCCCGCAATGGTGATGAGGTAGGTGCGCCAGCGCGGGGTGGGTGCGGGCTGTTCCGATGCGGCTCCCATCCTTGATTCGCCGCGCGCTCGCACGGCTCGCCAGAACATGCTCAATGCCACCACCACGAGGAGGAGGCTGAGCGACCACACAAGAACGCGCCCAGATACCGCGCCGGCGAGGAAGGCACCCGCCAGGGTTCCCGGGATACCTACCAGGGCAAAAATGAGGCCGGTTCCCCAGCGCACGCGCCGGGCCAGCGCCGCGGATAGCATGCCAACCAGCGAGGTCACCCCCACGATGATGATGGATTCGGCAGCAGCTTGGTGCGCGGTATGCCCGAAAACGGTCAGGAGAATGGGGATGGTGAGGATGCCGCCGCCAGCCCCGAGTAGACCAACAACGAAACCGACAGCAATTCCAACTCCGCAGGCAAGCACAGCGTCACTCTATCGCAGCGCCGTTAGTCGCGATTCGACCACCAGCGCCAGATAATGACGGCAACACCTACCGCCACCGCGGCGATCCCCACCCAGCGAATTACGGATACGGCCAGCGGATCCGCGGCGGGCGCCGCGAGGAGCTCCCCCGCCAGAGGCGCGGTGAGGGCCGGAGATGTGGTGAGGCCGGCAAGCTGCGGCGTCGTTATGAGCAGATCCATAACGCAACTCTAACGTGACCATCGCCCGCGGGCCGCATCTCACGTAGAATCTCGAGGGTACATACGGCGGCGATGCCGCAGGGCACGCACAGCAGCGAAAAGACGAGGACTTATGGCTAAGAAGAACCGCAAGAAGGATTCGACGACCCCGAAGAAGAAGCGCGCGATTATTCCTTTTGTTGAGCGGCCTTTTGAAGGACTGGATGCCGAGGCAGAGCTGGTGGCAATGCGCGATCTGCTGCCGCTGGCGACCATGACCGTGACCCTCACGGAGGAGTACGGCAGCGAAAAGGTTATTTTTGGCACGTTGCTGCCGAATATGGTCGGCGCGCTGCGGCGCACGGACGGCCAGCTCCTAGTCGCGATGCAGACGGTTATGAATTCCGGCGATGCCTCGTTGGATATCGCTACGCGCGTGCTGGCCGGTCTGGAACTCAAGCCGGGCGAAAGCTACCCGGGTGGCACTCAGCCGGAGGCAGGTTCGCCGCGTTTGCAGGATATTGTGGCGTCGTTCTCCGAGCTGGAGCTGCAAGAAGATCCCGCTTTCTGGATGACGGAGGAAGAGGCCGCCACTCCCGAATCGCAGGCGGCGCTGCGTGACGCCCGGGCAGATATGGTCCCCGCGGCGCGTATCGAGTCCGTGAACGGCGCTTACTGGTGCCGGATGTCGCGCGAATTTTTGCGCTGGGTCCGCCCCGAGCCGCGCGATGCGGTGCTGGACGGTTTGGCGCGCTTGCGAGTATCTGGCGAGGAGCGTTGGGACGACGACGTTCGCTTCATCGGTGCGTTCCGCGCCTACGGATTGTCGGTCCCGGTGTGGGAATTGGCGCGCGGTACCGAAGCGGAGGAACTGGAAGAGCCGCTGGTGAAGTTCGCGGAGAAGCTGAGTGCGGCGATTGCTTCCACCGAGCCGCTCAGCGCCGAGGAAAAGCGGGCGCGCTCCGGCCTTGTCTCCCGCCAGGTGACGTTGCGCTAAACAGCGTGGCCACCCGCCCGCTTTGCGGGGCCTTACGCTTAGCCAGCTCTCTTTAGTGAACTTCCCCTAGTTTATAGAAACAGTAAGCAAAGCCCCTACTTTTCCCTATACACTTATGGGGTGAGTAAAGTCGGTCAGGTCGCGGTGGTCGTGCCCGCGAAGGACGAGGAGCAGTACGTGGGGCGTACTGTGCGCGCAGCGTATGCGCTTCCGGGCGTGGACCTCGTGGTGGTGGTTGACGATGGGTCGGCTGATGAAACCCAGGCTATTGCCCGCGCTTCCGGGGCTACAGTGGTGCGCCACTCCGTGAATCGCGGGAAGGCCTCCGCGATGGAGACCGGGGCGAAGGTCGTGCGCATGCGCGACGTTGAGGGCCGCCTACCCCGCCATTTACTTTTCCTTGACGCCGATCTGGGCGATTCGGCTATTGAGTGCGCTCCCCTTATTGCACCGGTTATTGATGGCACGGTTGATTGCGCTATTGCTGCTTTGCCTCCGCAGGAGGGGGCGGGTGGTCACGGTTTTGTGACGCGTTTGGGGCGCCGCGCGATTGAGCGGGCTACCGGCTGGTCCCCTCTTCAACCGCTGTCCGGGCAACGCTGCATGACGGCCGCCGCTTTTGATGCGGCTCGTCCGCTCGCGAAGGGCTGGGGCGTTGAGGTGGGCATGACCATCGATATGCTGGTGGCCGGCCTGACTCTCCAGGAGATCCCGTGCAATATCCGCCATCGGGCCACCGGGAATGACGTGGCTGGGACTTTGCACCGGGCCGGGCAGTACCGTGATGTTTTCCGGGCGGTGTGGTCGCGCCGCTTCCACGGTGTTAAGGTGCCCGCGGAGCTGCACGGCGCTAGCGGTGCCGAGCATTTCGCTCCCTACCGCGCGCTGGTGCTGGAGCATTCCTGAGCGCTATTCCCTCCGTCCTCCGCAATATAAATCTCGCGAATTTTCTTTCCGGCTGGTTGCTATCTGCCAGCCGGTTTTTCTTGTAATTCTTGGGGGTTTTCTGCGGCAGAATAGACTTCGATGTTTTCCCCGGCCCGCATGAGCCCGAGGGCGAAGGTGGGTGCGAGTAGCGCGATTCCCACTCCGAGGATGACTAGGCCGGAGTCGTTAATGAGGGAGGCGTAGCCGAGGACGAGGAAGCTCGCGGCGGCCGCGGCCGTCAGGTGCGGATGTTCCGCAACACACGCATATAGCTGCGCGGTTGCCGGCCTTGCCCGCAGATCCCAGCGCCCCGAGGTTACGAGCCACACCACCACACACACTCCCGCGAGGAGCGCGGCTCCCAGAGCGCCCGCAACCAGGGGCGGGAGGCCGAAGAAAGCTTGGGATAGTTTTCGTGCGACGACGGCGCCAGCCCCGCCGTGTTCCACCCGGCCGACGAAGTTCCCCAAATGGGAGGTGGATCCCACCGCGCGGTCAAGCATAGCCATACCGGCCGAGACAGCCACCCCGGCTATGGCCGCGAGCGCGGTATGCCACCAGGTCCAGCGCCGACCCCAGGTGTGCCAGGTAAGGTAGGCAAAGCCGAGGGTGAGGGCCGGCGGGCCGCCGGCATCCGCACCGAAAGCGGGGAGCCCATCCAGGGCAATCGCGCATATGCCCAGGGCGAGTACGGCGAAGCCAGCCATACGGGTTGACCGGTTCGCGTATGTGGCCGTGCTGCGAGTGCCGCGTATGCGCGCGGCGAGGGTGGCGGCCGCGGCGAGCGCTCCAACAGCGAAGATGGCAAAGACCGAGTTATTGAAACCAAAGAAACGCCCGGCAACGGTGGGCAGGGATCCCATGACCGAGGTATTCGCCAGGGAATACCCTCCACCAAAGGTGCTGACGAGGATGTCCACCGCGATAACGGTGGCGCTGAGTGTTCCCAGCCGTGCTAACGGGGCGGCTATCCACTGTGCCCCTGCTGGTGCGTGGCGGCGCGGGCCTGCTAGCGCCCAGGTGGCGAGGAGCGCAGCGAGGACAGCCAGGCTGCTCCACCAGCCAAGTAGCGGGCGGGAGAAAGCCCACCACGGAATAATGCCGATAAGGAGCGCACTCACGGGTAGGGCTGCGAGCCAGGCGAGGAGCTGTGCGAAGCCGGTGGGGCGGGCTTGCCGGGCCGCCGCGACCGTTGCGGGTGGGAAGCGAGAGAAATGGACCAGATGGACGGCAATAACAGCAAAGCACACCAGCCCGAGCCCGGCGAGGAGGAGGTAGAACTGCGGACTTAGACGCGCGGTTAGGTCAGCGCGGAGTGCTTGCCCGTGCAGGGTGGCGCTGACCGCGGCCAGCGTGGTACTTCCGCCGTTGTCTACCGTGAGCGGCGCGGGGGTGCCGGTATGCCAAGCAACAACGCTGGGCGCCAGGTCAATGAGCTGAACGAGGCCGGCGGTGCGGGTGGTTGTGGAACGGGCGAGCGTGGTGCTGCCATACGGTTCTAGCAGCGCAAAGAAACCGAGTTCGGCCCGCTCAGCACGATCCGCCACAGCGGTGATCACGATCCGGGCCCTCGGGTGGCGCGCGGTGACGAGCCCGATGATTTCCCCGAGGCGTTCATCCAGACTAGCTATATTCCCCGCGCCAGCGTTTCCTACCTCAGCACCCCCAGCATCAACGCTTCCCGCGTCAATGACGGTGAGTTCCCGCCCTTCGAGCACCGAGTCATCAGCTAGAAACTCCGCGAGAGCACGGTAGGCGATGCGTGATTCACCCTGGCGGTTGAGGGCGAGGGCGGCGCCAGGGCCAACCGCGAGCACCTGCTCCGGCACCACTCCCTGCGCTAGCGCACCCATGACTACCGGGTAGTGTGCGGCACTGCTTTCTTCACCTAGCTGCTCCGCATCGCGCACCGTACCATCCTGGGAAACCAAGGATTCCAATGCTGCGCACCGGTTTGCCGCGGGGGTGATAGCCGCGCGGGCACCGGCCCCGAGGCTTACCCAGCCATCCGCCGCGCAGGTGGTAGGCGCGGCCGTACGCACGGAAATATTGGCCAGAGCAGCGCCGTAGCCGCCCACGTTTTCCACACCCATGTTTTCCACACCCGCGCTTTCCGCGCCCGGGCTTTCCACGCCCAGGCTTTCCGCCCCGGAGATGCGATCACCCGCGCCACCCCGGCCAGAACTTGCCAGAGCCGCGCTGAGCCGCGGGGTACTTTCCGCACTGAGATCTGCCCAGCGCAGCCCGGCCACCCCGATGATCACCGTGGGGCGCGCTTGATCCGGTGCGCCCCACGCTGCCGAGCCGCGCTGCACCGCCGGCGTGCCCTGCGCGCCCGGCAGGCTCATCGAGCGCGCGGAGGCCGGCACCCCGCCCAGGGCAAACCCAAGCACCATCGCCACAGCAGCAAAGATACTGGCCAGGATTCCAAGCCGCGCCGCGCGCCCGCCGCGGCTATCACCGTGAGAATTCCGCATGGCACCAGCCTACTCGGCGCTTACGACACTTTCGGACGCCCCGAACGCCCCACTTCCGGGGCGGGATACAATAACCAGGCGGCAGCGCGGGCAGGTGCACCGCCGCCCAGCTGCGCCGTCGTACTATTTCTCCACGCACGAAAGGACACCATGCAATCCTCGCCCGCTACCGAACCGGTCCGCTATTCTTTCCTCGGCCCGCGCGGCACGTTTTGCTTTGCCGCTTTGCAGCAGGTAGCCAGCGAGGACACCGCCACCTTCGTACCCGCCGTCGACGTTCCCTCCGCGCTGCGGATGGTGCGCGCCGGGCAGACCGATGCCGCCGTGGTGCCCATCGAAAATTCGGTAGAAGGCGGCGTGAACGCCACTCTCGATTCGCTCACCGCCGGCTCGCCGCTGGAAATTCGCGGGGAAATGCTGGTTCCTATCGCCTTCTCGCTGGCGGTGCGGCCCGGCACGCGCGCCGCGGATATTCGCCGGGTCGCCACCCACCCGCATGCCTGGGCACAGTGCCGTACCTGGATCGCTGAGCATCTGACCGATGCCGTCCACGTGCCGGCTACCTCCACGGCCGCCGCGGCGCGCGAACTGGCGGAAAACCCGGATGCGGATTTTGATGCCGCGATTTGCGCGGTTCCCACCACCGGCGTGTACGGGCTCGCCTCACTTTCCGACGAGATCGCTGACAACCGCAATGCCGTTACCCGCTTTATTAAGGTGAGCAAGCCCGGGGAGATCCCGCCGGCGACGGGCTCGGATAAAACGACGCTGATGGTGCGGCTGGCCTCGGAAAAGCCCGGTGCACTGCTGGAAATGCTGCAACAATTCGCCGCGGTGGGCGTTAATTTATCGCGTATCGAATCGCGCCCGGCCGGCGACCAGCTGGGCCGCTACGCTTTCTCCCTGGATGCCGAGGGCCATATTCACGACGAGCGGGTGCAGGCCGCGCTGATCGGGCTGCACCGCATTTGCCCCGAGGTAACCTTCCTGGGCAGCTACGCGCGGGCGGACCGGCAGACCACTCGCCTGCACGCCGGTACCTCCGACGAAGATTTCGGCGCCGCGCGCACCTGGGTTGCCTCGCTGCTCAGCCGGGTAACCCGCTAGCGCCCGCAACAAGATTCACCGGTATTTTCGAGCTCCATCGAGGCACCCATGAACCAGCTGCGAACACTGCTTACCAAGGAGCAGTATGCGGCGTTTATGGCCGCCTGGGAGGAATTGCGCGGTGGGCCGCTGCCCGGAACTTCCCACGGCCCGGACAATGTGCGGGTGCGGGATCTTTCCTGGCCGGAGCGTGAGAGCACCGTTCTCCACCTCAGCGGCTCCGGGGTGTCCTGGATTCTCAAAACCGCCGGGAACACCGCTTACAGCGTGGGGCGCGAAGCGCGGGCGCGGGAGTGGACCGGCTCTTTGCAGGCGTGCGGCACCGTGGCGCGCCTGCTCTGGTACGACGCCGCAGCCCCGCTCGCCCTCCTCGACTACCTGCCCGGATGCGATGTTCTGGGTAGCGCATGGGAGTTTTCCCCGCGGGTATATCACCGGGCGGGCGCTGCCCTCGCGCTTCTCCACGGGGCGGGGGCTCGCCTCGATCACGGCTTCGCCAAGGGCGCCCTCACCCGCACCCGCGCGCGGATCGCTGAGATTCACGCGCGTGCCCCGGGCGGCACCCTGCCCGATGACCTGGGTGAGAAACTTGCTGAAGCAGAAGACTTTTTAGCGAGTTACCGGCCGCGCGGCGTCGTCGTGCATCCCACGCACGGGGATTGGCAGGCACGCAACTGGTTGTGGGGTGAGCCCGCCGGCCACCTGCGAGTTATTGATTTTGGGCGCTTCGGGTGGCGGCCGGCCGCCGCGGATCTCCTGGAGCTCCACGATGTGTGGCAGCACTACCCGGAACTAGAAGAAGCTATGAAGCGCGGCTACCGGGAGGCCGGTGGAAAGTGGCCCGGTGGGGAACGGCCCGGTGGCGACATCGCAAGTGTCCGCTGTGAAGCCGGCAGCGAGGGCGATATCGCGCGGCTCTTAAGAGTCGCGCGCGGCGTCGGCCATCTGTGGCACCGCGCCACACACGAAACGCAGCACGGCAGCCCCGCGGAACGCGAAAAACACGCCTGATCCCACACCGCAATGAGGCCGAAACGGCCCGCCGGATCGCGGGCGCGCCCGCCGCGCGCTAAGCTGGTTCCATGCTTGATATGCGTTCTGTTCGCGAGAATCCGGAAGCCATCCGTGAGTCCCAGCGCCGCCGCGGGAATGATCCCGCCACCGTCGATGCCCTGCTCGCCGCCGACGATGCACGCCGGACCACCCTGCAAGAGTTCGAAGCCGCCCGGGCCGAACAAAAAGAGGTGTCGCGATCCGTGGGGAAGGCATCCCCGGAGGAACGCCCCGCGGTGCTCGCCCACGCCAAGGAGCTGGCAGAAAAGGTCAAGGCGCTGGATGCGGCCGCGGCGGAAGCAGAAGAAACCTATCTGACCGCGAATCGCGCGATTGAGAACCCGGTGCTCGCCGGAGTGCCCGCGGGTGGGGAAGATGATTACGAGGTGCTGGAAGTTATCGGCACCCCGCGCGATTTTGAGGCGGAGGGCTTCACCCCCAAGGACCACCTCGATATCGCGGAGGGCCTGGGGGCCCTGGATATGGATCGCGGCGCGAAGGTCTCCGGATCGCGTTTCTACTACCTCAAGGGAGTGGGCGCGCACCTCGAAATGGCGATGTTCCGCATGGCCATCGATCAGGCCGCCGAGCACGGCTTCACCCTCATGACCACGCCCACGATTGTGAACCCGGATATCATGTCCGGCACCGGGTTCCTCGGGGAACATTCCGATGAGATTTACTACCTGGGCGCGGATGACCAGTACCTGGTGGGCACCTCCGAAGTGCCGCTGGCCGGCTACCACAAGGATGAGATTTTGGAGCTGGGCGGTAAGCCGCGGCGCTACTGCGGGTATTCGGCCTGCTACCGGCGCGAGGCCGGCTCCTACGGGAAGGACACCCGCGGGATTATTCGCGTGCACCAATTCAATAAGGTGGAGATGTTCTCCTACTGCCCGGTGGAGCAATCCGAGGAAGAACACCGCGCGCTGCTGGCGATGGAACGCGAAATGATCGGGAAGATGGAGCTGCCCTACCGCATTATTAATGTGGCGGCCGGTGATCTGGGTTCTTCCGCGGCGCAGAAATTCGATTGCGAGGCGTGGCTGCCCACTCAGCATCGCTATATGGAAGTCACCTCGACCTCCAATTGCACCACCTATCAGGCGCGGCGCCTCAATGTGCGCGAACGCGTGGATGGGAAAACCCGCGCGGTGGCCACCCTGAACGGAACGTTGGCCACCACCCGTTGGCTGGTGGCGCTCTTCGAGAACCACCAGCAAAAGGACGGCTCACTCTACGTGCCCGAAGCCCTGCGGCCCTACCTGGGCGCCGGCCTGGCCGGGCGCGAGTACATCGAGCCGATTAACTAGCGAACAAACTCGGTTGAGCTGGCAAACTAACCGATGAGCTAACCTGTCTGAGCGGTAGAAACTAAGGCGGCGATGTGAAAATCCAGGGGGAGTCGACGGCGGCGCGGTTGCGGGCCGCTTTCGACGCCGCCGGGACCCCGCCTGCCGGGCCTGAACTCATGGTCTGCCTGGATCTGGACGGCACCACCCTGCGCCCGGACGGGATCATCGCAGAACGGGTGGATGCCGCTTTCCAGGAACATATGCGCCGCGGCACCCGGCTGGTGGTAGCCACGGGGCGCGGGCGCGAATCTGCCATTCCCGTGCTCGATATGCTGCGGGTGAGCGAAACCATTATGGTGTGCTCGAACGGCAATGAGACGGTGCTCCTCGGCAACGCGCGGCTGCCCGGGGTGGAGGTGCGAACAGTCCGCTCCATGACGGATCGCGGAGACGTGGTGCCGGTGCGCCTGGCGCACCTCTCCACCATGGAGGAGGCGGATTTAGCGCGAGCCCTGGATGCGATGCGCCGGGAGTTCCCGGGTGCCTATTTCGCGGTGGAGCCGGTGGAAGGCCCGCGGCGCGTCGCGCACGGTTACGCCACCGAACGCCTGGAACCCAACGCTATCTGGGTGAAATTCAAGGATCTCGTGGTTCCCGATGCGCTGCGCCTCATTATGGTGGTTCCACGTATGGAAGCCGCCGAGCTCATGGCACGTCTTTCCCAGCTTGAGATGCCCGGGGTGGATTGGGCGGCATCGTCGTCCTCCGGTTCGGGCTGGGTGGATGCCGGGCGGACCGGAATTTCCAAGGCGAGCGCGCTCGAGGTGCTCCGCGGCGATTTTGGGATCGCGCGGGGCGGCACCGTTGCCGTTGGCGATGGCGGCAACGACATCCAGATGCTGGAATGGGCCGGGGTGGGCGTGGCGATGGGGCAGGCGCTCGATTACGTGAAGGCGCACGCGCGGGCCGTGACCGATCCGGTATGGGACGACGGCGTTGCCACCCTCCTCGAGGTGCTGCTGGCGCGTTAATGCTGGCGCCGTCGTCGTGAAATATCACAAGCGCCCCGCACGGCCGCAAGCTGCGATAATAATATTTTCTACACAATCCGGTTCATTTTCTGATGAATTCCCGCGCGTTTCGCGGTACGGTGGCGGTGAGTAACCCGAGTTTCTCTGGGCTCTCCCGAGCCGCACCACGAAAGGATATCGGATGAAAAAGAGACTCGTCGGCACGGTGAGTGCACTGTGCACGGCATTGATGATGGGGCTGGCGGCGATGGTGCCGGCAGCCACGGCCGCTCCCGCTGTCACGTGGGATACCGCGGATTTCACTATCGAAACCGAGGGCGCTACCACAACGCTGCGAGGTTTGAGCGATACCGGCCTGCAGAAAATTACGAACCTCAAGCACGTGGTTATTCCGGGGGCGTGACCGCGCTGACCGGGCCGAATGGCCGGACGGGGAATATGCACAGCAAGGGAATCACCGGTATTACGCTGCCGGCCACGCTTACGGAGGTGAGTTACGGTTTCCTGGATCGCAATGCGATTTCCGCGGTGGAGTTCCCTGCGGGGATGCAGAAGATTGGGCCGGCGGCTTTCCAGGCCAATGCGCTCACGGAGGTCACGCTGCCTGCCTCAATCACCGAGGTCGCCTGGAGTGCTTTCCAAAATAATCATATTTCCACGGTGCGGCTGGCCGGCACGTATAACAGCGCCGTTTTCCCGGTGGTGCCCGGCAGCAGCGCCGGCAATAGCAGCCCGGCTTTCGCGCAGCAGGAGCTCGCCGACACCACGGTACCCACGCAGGGAACGCTTACACTCGCGCAGATTTCTGATGTAAACGGTGATCTCAGTGGTCGCGGGCTCACGTGGGATGCGTATTTTTGGGACGACGGCGCAGCCGAGCCCGCCCTCGCCAGCTCCATCGTGACATTTGCTGATGGCACGGTGACCGGGGTTGCCCCGGGTTCCACGCGCGTCATCATGATGGCGAATGATACGGCCACCGGTAAGCCGCTGTATTCCGCGGTGGTTCGAGTGAATGTTACCGAGCCGGCACCTGAGCCTGAACCCGAGCCAGGTCCCGATACCGAGCCTCAGCCAACGCCAAACCCTGTTCCGGACCCTAACCCGCAGCCGCAACCACAACCTGATCCGCAACCGCAACCCGCCGATCCACCTTCTCCGTCGCAACCGCCGAGCCCGAAGCCCGAACCGGCTCCTAAGCCTGCGCCGGAGCCCGGGGCCAACAAGCCGGCTCCCGCCCCAAGCAAGGCACCGACGCGGCAACTCACCCACACTGGCCTGGCCGCTACGGGCGCTCTGGCCACTATGGCCGTGGTGCTGCCCGCCGGATACACCCTGCGCCGGCGGGCGAAGTAACCCAAAGTTCTAGGTAACTCAAGGCTAAACGCCACTCCCCTGGGGGCCGCACCGATACCGGCGCAGCCCCCAAGTTTTCTATTCTCCGCGCAGATCCCGGCCGGTGATCTGACCGGTTGTCTACACTGAAGGTAAATGCACGGCAAAAGAGGTCATGCAAAGAATCAGACACTTCTGTAATACCTCATCAAAGATCGGCTTATCATCACACGTAAGGTAAGGAGAAAATACCGTGGACAGAGAAGGGCTACACAACGACGATAACTTTCCCTGGTCCCCCGTCGATATCCTCATTGATTGGATCGATGAACACGCAGACCCGGAACTCGTCGCGAAAGATGACGGTTACTGGCTTGAAGGAAAAGGTGGGGGCGGAACCCCGTGGTGCCTCATCTATGCTTTGGATGGTGCGAGCCGTTACGGAGTAAAAATCCCAGACGATAAGCTCATCCCACCGATTGAGGACATCCGTGGCGAGCTAACTGTCCACTCCCGGCGCGTCTTGAATATATTCCTTGAGAAGATCGGGTCGTCCCTACAAGTATAACCTTATTGGGCAAAAGCGGGCGCAGATCGGAGGCCGGGGCGAACCGATTCCCCGCCGTTGTGAAATTTCCGAAAGGCTCGCTCGTAAGAGTCTCGGAAAGAGTAAGAAGTGACAACACTAGATACCACGGTTACCCGTGATGGAAATTGGTGGGTTGCCGAATTTACCCTTAACGGAAAGGAATACGGCACGCAGGCGCGCCGCCTTGATCAGATTGATGAGATGGTAAAAGATACCGCGGCGCTTATTACGGGAGATCCTCTCGATAGTTTCGCTGTTAACGTCTCCGTTGACACGCCTGAATTCGCGGTGAATGATATCAAAAGATAAGGAGGCTCCGCTCCGTTTGGTTCAGACGGAACACGAGACTCGGGACGCTTCTCTGCTGGCAATTGCCCGGTTAGGCGATGCGGGATTTTCGCCTCGCGACATTGGTGCAGTTATGCGTTATACGAGTAGCGACTGATTCTTCGATATAGCTTGTTCGACATAATTCCAGAAGGGCAGGTAAGCGTCATCAACGGAACGCAGCATTTGAATAATATCTTCAGGTAAACGTAAATGCAGATCATTCGTGCATAATGCGAGGATAGATTCAATTGCGATCTCATCTTGCCCGGAAGCGTGGTCTCCGTCCAGGCACTCCCAAATATAATCGGGGAAATCAGAATGACTTTTGACATACCGCTTCAGTTCTTCAAACGCGGTATTAATCTCCATCTCAATCACCTTCTCTTTGGCTTTTTCGATTTCTTTGAAGCATTCGGCCCCTTCGGGTTCGGGCTATAGGACAAAACGAACGGCCCCGGGAAATGCTGCGACAACCGCTACAGCGATTGAATCGTATCTCCCGGGACCGTCCGCCCGTTCAATGAAGATGGAGGTACCCAAAACGGGTAGATCATCATCAAGGCTCAGGATATATTCTCCTGCATAACAATGCAACCGTCAGAACTGTAGCTTGATAAGCTCCGCGCGGGAATCACCGACATCACATCGTGACCTACTGGGTATAAAAGTTCCCCACATGAGTGCGGCCCGCAAGAAATAAAATAAGTGCGATTAGCTCGGAGTAATCTCTACGATGATCGGCTCTTCTTCCTCGGGGATAAGGGGGACACGAAGCGGAGAACCGATCAGTTCGAGTTTTCGGTTAAGCTCCCTTGACGACCCATAAGTTAGGTCGTCGAGGATGTCGTCGACAGCTGCTGAAAGTAGGGGCTCTGGCAGAGAGCACTTAGAGAAATGGGCCGCATTAATTGCATAGATTAGATCCCAGACATCACCGTACATGCCAAGGTAGTGCCCGTAGCCCTCGCCCTCGCCCTCGCCAAAGAGGGATTGTTGATCGCCATGCGCCTGGACGTACTTGGCGAGCTCTATTACAGGATAGGTATTCGATTTATTGTTTACGCTTCCACCCACGCTTTACCCTTACTTCCTTTACACCACGGTCGGGGAAACTCCAATAAAAGCGATGCCTAAGCCTCGGTGGACTGGATTCCGAGGCCCTTAGTCACCTCTACGGATGAAAGGCCCCAGTTTCCCGGTTTCGGTTTGTCTCGGCAACCCTACCTATCAAAGATCAGACCAGGTCCTCTTTGCGCTTGAGTCTAATCCGCCAGACCCGTGCAATCCAGCCCCTCCCTAGCGTCAGGAAAATCTTGTACCCTTGACTCACACCACCATCTTCGACGTGAAGGCACGCCCATGGATATCAGCAAAGCAAGGGAACTGGACCAGCTAGGTCGAGAAATCGACGTTTTAGTCGTTGTTAAAACAGCTCCCATCCCCTCAGAAAAATACAAGGAAACCGTGTGCGTTGCCGGAGTAGCCCTCGATCCGCTTCGCTGGGTAAGGCTCTACCCCATCGCCTTCCGTTATCTTGACGGCACCGACCGCTTCAAGAAATATCAAACTATTCGAGTATCCGTCCGTGCACCTAACGGTGATGATCGGGAAGAAAGCTTAAGGGTCACCGATGATCCTCAACCGCAAGATGAGCCTATTACCGGGTGGGACAAGAGAGCTATCTACCTCGACCCTCTTCCCGCTAAATCACTTTGTGAACTACGAACGGAAGCTAAGAGAAATCCGGCCGCGCAATCCCTTGCGCTTATCACGCCCCGCGCAACACCAACGATTAAAGTATCGCTTCACCCGGGCTGGAATGAACAGCAGAAAGCTGCACTGCGCAAATATAAAGACGAAGATATCTTCGGTAACAAGGGGCTCACCTTGGAAGCCCCGCGGTTTATTGCTCGGCTTGAATTTCGTTGCGTTTTTCCCGATTGCCCGAGTCATTCCTTGACTATCACCGACTGGGAAGCAGTAGCGCTGCAACGTCATTGGCCGCCAACGGTATCAATCGAGTATGCCCAGCAAGAATTCGAAAAGAAATTCATTAAACAACGTGAAACGTCCGGCCTTCCACTGCGGATTATTGTTGGCAACCAAGCCGCTCCGCACAAACGCCACAGTTTCCTGGTTTTAGGCATTTTTGGCTCAAGCCGCGAAGCGCTCGGCCTCTTCTAATACAGCACACGCTTCCTCAATCACGAGCTTTCGATGGCACTGCTGGTGATTGTCCTCGAAGCAGAGAACGAGGATCGTACCGTCATGTGCGAGGTCAGCAATCTCGTGGATGGCCACCTGCGCTTCCGGAGTGGTAAGTACTTCGTTGCGGAATCGTACGTAGGCGGCATGCGCTTCGGGAGTTCCAGGATGGGCGAAAGCTACCCGGTTATCTTTCGGATTACCGAGGGATCGCATATGAACATACCGAGTCCCCGTAGATTCAACCGCTTGGCGAAGCCGCGTTTTAGAGAATCCCTTCTTGCGGCTGATGGGAGTAAGCCGGATATCGACAACGGTATGGACTCGGTTAGCTTCCAGCGTGGCGAGCAGATCATTGATGGTTTTCCCCTCGTAGCCCCAGCCGAGAATAGTGGTGGCCATCGGTCGCACTCCTTCGTCTTACGTGGCCGGCCCGCGGGCCCTAAAACCTCATAGAACTTCAGTTACACACAAGCACGATGGCCGCGACGCCACAGGCAGACCTATGACGCGGGACATCACATTGGCGGAGACGGAGGGATTCGAACCCTCGAGCCGCTACTGCGACTAACACCTTAGCAGGGTGCCACTTTCGGCCACTCAGTCACGTCTCCATGCTCACCGGGAAAGCCTGAGCCAACCCGTGCAAGCCTTACTAGCGTACACGCTCACCGGGGCGCGATGCCAGTTTTTTCGCGGCGGAATTCGTCACGCACCGAATGCGCAATCACCGCCAGGCCGGCGCTGCGGCGTCGTACCGCACCTGCGCCGCAGGCCGCACCACCGCGAGCGCGCAAGCACGCTAGAAATCCCAGTCGTCGTCGGTAGTATCTTCCACTTCACCGATAACGTAGGAGGATCCCGAACCGGAGAAGAAATCGTGGTTCTCGTCTGCGTTCGGGGATAGCGCCGCCAGAATCGCCGGGTTGACGGCCGTCTGGTCCGGGTTGAACAGCGCCTCGTAACCGAGGTTCATGAGCGCCTTATTGGCGTTGTAGCGCAGGAATGCCTTGACGTCCTCCGTGAGGCCCATCTCATCGTAGAGGCTGGCGGTGTATTCTTCCTCGTTCTCATAAAGATCTTGGAGCAGCTCAAAGGTGTATTCCTTGAGTTCGGCCTTGCGTTCCTTGCTGGCTTTCTCCACCGCGCGCTGGTACTTGTAGCCAATGTAGTAGCCGTGCACGGCCTCGTCGCGAATAATAAGGCGGATGAGGTCGGCGGTATTGGTGAGTTTGGCGTGCGCGGACCAGTACATGGGCGCGTAGAAGCCGGAGTAGAAGAGGAAGGATTCCAGCATCGTGGAGGCCACCTTGCGCTTTTCCGGATCGTCCCCGCGGTAGTAATCCAGCACGATCTGCGCCTTCTTCTGCAGGAATTCGTTATTTTCCGACCACTGGAAAGTTTCGTCGATCTCGTCGGTGGAAATAAGCGTGGAGAAAATTGAGGAATACGACTTCGCGTGCACCGATTCCATGAAGGCGATATTGGTATACACCGCTTCCTCGTGCGGGGTCACCGCGTCCGGGATAAGCGAAACCGCGCCCACGGTGCCCTGAATGGTATCGAGCAGGGTCAGCCCGGTGAACACCCGGGTGGTCATGAGCTGCTCGTGCGGCTTGAGGGTATTCCACGACTGAATGTCGTTAGAAAGCGGCACTTTTTCGGGCAGCCAGAAATTCCCCGTGAGGCGGTCCCACACTTCGAGGTCTTTTTCGTCCTCGATGCGGTTCCAGTTAATGGCTTGCACAGAACTGACAAGTTTCAACTTCGGGGGGATCACAGTAGCTCCTTGGTAGCGCAGGTGATGCGGAATAGATGATGGTTAAGAACGACGACGCCGCTCGCGCCGCCACACCCCGCCCATTCTAGACGGTTGAATCGGTAAGCGGTGCGAGCCAGGTCATGAGGTGCGCGACCGGGGCTGGATACCTTGCTCGGAGATATCCGCATACTGCGTCGTCGTGCCATCGGTGCCGGTGACGGTGAGGGTGTCATCAGCGATACTCATCTTCTCCACATTGGTGAATTCGAGGGGGAGATACGGGTTGAGGTGCTCGGGGTGGCGCAGGCCGAAAAGCCCCGGATCGTGCCAGAGGATGAGGGCGCCATCCCGCCCGAGGGTGAGGATATCGGCCATGCCGGAGCCGTCCAGGTCCCCGGCCGCGAGAGTGCGGAGATTACGTAAACGGCGATCACGCCCACCGAGGATCCGCACGGAACGAAACGTGCGCGCCGCATTTAACTGGGATACCTCGCCGGTTTCTTCTTCGGCTCGCGGCAGGGTTTCCTCTCCGCTACCGGCATCCAGGTAGAGCGCGACCGCCCCGGAGGGCCATACGGTGAAAGCATCCGCGCGGTCGGGCTGGCCACCCAGGTAGCCGAGGACTTCATGCGCCGGTTTGCCGGGCTCCAGGGTGGCATCCTCCAGGGTGATACGGGCTTCTTCCAGCAGGTCAGCGATGAGGTTATCCATGGGGACGCCCACGGATTCGTCATCGGTATAGCCCCCGCCGTCCTGTGCCCCGCCGGTAATCGCCACAATGGCCCATTCTCCGCCCTCGTTCTGCTGGAGCCAGGGCCCGCCGGAGACCCCGGTGGGCATCCCGGCGCATTCGATATGGAAGTAATCCACGCCGTTCTCCGTGAACGTTTCGGTGGAATTGCGGCAGTGGCGCGGGTAGGCGGACGTGTAATTATCAGCCTCGAAGGATTCGGCCACCGGGTAGCCGATTACCTCAATATCGGGTTGTTCCGGGCTTACCTCCGCGATGGATAGCCCGCCGGTTACATCTTCGAGGAGGTTTCCGAAGCGGTCCGGGTCCGCGGTGAGGATGGCGGCGTCGTACCGATCCGCATCGTCATCATCGCTGTAATACGCATCGTTGATGACCACGGCGTCCGGGTCGATGCGCCAAATGCCGTGGGGGATATAGGCGGCACCCGCGATAATGGCGAATTGGGGCACAAAAACGGTGGCGGCGAAGGCATCTCCGGGCCAGCAGTGCGCGGCGGAAAGAATCTGGGAGCGGCCCGGGGTATCGAGCACCACGCCGGTGCATCCCCGAATCACCTGGGTGGTTCCCGGAACGACGTGGAAGAAGGTACCCACCTGCGGGATTCCCGGGAAGTTGTAGCCCGCCCCGGGCAGGCCCTCCCCCAGGCCGACGTCGCTCACCTTGGGATCGTCGCTCAGAGCAGCGTTCACAGAATCGGGAAACCCGGCACCGCGGTGGTAGGCGGCGGCCAAAACCCGGCCGTCCACAATGCCCGAGTCGTCAAATTCGGCATCGAGATCGCGTTGGCTAAGGTTGTCGCCGTCGTCTAAAACGACGGCGACGGCGTCGTCGCCAAAATTATCGTACGTAACCGGGCGGGGAATCGGAGCGGCGAGCACCGGGGCTTTGACCAGTGCGCAGCCGCCCACTAGCCCCGCTACCAGACCCAGCGTGAGCAGCGTGCCCAGTAGCACCGCCAGGGTGCCCGCGTGCCGATACCGATTCCTCACCTGCTCTGCCTTCTTTCTCCGCGGGGTGATTCCGCGGAAGTGGCACCCATCCTACCGCGCCGCCCCGAACGCGACGCGCTCGGTTCGCCCGCCGGAGCCCGGCCCGGAGAACCCGGAGCCCGGACTTTCCCCATCCCCGGATGCGTCTTAAAATTAAAGGATGGCCGGCACACTTCGCTCTGCTATCGCAGCGCTTACCTCGGATTTCTACGAGCTTTATTTCTCGCCTCCCACGATTGCGCGGGGGCAGAGATACGCGTTAGATGGCCACGTTCTTGATGTAACCGAAACTGCCTACGGCATCTCAGCGCGCGTGCTCGGTAACGGGCACACCTATCGGGTTGTCGTTACCTCGGTGCATCCCCTCACCGCCTCCTGTTCCTGCCCGGTTTCAACGCGGTGTAAGCACATCGTCGCCACGTTGCTGATATACGCAGGCCGTGCGCGGGAGCGTTCGTGGACAACGCTGCTTGCCGATACCCTGGCCGCACACGAGCCTCGCCCGGTAACACGCGGTCTCGGGCTTATTCTTAGCCGCAATACGGAAAGCGGGGCGGTCACGGGTTTGCTGCGCCCGACCCAGCGGAATCTCAACGGCGAGTGGTCACGCCGCACCACCACCTGGTCCACTATCTCGCCTTCGCGTGGCTATAGTTCTTCCACGGAAAGCTTGGACCCCCTCCAGCTTGCGGCACTGCAAGAATTACATGATGTAGCCAAACGCGCCTCATTTTTTGATCCGAGTATTTCCTTGCAAAGTTTGGGTACCACGGCGATGGCCTATCTGGAAAATGCCCGCGATGCGGGGGTGGAGCTTTTTTGCGGGGATACCGACCAGCCGCTCCTCCTTGATAAAGCGCCCTGGGGAGCCCAGCTCAGCTTATCGGCCCGCGAACGCGGGAGCGAGGATCTGCTCTTGCGAGTGCTACCAGAAACACCGCAAGGCACCCCGGCCGCCGTTATCGAAGGCACCGAACCGGCCCTCGCCATCAGCTACGAAAACGATTCCTACGTGCTTGGCCGGGTCAGCCCGAACCTGCCCGGCGCTCTCTCCGAAACCTTGGCCTCCGCGCAGCCCTTGCGCATCCCCGCCGCGGAAATCCCCGTTTTTGAACTCAACCTCCTCCCTGCCCTGCCGCCCGATATCAGGGTTGTTTCCCCCGATGGCGCGTTCACGCCCCATCGTTTCTCCGAGCCGGTGCTGCACGCCCGGATCCGCCGCCCCGCGCCCGCCGAACTCACCAGTAGGATCACCGGGCCGTTCTTGCTGGAGTGGTACGCGGAACGCCAGCTGCTGGGCGCCGACGGCACGGAACCGAGCGACGCACCAGCGTTGTATACACCGCTTACCCGGGGAAGTGGCATCATGCAGCTGCCGCAGGACCAACTTCGGGCAGCTCAAAGGGCCTGGCTCGCAGCCAAGATGCCGGACCTCCACTTCCCGCGCGGCTGCAACCTGGATATCACCAGCTACCAGCACCTGCGCGAGGATATCGTTCCCGCCTGGCGCGCAGCCGGAATCTCGGTCATATTCGAGGAGAACGCGGACCTCACCGTCCTCACCGAAGCCCCGGTCCTCACCACCACCGTCACCGAGGATCGCGACTGGCTGGATCTGGGCGTGACCGTCACCGTCGGGGAGCACGAGGTCCCCCTCCCCGTCCTCTACGATGCCCTCACTAGCGGCACCTACCATCTGGTGCTCGGAGATGTGGTCATCCCGCTGGGAAGCGATTTCGATGCGTTGCGCCAGCTTTTGTACGACGCCGCAGCGCTCGGCACCGTCACCCCGGAAAGCATTTCCGTGCCCCGGGCCCGGGTGCACGCCCTGGATCTATCGGCGCTGGCCAATCCGCAGGCGCTCACCGATGCGCTGGGCCAGCTTGATCACCTTGGCGAGGCGGTGCCGGTTCCCGAAACTTTCCAGGGCACCCTGCGCGGCTACCAGGAGGCTGGCTATTCCTGGCTCACCCACCTGGCACGGGCTCACTACGGCGGCATCTTGGCCGACGATATGGGCCTGGGTAAAACCGCGCAAATGCTCGCCATGATCAGCGGCGAACGCGCGGAGGGCAAGTTGGAAGGCCCGGTGCTCGTGGTGGCTCCCACCTCCGTGGTGCCGGTCTGGCGCAGCGAAGCGGCCCGCTTCACCCCGGAGCTGCGCGTGCACACCATCACCGGCTCAGGTAAACGCCGTTCACAGGATGTGGCGGGTATTGCCGCGAGCGCGGATATTGTGGTGACCTCCTATACCCTGCTGCGCCTCGAGCGGGCGGAGTACGCGAAAGTGGAGTGGGGCGGGGTTATCCTCGACGAAGCCCAGGCGGTGAAGAATCCCAGCACGGTGGGCTATCGCGCCGTCGCCGCGCTCACCCGCCCCTGGACGTTCGCGGTTACCGGCACCCCGGTGGAAAATAGCCTCTCGGATTTGGCGGCCCTGCTGGCCCTCACCAGCCCCGGCCTGCTCCCGGGGCACGCGCGTTTCACGGAAAAGTTCCAGAACCCCATTGAGAAATTCAATGATGAGGAGGCGGCCGCGCTGCTCACGCGCCTGGTGCGGCCCTTTATGTTACGACGCCGCAAAGCCGAGGTCGCCAAAGACCTTCCCCCGCGCACGGTCACCGAGCTCAGCGTTCCCCTCGCACCGGCCCACGCGCAGCGCTATCGCAAGCAACTGGAACGCGAACGCCAGGAAATCCTGGGGCTTATCGACGACCCGAACGCTAATCGCATCTCGATTCTGGCCTCGCTCACCCGGCTGCGGCGCATGGCGATTGACCCGGGCCTGGTGGATCCGCGCATTACCACCCCGCCAGCGAAAACCACGCTGCTCCTTGAGCACCTCCAGCAGATTATTCCCGAGGGGCACCGCGCCCTGGTGTTCTCCCAGTTCACTACCTATCTGGAACGTATTGCCCACCAGCTTGATCGAGAGGGTATTACCTATAGCTACCTGGATGGGTCCACCCGGGATCGCGCCGGCGCGATTGCGGCGTTCCGCGCTGGTAGCGCCCCGGTTTTCCTTATTTCCCTCAAAGCGGGCGGCACCGGGCTCACCCTCACGGAAGCCGATTATGTATACATTATGGATCCGTGGTGGAATCCGGCCGCCGAAGAGCAGGCCATTGACCGCGCCCATCGCATTGGCCAAGATAAACCGGTCACCGTGTACCGGCTTGCCTCGGCGGATACCATCGAGGAGAAGGTCATCGCCTTGCAGGCGCGCAAACGCGAGCTGGCCGGCATGGTGGATGAGGCGGCCCGCGGGCCGATCTCCGGGGCGGATATCCGCTCCCTTCTGGAGCTCACCGGGCCGGAGGGCCGCTAGCTGCGCCGTCGTACCGCCACCCGCGCCCGCGCTTAAGCCGTGCGGGCCGGTTACGTTTCCACGCAACCGGCCCGCCGTTCACTCACTCCGCGCGAGTAAACACCACATACCTACAGCATGCAGGAGACGCAACCTTCCACTTCGGTGCCCTGAAGGGCCGCCTGGCGGATACGCATGTAGTAGAGCGTCTTAATGCCCTTGCGCCAGGCGTAGATGTAATTGCGATTGACATCGCGCGTGGTCACAGTGTCCGGGTAGAACAGCGTGAGGGATAGCCCCTGGTCCACGTGCTGGGTGGCCACCGCGTAGGTGTCGATGATCTTTTGGGGGCCGATTTCGTAAGCATCCTGGAAGTATTCCAGGTTGTCATTAGTCATATACGGCGCCGGGTAGTACACCCGCCCGATCTTGCCTTCCTTGCGGATCTCAATCTTGGAGACGATCGGGTGGATCGAGGAGGTGGAGTGGTTGATATAGGAGATGGAACCGGTGGGCGGAACCGCCTGGAGGTTCTGGTTGTACATCCCGTATTCCGCTACGTCCGCGGCCAGCTGCGCCCAATCTTCCCGGGTGGGGATATGGTGCGCCGCGAACAGCTCACGCACCCGCTCGGTTTGCGGGACCCATTCCTGCTCGAGGTACTTCGTGAAGTAAGCACCGTTCGCATAGGTGGAATCCTCGAAACCTTCGAAGCGCTCCCCCCGCTCCTTCGCCAGCAGCATGGAGGAACGAATCGCGTGGTAGGCCACCGTATAGAAGTACATATTGGTGAAGTCGAGGGCTTCCTCGCTCCCGTAGAAGATCCGCTCGCGGCCCAGGTAGCCGTGCAGATTCATCTGCCCCAGCCCGATAGCGTGAGACATATCGTTGCCGCGCTTAATGGAAGACACCGAATCGATGCTGGTCTGGTCGGATACCGCCGTGAGGGCACGCACCGCGATCTCCACGGTTTTACCCAGGTCCTCAGAATCCATCGCCTTGGCGATATTGAGAGAGCCAAGATTGCAGGAAATATCCTTGCCCACATGCTTGTAGGAAAGATCCGCATTGTATTCAGACGGCTCGGATACCTGGAGGATTTCCGAGCACAGATTGGACATGGTAATCCGGCCCTTAATCGGGTTGGTGTTATTGACGGTGTCCTCGTACACGATGTACGGGTAGCCGGATTCGAACTGGATTTCGGCGAGGGTCTGGAAGAACTGACGCGCATCGACCTTCGTTTTCTTAATGCGCTTGTCATCGACCATCTCACGGTACTTTTCACTCACCGAGATCTCGGTGAGCGGCTTGCCGTAGACCCGCTCCACGTCATAGGGGGAGAAAAGATACATGGGCTCGCGGTTCTTCGCCAGCTCGAAGGTAATGTCCGGGATCACCACACCCAGGGAAAGCGTCTTAATACGGATTTTTTCATCCGCGTTTTCGCGTTTGGTATCCAGGAACCGCATGATATCCGGGTGGTGGGCGTGCAGGTACACGGCCCCCGCACCCTGGCGCGCCCCGAGCTGATTCGCGTAGGAGAACGAATCCTCGAGCAGCTTCATCACCGGGTTCACCCCGGAAGACTGGTTTTGGATGCGCTTAATCGGGGCGCCCTGTTCACGCAAATTGGTGAGGTTGAGTGCCACCCCGCCCCCGCGCTTGGAGAGCTGGAGCGCGGAGTTAATCGCGCGGGCGATGGATTCCATATTGTCTTCCACCCGCAGCAGGAAACAGGAGACCAGTTCCCCGCGCGCCTGCTTACCGGCATTGAGGAAAGTGGGGGTGGCCGGCTGGAAACGCCCGGTGATCATCTCTTCCATGAGGTTGGTGGCCAGCTCGGTATCCCCATCGGCCAACGCGAGGGCCACGATGCAGACCCGATCCTCGAAACGCTCCAGGTAGCGGGTGCCATCCCAGGTTTTCAGGGTGTAGGAGGTGTAGTACTTGAAGGCCCCCATGAACGTGGGGAAACGGAACTTATGCGCGTAGGCCTTCTTGTAGAGCTCCTTAATAAAGGCCATATCGTAAGCCTCGATCACGCGCTTTTCGTAGTAGCCTTCGCGTACGAGGTACTCCAGTTTTTCTTCCAGGTCGTGGAAAAACACGGTGTTCTTATTGACGTGCTGGAGGAAGTACTGCCGCACGGCTTCGTGATCCTTCTCGAATTGGATCTTGCCCTCGGCGTCGTACAAATTGAGCTCGGCATTGAGCGAGTGGTAATCCACGAGCGAATCATCCAGGTTTTCCGAACCGGTGTCCGTTAGTGTTGCGATGCCCAAAACTGTTCCAAACCTTCCTTAACCGTGGCAACGTCCGTAGGCGTGCCGAGCAGTTCAAAGCGATACATCATGGGGACGCCGCATTTTGCGGAGATAACATCCCCGGCGAGTCCGTAAACATCGCCAAAATTGGTATTTCCTCCAGCGATCACCCCACGGATGAGAGCACGGTTGTGTTCGTTATTGAGGAATTTGATGACGGGGCGCGGCACGGCACCGCGATGGTTCCCGCCACCGTAGGTGGGGCAAATAAGCACGTAGGGTTCATCCACCACGGGCGTTTCGCCGTGGATAGGGATGCGCACGGCATCGTAGCCGAGCTTTTCCACGAACCGGTGCGTGTTATTTGTTTGAGAAGAAAAATAGACGATACGTGCCATCGGTTCTTTCCTCAGCGGGCGGCACGCGGCCGCACCGCCAGCTTAGGCAGTCACCAGGGTGGGTTCCGCGGTGGCCTGCGCGCCGGCTTTGAGCGCCTTGATTTCATCGGGGCGGTAGCCGGACCAGTGATGACCGTTCGCGATAACCACGGGCGCCGACTGGTACCCGAGGGCCTTAACCGCCGCGAGGGCCTCCGCATCCTGAGTGAGATCCACGAGCTCATACTCCAGCCCCGCCTTATCGAGCGCACGCTTGGTGGCATTGCACTGCACGCACGCGGGCTTGGTGTAGACGGTAATGCTCATGAGGTCTCCTCGGTTTCGGATTGTCACGCTGTGTGCGTGGTGGAACGACTACAAGGCTAAACACTACACCTAGTGGCACCTAGAACAAAAGACCACTAGAACTTGTGGTTGTTACGACGCCGCCACCACTCCCGCTTTGCGCTCATTTCCGCGGTTTTGGGACTTTGGGCCCGCGCTTTGTGAAGCTGGTAACCACCCCGCTCGGCGTGTCCTGCGGGTGGGCTGCGAGTTGGTCGCGGGCCGTCCGCACGAGCACGCATGGGCCACCCGCAGGCCGCACAAAATGAACAGCACGTCAGCTACACCTCTAGACACCCGCACAGCACGCCGGATCATTTAGCACATTTACCAATTTTCCACCAGAGTAAGGAGTCCCTTACCGGCCTTTTTGTGCGCAATATCACCCGCATTTCAGCGCTCTCAATTTTTATCTTGTGACCTACGTCCGTACGATTCTAATCAGACTTAAGCGGATTCGGATTCGACCGCCGTGACCAACGCTGCTCACCGACCCGTATCCGAGCCGACCTCGTGCGATGAAAAGGAGAACATCGTGGAAGCCTTTACACAAACCGCCGCGCCACTGGGGAGTCTCACCCTCTCCGCGCTCGTGGCCCTCCTGCCGCTCCTCACGGTGTTCTTCCTGCTGGGCGTTGTGCATATGAAAGCGCACTGGGCGGGGGTATGCGGCGTCGTCGTTGCGCTTGCGGTAGCGATTTTCACTTTCCGTATGCCCGCCGGAATGGCGCTATCCGCCGGCCTGGAAGGCGCCGTTTTCGGCATCTTCCCCATTACCTGGATCGTTCTCACCGCGATTATCCTGTTCGAGCTCACGGTGGCCTCCGGGCACCATGACACCCTCATGCAGGCCTTCGCGCGACTCTCCCCCGATCCGCGGGCCCTGGGCATTTTCATCGCCTTCAGTTTCTGCGCCCTCCTCGAAGCGCTGGCCGGTTTCGGGGCGCCGGTGGCGATTTGCGGCGTTATGCTCCTCGCCCTCGGCTTCGCGCCCTGGAAAGCGGCTCTCACGGTGCTGGTGGGCAATACCTTCGCGGTGCCCTACGGGGCAATGGCCACACCCGTGCTCACCGGCGCGAACCTCACCGGCATCGATGCCGCCACTCTTTCCGCCCAGATCAGCGAACAAACCAGCGTGCTCGTCTGGCTCATCCCCTTCGCGCTGCTCCTCATTATGGACGGCTGGCGCGGCCTAGCTCAGGTGTGGCCCCTGGCCCTGGCGGTGGGCGCCTCCTACGCGCTGAGCACCTGGTTCGCGGCCCGCACCCTGGCCCCCGGCCTGGTCAATATGGTGCCCGCGCTAGTGAGCCTGGCGGTGGGAATCGCGCTGCTGCGCATCTGGCAACCGCGCGGGAGCCGGGCCGCGGCCGAGCGCCTCACCGGCGCCGCACCCCGGCCGGCCACCGAACGGATCCGCCCCGCGGCCCTGGCCTGGGCGATCTTCCCCTACGTACTCATCGTGGCCGTTTTCGTCACCACCCAGATGGTGCCGGCGATCCGCGGTGCCCTGGCCGCCACGAATGTGACGATCCACTGGCCGGCCCTGTGGGCCGGGGGTGAGAATCTGGTGCGCGGGGCCGACGGTACGCCCGCCGCCTCCACCACCTACACTTTCGCCTGGTTGAGCTCCCCGGGCACCCTGCTGCTCCTGACCGCCCTGGTGCTGGCCGCCTGCTACCGGATGAAGCCGGGCGCAGTGGCACGCCTGATGTTCGCCCAGGTTTATAAGCTGCGCTGGACTTTCCTCACCATCGGTTCCGTGCTCGCCCTCGCCTACGTGATGAACCTTTCCGGGCAAACCCTCACGATCGGCACCTGGATTGCCGGAGCCGGTTCCGTATTCCCCTTCCTCGCCCCGATTCTGGGGTGGATCGGCACCGCGGTCACCGGTTCGGGAACCTCCACAACGGCGCTCTTCGCCAATCTACAGCACACCGCCGCCACCCAGATCGGGGCGGACCCGGGGCTGCTGGTTGCCTGCAATACCGTGGGCGGGGCCGTGGGCAAAATGATCAGCCCGCAAACCCTGGCAATTGCCACCGGTGGGGTGGATATGGTCGGCGAGGAATCCGTGCTGCTGCGCCGGTCTCTGCCCTGGGCCTGCGGCCTGCTCATCCTGCTCTGCCTGCTGGTTGGGTTCCTCGCCTAAATGAATTCCTGCCCCGCCTCAGTTCCGCGGGTGGCCGGGCACAGCGCCGCGCAGCGGCGCCGTCGTCGTAACAAAAACGAAAGAAAAGAGTTGATATGAGCCTGATTCCCGGGCCGGAACCGCGCAAGAAAGTTGCGGTTTTCGCCACCTGTATTAACGAGGTGATGTTCCCGAATACCGTGAATAATACCGCGGTGCTGCTTGAGCGGCTCGGGTGCGAGGTGGAATTCCCGCGCGCCCAGACCTGCTGCGGCCAGATGTTCACGAATACCGGTTATTTTGATCGGGCGCTGCCGAGCGTGCGGGCTTTCCTCGAAGCTTTTGAGGACTACGACTATATTGTGGGGCCCTCCGGATCCTGCGTGGGTTCGGTGCGCGAACAGCACGAGATGCTGGCGCTGGATGCCGGTGAAGATGAGCTGGCGCGGCGCGTCCACGAAGTGCAGAAACGGGTCTACGACATCAGCGAGTTCATCGTGGATGTGCTCGGGACGGTGGATGTGGGCGCGTATTTCCCGCATACCGTGACCTATCACGCCTCCTGCCATTCGCTGCGCGTGGCCGAGGTGGGTGATCGCCCCATTCGCCTGCTGCAGGCGGTGCGCGGGCTGGAATATATCCCGCTGGAGGATATGCGCCAGTGCTGCGGCTTCGGGGGCACGTTCTCCGTGAAGAACTCGGACGTGTCTATTGCGCTGGGGCG
This sequence comes from Actinotignum sanguinis, assembly GCF_030230305.1. Classification (NCBI taxonomy): domain Bacteria; kingdom Bacillati; phylum Actinomycetota; class Actinomycetes; order Actinomycetales; family Actinomycetaceae; genus Actinotignum; species Actinotignum sanguinis. The sequence continues at coordinate 28,653 of NZ_JASPCQ010000013.1, forward strand.
CGATAAGGCCCGGCACGTGCTGGAAACCGGGGCGGAATACGTGGCGAGCCTCGATAATGCTTGCCTCATGAATTTCGGGGGGATTCTCCACCGGGAGAAGAAACCCGTGCGCCCCATTCACATGGTCAATTTGCTGGTGCAGACCGCACCCGTTGGTGCGAGCGCCGGGGCGGGAACCGTAGGCGCTGCGGCTGTACCGGGCGCCGCAACAACCCCCACCGGGAGGATCGCATGAAAACACTGAAATTGGAACGCCTCACCCCGGCCCCGCCCGACGGGGATCTGCTTGATTCCCCGGCCTTCCCCAAGGCCGCGGTACGCGAGCTGGGTAACGAAACGCAGGCGAAGAATCTCCATCACGCCACCCACACCATTCGCGCCAAGCGGCAGGCGGTGGTGAGCGAGCTGGATAATTGGCAGGATATCCGCCAGGCCGGCGCCGATATTAAGAACCGGGTGGGGCGCCACCTCGATTACTACCTGGCAGAGTTTGAAAAGAACGCCACCGCGGCCGGGGCGCACGTGCACTGGGCGCGCGATGCGGAGGAAGCCAACCAGATCGTTATCGACCTGGTGCGCGCCACCGGGGAAAGCGAAGTCACCAAGGTGAAGTCCATGGTCAGCCAGGAAATTGACCTGAACGAACACCTGGAAGAAGCGCGGATCGCGGCGTGGGAAACGGACCTGGCCGAGCTTATTGTGCAGCTCGGGCATGACCGCCCCAGCCATATCCTCGTGCCCGCGATTCACCGCAATCGTAGCGAGGTGCGTGAGATTTTCCTGCGGGAAATGGGCCAGTACGGCACTCCCTGCCCGCCCGATGTGACCGATGAGCCGGCCGAGCTGGCCGCCGCGGCGCGCGTGCACCTGCGCGAAAAGTTCATGCGCACCAAGGTGGGGATCTCCGGCGCGAATTTCGCCATTGCGGAAACGGGTTCCCTGGTGGTGGTGGAATCCGAAGGTAATGGGCGTATGAATCTCACCCTGCCGGAAACCCTCATTTCCGTGGTGGGTATCGAGAAAATTCTCCCCACTTTCCAGGATCTCGAAGTGTTCTTGCAGCTGCTGCCGCGTTCGTCCACCGGTGAGCGCATGGCGCCCTACGGAACTATTTGGACCGGCGCGCGCGAAGGTGATGGCCCGCGCGATGTACATATTATTTTGCTCGATAACGGGCGCACCAAGGTGCTCTCCGACCCGGTGGGGCGCGCGGCGCTGCGCTGCATTCGCTGCTCGGCCTGCCTGAATATCTGCCCGGTCTACGAGAAAGTGGGCGGGCACGCCTACGGGTCAGTCTACCCCGGGCCTATCGGCGCGATTCTCAATCCGCAAATTCGCGGCCTGGAATCGGCGGTGGATCGCTCCCTGCCCTTCGCCTCCACCCTGTGCGGGGCGTGTAATGAAGTGTGCCCGGTGAAAATCCCGATTTCGAATATCCTCGTGCACCTGCGGCGCAAAGCGGTGGATAAGAAACGGGCCGAAGCGGGCCTGCGCCCGCATGTGGAACCGATCCTTATGGCCGGAGGCGGCTGGGTGATGGGCAAGGGCTGGCGCCTGGAGGCCGCAGCCCGGCTGGCCAGCGTGGGCGGGCGCGTGATGGGCCTGTTCATGCATTACATCGGGAATTGGCATATTCCCGGCGTGCACCGCTGGACCCGGGCCCGTGATGTTCCCATGCTGCCCAAGCGCAGTGCCCGCGCCACGTTCGCGCGGCGCAAGAAACGCGAAGCACGGCAGCTCAAGCGTTTCCAGAAAGAGTTGCAGAAGGGGCAGTTGCATCAGCTCGGTTGCGATCCAAATTTGATCGACGGCTCCCCCGCCGCTCCGCCCGCGCAGCTACCGCCCGGAGCCGGACAAGTGCCGCCCACCGCGGGGCCGGTTTCGCCCGCACCTGATATTTTCGGCCGCCCAACCACAGAGGAGCTGTCATGACCTCGGCACGCGATGAGATTTTCGCGCGGATTCGCTCCGCGCTCGGTGATGTGCCCTGCCGGGATCCGGAAGAATCCGCGATCAGCTGGGAATACAACCAGCCCACCGCCATTGAGGGCGACCTCGTGGATTATTTCCTCGAGCTCGTGGCCGATTACAAGGCCGACGTGGAGCGGGTCGCCCCGGAGGCGGTCCCGGCGGCTATCGTCGCCCACCTGCACGCCATCGGCGCGCGCTCCGTGGTGCTTCCCGCGGGGCTGGATTCTTCCTGGCGCGCGGCTATTGCGGAGGATGGTTTCCAGGTGTACGACGACGATAACCTCAGCGCCCGCCAGCTGAACGATATTGATGCGGTGGTGACGGCCGCCGCTGTCGGGGTGGCCAATACCGGTACTTTTGCCATGGACCATCGCGCCGACCAGGGCCGGCGTGCGCTCACCCTGGTACCTGATGCGCATGTGTGCGTGCTGCGCGCCGATCAGGTTGTTTCCAATACCCCCGAGGCGATGACCCGGCTCCAGGATTCGGTGCGCGATGGCCAACCGATTACCTTCGTGGCCGGGCCCTCCGCCACCTCGGATATCGAGCTGAGTCGCGTGGAAGGCGTGCACGGCCCACGCCAGCTGCACGTGCTCGTCGCCGGCTAAATAGGCGGGCGGCGCGGCCACCAGCACACCAGGGCCCGGCCGGGATCGTGATCCCGGCCGGGCCCTGCATGTTGTACCCGCGTTAGCGGTACTTCCCGCTAGTTAGCCTTTTCCCGCCGCCGCAGCGCTCCGCCTCCGGCCAGGAGGAGAATCGCGAGGGCGATGGGCATCGCAAGCTCAGCACCGGTGTGGCTGAGTTGCTTGCGGACTGGTGGTGCGGGCGGGATCTTCGTGTCCACACTGGCGGTCGCCGGTGTGGCCTTCTCGCCACTCGGGGTCACCGCGGTAACGGTAGCGGTATTGGTGACCGTCGTACCCTGCATCGTCGCGGTGATCTTCGCTCGGGCTTGCGCTACGAGCTTTTCTCCCGGTGCCAGCACCCCTGCCGCACGCGGCCAGGTGTACTCGATGGGCCCCAGCTCGCTCATAGGATCGTCGATAGTGATGCCGGTGAGCGTTGTTGTTCCGGTATTGAGCACCTCGAAACGATAGACAATCACGTCCCCGTCCACAGTTGCGGTTTTCTCCATCACCATTCCAGGGTGGCCGGTGATGGTGACACTACCGTGGCCACCGGTGCCCGGTTCGCTCGGGTCGCCCGGTTTGTTCGTCACGGTGTCCCCTCCGGGGGTCACGCCGGTGGCGTTGGCATCGTTGCGGACGGTACCCGCATCCACCTGCTCCTGGGTCAGCACCGAAGTAGCGGTAGCACTAGCTTTTTCACCCGGAGCGAGCACCCCGGCAGCACCCGGCCAGCTGTACTCAATCTCGGACAGACCCGGGAAGTCATCTTGAATGACAAGATCCCGCAGGGTGGTATTGCCGGTGTTCTCCAGCGTAAAGAACCAGGTAATGAGGTCACCCGCGCGCGACTTCTCCTTTTCTACGCTACCCGTCTTCACCAGGGTGAATCCGGGGCACTGCGGGAGAAGCACGGTTTCGGTTGCGCTATCGCGCACCAGCAACCCGCGCGCTGAGGTCGCGCTCACCTCCACGGTATTTTCCACCGCTCCGGCATCCAGAAGTTCCTGGGTGATGTGCGAGGTAGCGCTCGCAGTCACCGATTGACCCGGTGCGAGCACCCCGGCCGCACCCGGCCACTCACCGAAGGTCACCGCGCTCAAGCCGGGAAGCTCATCGCGCAGTGCCACCTCACTTAGCGTGGTGGTACCGCGATTAGCAATGGTGAAGGTCCACGTGACCTCGTCCCCGGCCCGCACGGTTCCAGCGGGGCGCGCGGGCGCGCTACCCTGCTTGATCACCTGGATCTGGGCACCGTCCGGGATACTCACCGTGGCGCTATCGCTGGCCGTAACCGCAACGCCGCGCGGATCGGTGCCGGTCGCAGTGGCGGTATTGTCCAGCGTGCCGCGGTCAATATCGGCCTGGGTAAGGGTGTAGGTTCCGGTTACCTGCTGGGAGGCACCGGGTGCCAGCGTTGCGATAGTGCCCAGCTCCCCGCCCAGTAGCGGATCTGCAATCGTCACGCCGCTCAGGGTCACATTGCCACTATTACTCACCTCAATGATGTACTCCACTTGTTCACCTGCGCGCAGTTGCGCGGGCGGCGTGGCCGTTTTTACCAAGCGCAATGCCCCGGTCCCGGGAAGCGGGGTCGTAACCGTGGCACTACCCTCCACCGCGGTACCATGCGGGGACGCGCCCGCGGCCGTGGCGGTATTTTCCAGCGTGCCGCGGTCAATATCGGCCTGGGTGAGGGTGTAGCTGCCACCCACCGTGCCGCTGGCTCCCGGAGCCAGGGTGGTGATGGTGGCGAGTTTCCCGCCCAACAGCGGATCGTTCACAATAATTCCATGCAGGGTGACGTTCCCGGTATTGCGCACCGCGATGCGGTAATGCACCTGCTCGCCGGCCGCGATGGTGGCCGGGGGCGTAGCGGTTTTAGTGACCGCGAGCGCCGGAGCTTCGGGAAGCGACACCGTCACACTACCCTGGGCACTCACCGCGGTTCCGCGCGGATCGGTGCCGGTCGCAGTGGCGGTATTGTCCAGCGTGCCGCGGTCAATATCGGCCTGGGTAAGGGTGTAGGTTCCGGTTACCTGCTGGGAAGCACCGGGTGCCAGCGTTGCGATAGTGCCTAGCTCTCCACCCAGCAGCGGATCCGTGATCGTCACGCCGCTCAGCGTCACGTTCCCGGTATTACGCACGTCAATGGAGTAGCGCACGTGCTCGCCGGCCGCGATAGTGGCCGGAGGCGTAGCAGTTTTGCTTACCGTCAGTGCACCGGCGGCCGGCAGCGGCGTGGTCACCGTCGCGGTGGCCTGCACCTGCGTATTGTGCGGCGAGGTTCCGGTCACCGTGGCGGTATTATCCACGCGACCCGCATCGATATCGGCTTGGGTGAGCGTGGCTTGCGCGGTTCCGGTGGCGACGGCGCCCGGCGCCAACATGCCCGGTTGGGCAGCATCAGGCCAGGTCATGACAAGCCCACTGACCTTCGGGTCACTCAGGGCCACCTGCGCAAGCGGAACGTTCCCGGTATTCGTCACGGTGAAGGTGTAGGTCACGGTATCACCGGCCGCCGCATTCGCACCCGTGCCATCGGCCGCGAGCGCGGCTGCCTTGGTGAGGGTGAGCGCGGGCTGGGCGTGGAAGAATCCGAAGTCTTGGCCTTCCAGTGTGGCCGCGCGTTCCACCGTTACCGCGGCGCTAGTGGCACCGTCTTTCCCCGCCGGTGAGTAGCTGGGTACGTAGCTGGCGCCCCCGTCAGTTACGGGTGGGGTGACGGAGATACGGTAGTTTCCGGCCAGGACATTATTAAAGGAGTAGGTCCCATCGGCTGCCGCCGTCGTTTCCAACGGAGCACCGCTGGGGCCCAGCACGGGGGCACCGGTACTGGCATCGAGGAGGCGCACGGTAGCGCCGGCCAGCGCGGTGTCATCCGCGCTGGCGCCGTCGTCGTTAATATCCACGGCGATGCGCCCGCTCACGGTGGCGGCGACCACGGTGGCACTTTGCGGTTCGCCTGCGGTGAGCGGAAGCGGCGAATGCGAGGCGGTGCGCAACTGTCCGGTCATCGTATTCGCGATGACCGCGCCGGCCTCAGCTTGCGGGGCTTCCAGGGTGAGTGCGTAGCGGGCACCTCCGGCCGGGCCCGTCGCGAAATCGTTGATGACGAAACGCAGTGCCGTGACCTGGCTGAGGTCCGTGGCAGCGGTGACTTCCTGCCACGTTACGCCCGCGGCCGGAGCTGCTCCGATGGTGCCGTGCGGTGCCGTGGTGTATTCGGCTCGCACATTGGCGGCCTCACCCTGGAGGCGTTCTACCCCGGTGAGAACCGGGGTCACGGTGGTGCCGCGACCGTCACCCACGTAGGGGAGTTCGTCCACGAAAATAGCGTGCCCCATGGAATCCATGGTGGTGTTGTACATTTCCAGCAGGTACGAAACCGGTTCGTTGCGCTGGACGTTGGGCGCGCGGAGCGTCTTGAGGTAATTCGCTCCCGCGACGAGCACCATGGTGACGTCCGTGGAGGTTTGGGCCTGCCAGCCGGCCTGATCGATCACGGCCCTCCAATACCATTTCCTCAGATCGTCACCGCGGAAATAGGAATCCAGATTGAGCTGGCCGGATTCGGGTAAATAGGGTCCCACCTGAAGGTTGACAGGAATCTCGGGCAGCGGCTGGCCCACGGGCAGTTTGCCGCCGTTGGCCACGTAATCGAAGAGGTACGGGGTACGCCCATCCGCGCAGAGGTTCGCATCGGTAGCCTTGCTCCCCTTCCAGGTGGTGGCATCCACGGGGGAGAGATCCACGTCCACCACTTCTGCGGGCAGGCACATGAGCACCTGTGCATGGGCAGCTGTGGTGTGGGGCGAGTTAGGAACGAGGAAGGTTTCAGGACGAACGGTATAGCGGTACTTATGATTTGTTTTCGCGACCGCTATACGGTTGCCCACAGTTCCGTCCGGATTAATAGTGGCCAGGGAAGAAGCCTGGAAACGCGCTTCGCCCACCGCCACGAAAATACGAACTCCGGTACCTTTGTACTGACTTCTTCCCTGGTACTTCGACCGCATACTCACGGAGAGGGGAACGCCATCATCAACAAAAACCGCGTCCGACGTTGCCACCGCTTGAACCGTTAAGTACATATGGTACCGATCTAGCGCAGCGGCCGAGCCCGTGCGTTTGGACAGCAAGTTGCCGTTATTCACTTTGGGGCGCGCTTGCAACGCAAAAACATCGCTAAAATCGCCGGAGTATTCCGAGAGCGGGCGGAATTCGCGCTGCTCCGGGCTACCTTTCGCGCCTGCTCGCACGTACAGGTCATAATCCGATTTCGGGATCTCATAGTAGCCATTAGCCGTTTCGCCAGGCATACCCTTGGGGTAGGGATCCCCGGGGATATCGCTGGTTTTCACGAACAGGCGCGCGGTGCGCGGATCTATACGCTGGTAGGCCGGGTCGCCCGGCTCAATGGTGACCTGGTTATCGGCCGAGCCCACGCTTTCGTATTGACCGCCCAGGCGAGTGTTATCCAGATACTGGTAGGCGATGCCGATCAGTGCATACGGAGTATTCGGCGGTACAACACCGTTATGACCCAAGCCCGGGCTCGTGCGCATCGCGTCCGGATCGCTTCCCTCCGGATTGCGACCGTAACGCGCAGTGGTATCCGTGATGAGCCGTCCCTCCGTTGGCCGATCAATCGTCCACGTGAGGGTTTCGGTGTTATTGAGCAGGTTTGTTTCGTGTAGAGGTTGTGAGGGCGACGACGCCGAGCTGCCCCGCGGGTTAACCGGAGCCACGGAACTGGTGAACGTCACGAGCGTCTTATTAGGTAATTTCGCAATGTCGGAAGCGGGAATCCACACCCGGTATTGTGCATAGGCTGCCGAATCCCCATCCCGGGCCTGCGCGCCCGTGAGGGTGAACTTTCCGAAAGAGTCCCCTTTCTCGGCGGTGATCCCCGACCGCACTGGAACTACCGCCCACCGCTCCGGCACGAAGGGGCGCGGCGCACTCGCTCCGGGTTCTTGCACCGTGATGTTAAATGTGACCGCGGTGGTGAGGGGTTTTCAAATGTCCATCGATCAGAGAAGGGGAAGCTGTACTTCGGCGTGAAACCGAAGAAATTGCCCTTTTCCTTCCCGGAACCGAAATCATAGGAGCCTTCCCCGCGGTAGGTGGATGAGTCATCAACCGGATCACTCCCGTGCCCAAGATCGAAGTCAAGCTGCCCCACCACTTCCACCAGGCTGGGAGCACCGGATACCGCAATGGTGCGTGTGCCCTGCGCATCGGTGACCTCGAGTTCGGGACTGTAGGTGCTGCCCGGCCCCACCCCGGTTCCGGGCCGCGCAATAATGGGCTGAATCACCACAGCGGCTGTACCTGCACCGCCTTCATTACTCACCGTGGCGGTCAGGGTCCGCCCATCCGCACTCACCGTATAGGAGCGTTCCACTCCGTTCGATGTTCCTCCCAGCACCGCGTCAAGCCCGGGGCCCGTCTCCCAACTCCAGCCTTCCGGAAGGGTTTGTGAGATCGTGGTGGCAGTGGCATCTGATGCCACAAAGGCCCATTGGAAAGACACCCGTGAGCCATAGCCAACTTTGCCGTTCTTTGCCTCGGTATCGTAATCGCCATAGGTGTCATCACCGGTAATACTGACAGAGACATTGGTGAGCGTACCTGCTGCGGGAGCGGCGGAGGCCTGTGGGAGCACTCCCCACCCCAAGCTCAGAAGCAGCACGGTGCATAGCAGCGCAATAAGTGACCGCCGTGATGCCAGCGGCATCATTAAATGTCGATTCATCGAGCTTCCTTGCGTGAAAATGTGATGAGAAATTCCACCATCGGGTGGTTTTTGCTATAACCAGCTGTAATGAATGGTAGTGATACTTTCCTAATTTTTGGTGAAGCTTTAGCAACAAATTCGTGGCATCGCGCACATATCCACCACAATGTCCCAGCCGCCACATTTTAATGCGATGTCATACTAAAATGAACAATAATACTATTGGTACTAACTAGGGAACCCGGAAAATTACCGCAGCACCGCAGCTGCCAATCCCAAGGAGTGATTATGCCGCAGCCCTCCACCCGCCAGCCGCGCTCCCGCGCGCTCCTCATATTCCTGGCGGTCCTCTTCCTTATTCTCGGCACGCTGGTGTGGGCCACTCCGGGACCGGCCCGCGCTGCCGATACCAACCCTGCCGGCGGTAGCCCCGCGGCCGATGCGGCGGCGTCGCCGCGCGCCGTCGTGCAATGTTCACAAGATCCCAACGACCTCACGTGCCCCGAGGATCTCCTCACCCAGCGCATTCGCGAGGCCGGAACCACGCCCACCCGTATTATTCTGGGCGCCACCGACACTCTCCTCACGAGTACCCTGAAGATTCCCGCCGGTGCGGATATTGAGCTCGTCAACGGCGGGCGCGCCCCGTGGGGTGCCACTGATTCCGGACTGGTGCGCGAAGATGGCTTCAGCGGCGTGATGGTGCAGGTGCCGGCAGGCGCCGCCCTCACTTTCGATAATTACGACGGCGGCACTTTCCGCATGCGCAGCCGCGGGGAATGGGTCCCGGGCGGCGGCACTCTCCTGGATGTGCGCGGCAGCCTCACCATTAACGGCGGGGAATTTTCCGGGGTGCGCGAAGCGAAGCAGACCTACCAGGGCGCGATCACCATCAGCGGGAAAGATGCCAGTTTTACCCTCAACGGCGGGAACGTCACCGATAATCATCGTCAGCTCAATAATCCTGGTGCAGTCCAGTACGGCGCCGCGAATATCGCGGTAACCGAGGGCGCCACCTTCGTGATGAACGGCGGGGAGGTTAGCAAGGGCAAAGCTCGTGTTGTTGACTCTTACGGTTACGGCGAAGTTGGCGGGATCGGCGTGTACAAAGGCGGGAACGTCACCATCAACGGCGGAACCATCACGGAAAATTCCGGTTTCGCGGGCGGGATGATCGCATTCACCTGGCTGTGGTCCACATCGGATGCCACCCCCGAAAACTCTGCTCGCACCCGCAGCTTCATCACGATCAATGGTGGCACCATCTCCAAGAACCGCGCTTCTTTCTCCGGTGGTGGGATTCTTTCTTTCGGTAACTCCGAGGTCACCATGAACGGCGGCACCATCGATTCCAATTCGGCACCCAACGGTGGCGGCGTGGGAACCTTGGACCTGTACGTGTGGGGTGCGGACGGCACCTGGCAAGAGGTTCCCGGCGATGGTAAGAACTGGGGCTTCACCACCGCGCAGTGGTCGGAGCTGTCCCCCGGCGCCTTCACCATGAACGGCGGCACGATTTCGAATAACTCCAGCCGGCGCACCGGGGCCGGCGTGAACGTGGTCTCCAATAAGGTCCAGCTCAACGGGGGCACCATCAGTGGCAATGAGGCTGGTCAGCAGGGCGGCGGGGTCTATGTTTCCACCGCCACCTACACCCTGCACGCCGGCAACACTCTGGTCACGGCGAATTCCGCTTCCGGGATTGGCGGCGGGATCTGGACCTGCCCCACCGGCAGCGTAGAGGTCCACGTGGATAACGGCGCGGCGATTTTCGGGAACGCCGCGACTCGCTACGGCGCGGACCTCGCGCACGATAACCTCGGTTCGGTCAGCTCCGCGCCGGTGTGGACCTCGGATGCGATTCTGGGCGGCGGCCTGGTGGATTACTACCAGGATAACGAAGGTGCCCGCTTCGACCCGGCGCAGCTAAGCCTGCCCGAGAAGGAACGCCCGCGCCCCGAACTCATCAAGGGGCGCGAGATTTCGAACGAGGGATTTGCCGCCGTGGTTTCCGATCCGGCTCAGGGTGCGGCTCGCGATGCCGCGCGCCTGGTCATTACGGGCAACACCGCGCCGCGCGGGGCGGGTATCGGCACGAATGGCTCGGTTATTTTCGGCACGTGGGGTTACGCGCAGGCAACGGTCACGAAACAGTGGTTCTATGAAACGACGACGACGCCGCCAGCTGGCGATAAGCCCAATCCTGTGCCGGCACGTCCTTCGGATATTGCCTCCTCGAGTGTGCCGATGCGGCTGGTCTCCGATACCTCCGCTGAGCTCCCGAAGCCGCAGGTGGTACAGAAGTTTAGCGTGACGGCCGGTGAGGAGTGGACGAAGAGCTTCACAAATCTACCGATCCGCACTGATGCTGGAGAGTTGTACGTCTACGCGGTGCAGGAGCTGGACGCTGCTGGCGAGGTGCTGAAAACCAAGGTGTTGGAGCCGTCGCAGCTGCTGGTGCAGCGCGGTGAAAAACTGCCTAAGCGCCCGGAACTGGCGGAAGGCATGGCTCCGCCCGAGGTGTGGTTCGTCGGGAAGGTCGCCAATGAGGTGCCTACGCCGGTGGATATCGCGGTCACGAAACAGTGGGCCTACCGCGATTCGAGCGATCCGGTGCCGGGTGCTGCGCTGCCCGAGCAGGTGGAATTCGAGCTGCTGCGCGATACCGATGCGGCTTTCTCCCATCCCGAGGTGGTGCAGAGCTTCACCGTGACGAAGGCGGATAACTGGGTTCGCACACTCACCGGGCTGCCCCGCGCCACTGCGGAGGGCGTGGCCTATGTGTACGGGCTGCGTGAGAAGGGAGCTGGCGAGATCGTGCCGGTTCCGGCGGCCCCTAGCGCTCCTGAGACTCCCGGCAGCCCCGAAGCCCCGGGCGAGGACGGCGTTATTCACCGTGCGGTGACAGTGGTCAATACCCTGACCCCGCCGCCTCCGCCTACTACGCCGCCCACGGTTCCGCCGACTACGCCGCCGACTACGCCGCCGACGACGGAGCCACCGACTCCTCCCACCACTCCGCCGGTACCGCCCACAACCGAGCCGCCGGTACCGCCGACAACTCCCCCGGCTCCGCCGACGACGCCACCTACAACGCCGTCGGTACCGCCAACGACACCGTCGGTGCCTCCCACTCCGAGTGAGCCACCGACGCCGCCCACGGTTCCGCCGAGTACACCTACGGTAACTCCGCCGGCCAGCACGCCTCCGGCTACTCCGCCGAGCACACCGCCGGCGAATCCGCCGCGGATTGTGCGCACCGGCAGCGATGCCCGCACCGGAGCAGCCCTCGCGGGCTCAGCGTTGCTCGCCGGCCTCGGAATCCTGGCCTGGCGCCGGCTGCGCACCGACCGCTAGGCGAGCCCTGCGCCTAAGCCACGGGGGGTGGTACATCGCACGCGATGTACCACCCCCCGTAGTCGTTCTTTCAGACAACCGCCCAAAATCGACGCACACAAAGTGGTACCAGAACTACATTAACTAGATGATTTCCTGTCGTGACGTACCACTTCGTTGCGCCATAACCGGGCCGGCCCTTTCAGACGCGCCCTTCGAGATGCCCCACTCGGCTGGGGCCGGGGTGCAGGCTGCCGGACCCGGTATGTGTTGTCCGGGGTGTACTGCGAATGTCGTACATACGAAGTACAGCTCTGAAAACACCTAGTACCTCCGCCGGTGCTGGTGTGACTCCTGAGGTTCGACTTATGTGATCGCACCCCTCGGCAACACTTGTTTACCCCAGGGGTCATGGATGGTTAATCTAGCTGCCGCCACCGAGAAATTAGGCACGCCGGCCGGCCGCGTAGAGGCGCAAGGCGCGTTCGGCGGCGTTTTCCAGGTTCGCCGCGCCCTCCGCAAGCGCCTCGTCAAGCGTGCAGGGCCGGTCCACAATCGGCACCAAGCCAACGAAGCCGTGTTCGTACAGGTCCTCCACGCCTTCACCGAGTTTCCCCGCGAAAGCAATAATCGGCACGCCGGCAGATTTACCGCCGCTGGGCGTATCACCGGCACCCGCACCGCGCCCGGCACCCGCACCGGCCGCCGCGGCAACCCGCGCCACCCCGGAAAGCGTTTTGCCCATGAGGGTTTGGCGATCCATGGCGCCCTCCCCGGTCAGAACCAGGTCCGCGCCGGCCATCGCCTCTGCTAGCCCCACGGTTTCCATGACCAGATCCACCCCGGATTCCAGGCTGGCCCCCAACAGCAAAAATGCGAAACCGAGCCCGCCGGCCGCCCCCGCGCCCGGCGTCTCCTGCACGTCCATCTTCCCGGCAACGGTCGCGAAATTACGCAGCACCCCGTCCAGGAATTCCACGTCCGCGGGCGAAGCACCCTTCTGCGGCCCGTAAATCGCGGAAGCCCCGCGCTCCCCGAGCAGCGGATTATCCACATCGCAGGCCACCCGGATGGTCACGCCGGCCAGGCGCGGATCCAGGCCGCTGAAGTCCGCCCGCGCCAAGCGCGCCATCTCCGCCGGGGTGGTGCCCAGCTCGGTGGCGGCGTCGTCGTAAAAACGTGCGCCGAGTGCCGCGAGCATCCCGGCCCCGCCGTCGTTCGTGGCGGAACCACCCAGGCCCACCAGAATCTCGGTGGCGCCCTCATCGAGCGCCCGCGCAATAAGCTGCCCCACCCCGGTACTATCCGAGCGGCGAATATCGCGTTCTTCGGGGCGCAACTGGTCCAACCCCACCGCGGCCGCGCTCTCAAAAATGGCGTGCTCCCCCGCGATCGCCAGCTCAGCCGGCACCGTAGCCCCGCGCACCCCGGCCACCGGCAGCGTGATGATCCGGGCGCCCAGTGCATCGGCAATGGCGCGGGCGAAACCTTCCCCGCCGTCCGCCATAGGAATTTCCACGCATTGCGCATCGGGTATAGCCCGCCGCGCCCCGGCCGCGAGCGCCGCGGCCGCGCGGGCCGCCGTCATGGATTCTTTGAAGCTATCGGGGCAGCACACAATTTTCATGGCAGAGCCTTTCACGTCGGTGTCTACAATTTTCGCCGTGCTGAGTCACGCGGATGTTAAAGCTATCGAAACGCTATAGAAAAGCTATCGAAAAAATACGCGGGGCACACGAACGCGAGGAAATGGAGAAAACTCGCGCCCGCGCGCCCCGCGCGATAGGAACACTGGCAGCTTAAAGCCGGTAGCGTGCGGCACGCTAGCGTCAACGCAAACTAGTGTTGCCGCAAGCTACCCGCCTTTTAGTTAGCGGACCAGTGCTGGCTTCTTATTATCGAACTTCCAGCCGGGGATGAGGTACTGCATGCCGATGGCGTCGTTGCGCGCGCCGCCGCCTTCCACCTTCTCCTTGTAGAGTTCGTGCGCCGCGAGGATCTGGTCCATATCCGGCTCGATGCCCAGGCCCGGGCGCTGCGGAATCGTGAGCTTGCCGTCCACGATCTTGAGCGGTTCCTTGGTGAGGCGCTCCACGCCTTCCTGCCAGATCCAGTGGGTGTCCAGGGCGTTGTATTCGCCCGGGGCCGCCGCGCCGCAGTGGGCGATCTGGGCCAGGGAGATATCGAAGTGGTTATTGGAGTGGCAGCCCCAGGTCATGCCCATATCGTGGCAGAGCTGGGCCACGCGCACCGAGCCGCGCATCGTCCAGAAGTGCGGGTCGGCCAGCGGGATGTCCACGGATTGCAAGGTCAGCGAGTGGGTCATCTGGCGCCAATCGGTATTGACCATATTGGTGGCTGTGGGCAGGCCGGTGGCCTTGCGGAACTCGTTGAGGATTTCACGGCCGGAGAAGCCGTTTTCCGCGCCGCAGGGATCCTCGGCGTAGGTGAGGATGCCGACCTTGTCCTTGCACAATTCGATGGCTTCCTTGAGGGACCATGCGCCGTTGGGGTCGAGGGTGATGCGGGCCTCGGGGAAGCGTTCCTTGAGGGCCACAATCGCCTTCATTTCTTTGGCACCTTCGAGCACGCCGCCCTTGAGCTTGAAGTCCTGGAATCCGTAGAGATCGTGGGTGGCTTCCGCGAATTTCACGATCGCTTCGGGGGTGAGGGCTTCTTCGTGGCGGATGCGGTACCATTCCACATCCGAATCCTTTTCGCGCAGGTAGGGCAGGTCCGTCTTATCCGGATCGCCCACGTAGAAGAGGTAGCCGAGCGCGCGCACCTGATCGCGCTGCTGGCCTTCGCCCAGGAGCGCGGCCACCGGCACGTTGAGGAACTGGCCGAAGAGGTCCAGGGTGGCCGCTTCCAGCGCGGTCACGGCGTGGACGGTGGTGCGCAGGTCGAAGGTCTGGAGGCCACGCCCGCCGGCATCGCGGTCCGCGAAGCGTTCACCCACCTCACGCAGGAAATTGTTGTAATCGGCCAGGGAGCGCCCCAGCACGATATCCTTGGCGTCCTCGATGGTGCGAGTGATCTTCTCGCCACCGGGAACTTCACCGATACCAACGTTTCCGCTGGAATCTTCCATGACCACCACGTTGCGGGTGAAGTAGGGGCCGTGCGCGCCGGAGAGGTTGAGTTCCATGCAGTCATGGCCGGCAACCGGGTAAACATCAATCTTCTTAATTGTGGGAACTGACATCGTTGTCTTTCTTCTTTGGGCGCTGCGCGGATGCTGTGTGCCGCGCAGCGCGGTTGGTCGGAGTAGCAGAGTATGTGCGGTTATGTGTAGGTGCGGTGTTCTGGTGGGGTGCGGCTGCGCTACGCGCGGTTTTACGACGACGCCGCTAGCTGGCCGCCGGCCGGCCGGTCAGGAGAACTTCCTTTCCGGCCGGTCCGGCCGCGCTCGGTTCCAGCCAGGCGCGGCTCGGAGTCACACGGCCGCGGCCAGCTGGTCAGTTACGGCCAGCGGGTGCTTTACTCGGGCAGGCCCGGGTGCAGCTCGATATTCGCGAGCTTCTCGTAGAAGCGCACGAGGGAGGAGTGGTCCTCACCGGCATGGTCATCACCTTCGAGCACCGACATCATCTCGCGCACCTGTGCGGTGAGCGGAAGCGCGGAATTGACCCCGTGGCCGGTGTCCATAACGTTGTTGAGGTCCTTGATATGCAGGTTGATGCGGAAGCCCGGCTTGAAATTGCGGGCCAGCATCATGGGAACCTTGGCGTCCATCACCGTGGAACCGGCCAGTCCGCCGCGGATAGCGCGGTACACGGCTTCCGGATCCACCCCGGCCTTCTGGGCCATGGTGAACGCTTCGGCGCAGGCGGCAATATTGATCGCCACGATGGCCTGGTTGGCCAGCTTAGCAATATTGCCGGCGCCGATGGGCCCCACGTAGGTAACGTCCCCGGCCATCACGCCGAGCACGTCCTTGACCTCGTTGAAGAGCTCTTCTTCGCCGCCGACCATCACGGACATGGTGCCGTCAATGGCCTTCGGTTCACCGCCGGAAACCGGGGCGTCCAGCATCCGCACGCCGGCCTTTTCCAGGCCCGCGGCCACCTCGCGCGAGGCGAGGGGTGCGATGGAGGACATATCAACGTAGATGAGCCCTTCGCGAGCGCCTTCGATAATGCCGCCTTCGCCCAGGGCCACCGCCTTGACGTGGGGGGAATTCGGAAGCATCGTGATGACCAGGTCGGCCTTCTCCGCAGCTTCCTTACCGTTCGCAACGGCGGTTGCTCCGGCTTCCACCACTTCGGCAACGGCTTCGGCATTGTGGTCGTTCACATAGAGTTCGTGCCCGGCCTTGAGGAGGTTCTTCGCCATGGGCTTACCCATAATGCCAAGACCGATAAATCCGATCTTCATGGAGTTTTTCCTTCCTTTTTGTATGATCGTCAGGTTGGTGTTTCCAACGGGCGGAGCGTTTCACGTGGGGTGGGGCGCTCCGTTTTTATGCGCCGTTTATGCGCCGTTTTCTCTGCGCACCGTTCCTCGCGGGGGTAGGGCGCGGCCGTAGCTGCGCCGTCGTACCCCCTATCCGTATCCTTAGACCGGAACCACGAGGCTCAGCAGCAGGCAGGCGCCCAGGCCGAGCACGGAGAGCAGCGAGGTGTAGGTGGTGCGGACCTTGATGGTTTCCGCCACCGAGAGCCCGAGGAATTCCTTGAACATCCAGAACCCGGGGTCGTTGACGTGCGAGGCCATAATGGAACCGCACGCAGTTGCCAGGGTCATGATTTCGGGGCTCACCCCGCCGCCGGCGATCATCGGCAGCGCGATACCGGCCGCGGCCACCACGGCCACCGAAGCGGAACCGAGGGCCACGCGCATGAGCGCGGCGATAAGCCAAGCGATAATAATCGGGGAGAGGCTGAGGTTCTCGGTGATTCCGAGGATGTAATCGGAAATACCACCGTTCTTGAGCACGGCCGCGAAGGCACCGCCACCGCCGATGATGAACACGATCATCGCGATGGACTTCACCGAAGCCGCGCAGGAGGCCATGATCTTATCCATCGGCACCTTGCGCAGCAGGCCGAAGTAGGCCACGGCCACCAGGAGGGAGAGCATGAGGGCGAACCAGTCGTGGCCGATGAAGGCCATGACCTTGGTGACCGCGTGATCGTGACCCAGGGTCACCTCGAGGATGGCGTGGCCACCGATGAGGATAACCGGGAGGGCGGTGATGCACAGCGAAGCCCAGAAGCCCGGCATTTCTTCGTCGGTCCATTCCTTTTCGTTGACCAGGCCGGCCGGCGGGCGGGCGGTCACGGACTTGACGAAGGGCAGGCGCGGCCACATGATGGCGACCACTGCGCCCAGCGGAATGGCAAAGATGAGGCCGTAAAGCATGGTCAGGCCGATGGAGGCATCGTACATATTCGCCACGGCCGAGGGGCCCGGGTGGGGCGGGAGGAAGGAGTGCATCGTGGACAGCGCGATTGCCATGGGCATCGCCAGCCACATAACCGGGATCTTGTAGGCCCGGCACACGGCGAAGACGATGGGGATGATGATGACGAAGGCGGTCTCGTAGAAGAGAACGACGCCGACGAGGAAGGACACGATCACAATCGCGAGCTGGGAGTGCTTGATCCCGAACTTGTTAATCATGGTGGTGGCGAGGCGGTTCGCCGCGCCCATATCCGCCATGAAAACGCCGAGCATGGCGCCGAAGCCGAGGAGCAGCACGAGTTTACCGGTCTGCCCGCCCACACCCGATTGGATGACGTCAAGGAGTCCCTTGACTTTCTCACCCTTGTCGTCAACGGTGGCCAGGAGAGGCATACCCTGCGCCATGCCCACCACGACCGAGACGATGACGAGGGCAATAAAGCCATTCATCTTCAGCACGATCATGAGGAACAGGAGCAGCGCAATGCCAAGTGCGAGGATTACTAGTGGCATGGTTTTTCCTTAGTTTCCAATCTCATCACTGAGATAGCCGGATACGGCTAGATATTGGTGACCGCTTCGACGGCCTTTTCGAGCGCCGGGCGGAATTCGGGGGCAAGTTCACGGGCCGGTGCGAAGCAGTAACCCGCTTCCACACCCGCCATACGCAGGCCTTCCTTGAGAACCACCGGGAAGGTGGCCACGTCTACGAGGTTGCGCAGCGGCGAGAGCGCATTTTGCAATTCGAGGGCGCGTTCGCGGTTGCCGGCGCGGTATTCGTTGTAAATGCTGGAGACGAGCTTGGGCGCAATATTCGCGGTGGAGGCGATGGCGCCGGCGGCCCCCAGGCACAGGGCCGGGTAGATGAGGGTATCGCGGCCCATAATGACGTCGAAGTCATCGGGGAGCTCGCGGATGTAATCCCCGGTGAGCGTCATATCGCCGGCGGAATCCTTGATGCCGATGATATTGGGGACGTTCACGAGTTCGCGCATGGTGCTGAGCGCTACCGGAACCTTGGTGCGGCCCGGGTTGGAGTACACCAGGATGGGCAGATCGGTTTCTGCCGCGATGTTCTTGTAGTGTTCGACCAGTTCAGACTGGGTGGGGGTCATGAAGTAGGGGGTGAGGACCGAAAGGGCGGAAACTCCACCAACTTCCTGGACCATATGGGCGGTTTTAATGCAATCGCGCGTGGTAATTTCCGAGGCGCCGGCGTAGACCGGTACCCGGCCATTGGCCTGTTCCACGGCGATTTCAACAACGCGGCGCTTCTGGTCATTATCAAGACCGTAGATTTCACCGGAGCTGCCGAGCACGAAAATACCGTGCACGCCGTTGGTGATCGTGTAGTCGATGACGTCGCGCAGACCCTGCTCCAGCAAGTTTCCTTCGCGATCTAGAGGTGTGACGAGAGCGGGAATCACGCCTTCTGCATGGAACTCCATAGTTCTCCTTGGTTGCGGCTTCAGTTTCGACTTCGCCAGCGAAACCGAAACTTTGTGGACAGTCAGCTACGTATGTAGACACTAGTATTAAAACGCGGTTTTGAAACTACAGGGTGGGACTAACGTCTGAGCTATGTAGGGCAACACAGGTGTTCCGCGGCGCAGTTCCGGGGAACTTGTTGCGGTGTCCTTTACTATGGAACCTAGAGAAATGAAAGAAATTATCGTGGTACCGTGGCACCCCTGAGGTACCCCACAGCGCGCGGCTTTCCGCCAGGCGCCGTGGTACCACGGCTTACGAAGGTGTTGGATCCGTTTGAGAGCTACAAGCACAACCGGCGGCGGTGTTCGCCCCGTCAAATCTGCCTCGCGCACCGTTGACCTGCTCGAATTCCTCGGCAGGCGCATTGCCGACCCCCCGCGCTTGGCAGAGATTTGCGCGGAGTTAGATGCGCCACGTTCCTCCACCTACGCGCTGCTGCGCACCCTCATCGACGCCGAATGGGTGCAGGCCACCTCCACGGATCGCTACATGCTGGACATTCGCGCCCTGACCGTAGGCACCGCCTATATCGATGCCGATCCGTACGTGCGAATCGTGCGCCCGATCCTTGTGGATCTGGCAAAAGAGCACGGGGAAACCTTCCATATGGGCCGTTTCGATAACGCGGAAATCGTGTATCTCCTCACCCAGCAATCCGACCGTTCCACTCGCACTTATTCGCGCGTGGGGCGCCGCCTGCCCGCGGCGGCCACCGGGCTGGGCAAGGCCGTGCTGGCTCACCGCCCCGCAGATATCCCGGAGGAACTGGTGGCCTTGACGGAGCGAACTATCACCTCAGAAGCGCAGCTGCGCAAGGCCCTCACGGAGACCGCCGCGCGCGGTTACGCTATCGATAATGAGGAAAATACCCTCGGCCTGCATTGCGTGGCATTTTCTCTCCCCTACGAAAGCCCGGTGCGCGACGCCATTTCCTGTTCTATCCCCAGCGCGCGCTGGAGCGCGGAGCGTGAAGCGGAGATCGCGGCAGCCATGCGCACCGCGGTTAATCGCATCCTCGATTCCGCGCCGATTGCGTAGCACGGAGAAGAATGGGATGGGTGGTTCACGTTTCGAGAGCTTCGAGTGCAAGGCAGGGCCGGAACCTGCGCCCACCCACCGGGAAATGAACATTGGCAATACGAGGAGTGCGGGCCGCGTTCTTGATGCGCCGGCGTGCCCGGCGGGAATGATGACCGCTCAGGAGCAAAGCGTGCATCCATTCATCGCCGTGCGAATGTATCTGGATATGCGCGCAGGGAATAGTTGAGCGTGGTGAGCGAATGTAATCCCAGCGTACTAGAGGCTCTTTTCCTTCGTGTCCGCGGATCACTGAAAATGTTGATTGATCGACCGTGAGAAAACCACTCTCCGGATCGAGAAAAACTCGATAGTCAAATAGCACAAGCAGGTTGTGTGGAAAAGCTATGCGGCCACTGATTCGCTTTCCAGGTGCTTCACTCAGCACCACCGACTCGATACTTACTGAAGAATTTTCATCTAGAAAACTGCTTATCTTTCCGAGGTGGTCAGCAAATCTTTCGGCCTGGAACTCTAGGCTTCCACCTGGATGATCACGGTTCTCGACCATAGCGAGCCAACTTCTCGAAGTAATCTAATCCGTCCAATTCGAAATAGAGCTTCGCTTCTTTTTCGCCGAGCAGGTAGTTATCAGCGCGTAGGTCGAATTCTTCCCGGGTCATCCTGACTTCGCGCAGAATCTCCTCTTTCCGCGCCAGAATTTCTTCCAGCGAGGTGTAGGTTCGCCCGATAATGACTGTCATAGTGGTCACCTCCGTCCTTCTCCGCCATTCTCGCATGGCGTGGAAGCGTAAAAAAGACCTAGGTAACGCCTTGTGGACAAGGATGACGTTTGCGGATTCTGTGGATAACTTCGATACCGCTGCCACTACCTATCCCGGGCAATCTCGCTGTTCTCATCCGCCAGTTTCGAAAACCTGACTAACTTGAACCAACTCAGACCTAACGACGACGGCGCCACCTGGCTTTCTCCCTATTGGCCGCGAAGGTGCACCACCTGGGGACTTATGTCACACTTGGCGCGGTCTACATGTGTAGATACTTGTATTGCCGGTAAGTAGGCTGACGCCGTGTGTGCACCGCCGCACGGGTGCCTTTCCGGCATATCTCAGGCAGACCCCAAGGCAAAGGAGCATATTGTGAGCCGGGATACCATCGCACACGTGAAGCTTTCCCACGTTATTTTGCCACTGAACAACCCGATTTCTGACGCAAAGGTGTTCACCGGGCGGCAAAAGCCCATGACGGAGGTGAATTTCCTCTTCTGCGAAATCGAAACAACCGACGGCCATTCCGGAGTCGGTTTTTCATATTCGAAACGAGCGGGTGGGCCAGCCCAATTCGCCCACGCCTCCGAGGTGGCCGATAACCTTATCGGAGAAGATCCCAATGATATTGACCGGCTGCGGGTGAAGCTGCTGTGGGCCGGGGCTTCGGTGGGGCGCAGCGGGGTGGCGGTGCAGGCCATCGCCGCCATTGATGTGGCCCTGTGGGATTTGAAGGCGAAGCGGGCCGGGCTGCCGCTCTCCAAGCTTATTGGTGCCCACCGCGACTCCATCCGCACGTACAACACTTCCGGTGGTTTCCTTTCCTCGCCGCTAGAGGAAGTGATCGAAAATGCGCTGGCCTCGAAGGAGCGGGGCATTGGCGGTATCAAGATCAAGGTGGGCCACCCGGATCACCAGGTGGATTACACCCGCGTCAAGGCGGTGCGCGAGGCCCTGGGCGATGATTTCCCGCTTATGGTTGATGCGAATCAGCAGTGGGATCGCCCCACCGCGAACCGCATGTGCGAGTGGCTGGAAGAATTCAACCTGGTGTGGATTGAGGAACCGCTGGATGCCTACGATTACGAAGGGCACGCGGAGCTTGCGCGGCGTTTCATCACCCCGATTGCTACCGGTGAGATGCTCGCTTCGGTGGCCGAACACGTCAAGCTCATCGAGAACCATTCCTGCGATTTCATCCAGCCGGACGCCCCGCGCGTGGGTGGCGTATCGGAATTCCTCAAGCTGACGAAGCTGGCCGAGCATGCCGGGCTGCAACTCGCCCCGCATTTCGCCATGGAGATCCACTCCCACCTGGCGGCCACCTACTCCTTGGAGCCGTGGGTGGAGCACTTCACCTGGCTGGATCCGCTCTTCAATGAGCATATGGAAATCAAGGACGGCCGCATGATCGTTTCTGACCGTCCCGGCCTGGGCGTGACACTTTCCGACCAGCTGCGCGCCTGGACGGTTAATACTTTCGAAGTAGGCCAGCGGCCCTAACGGGAACTTGCCCTCATAATTGATCGGCAACAATGGCCATGCCGATATGGGCAATGGTGATCTATGCGCCGAAAACTGGGGCGTGATTGGCGGCCGTACGCTGACAATCACGCCCCAGGGTGTACTAATTTTCGCTTCCTATAGCGAGGTTTTCTCTCCGATATTTATAGCCGACCATGTAGCCCACCACAAGGATAACCACGGCAAATTGCGTCCATGACGAATTCTGTATTACCAGCAGCGCTATTGCACTTGCCATATAGAATCCCGCGTGGAGGATTTCCGTGAGACCTTCCCGCCGCCGCCAAGAAAAACTCCACAATGCTAAGAGAACCAGCAGGACGGTCTCGAGAACAACCGGGATATCAGTCCATTCGCCCTGCTTGAGATTGGCAGCGAGAAAGATGAGGATTCCACCCCACATCCCTTCTGGGAATATGCGCCACCACATGACTCGCCTCCTTATCTCACGGCGCCTCAATTTTCACTTCGCTCAGAGTTACATCATCATCGACGCAACTGGTCGAAATTGTTGCCGAGAAGCGTATCTCACATTAGATACATTATTAACATACACTTCAGTCCAATATTTACGCAACAATTCAATTTGCGGGTGGGTGAAGATGGTGCTGAATATTTCCCGGGCCGCGGCGCGGGCAAGGAACACGGTGGCCGGCTGGCCCCGGGGTGGGCGGATTTTCCGCCCACCCCGGGCGTCGTCGTATTTAATGCGTGGTATTTAATACGCGGTATTTCATGCGTGCGTATTTATGCGCGCACCTCGCGTAGCAGCGCCGCGATTTTCTCCGAATCCTCCACGCTCAACGGCACCTGCGGGGCACGCATCAACGGCGAGCACTCCACCCCGCACAAACGCACCCCCTCCTTAATCGCAGCAATGAAAATATCACCGATCTCATACACCGCAGCCAAACGAGTAATCTT
>NZ_JASPCQ010000002.1:0-252963 GCF_030230305.1 Actinotignum sanguinis
ACGAGCGAGTTCTGGACATAGAAGGTGTTGCCGCGGCGCACCGCGAAAGTATCCTTCCCATCCCCGTCGAAATCACCCACGAGGACTTCATCGCCGGCACGCCCGTAAGAGAACACTGCCGAGGCAACGGTTGCCGTCCAAGTATTGGAGACGAAGAAAGTGTTGCCGTGCGAGGCCGGGGGAGTGGCCGGCTTGCTCGGCTCCTCGCTGGGTTCCGGCTCTGTGCTCGGGCTCGGCGCGGGCGCGGGAGTCGTAGGCGCGGGTGCCGGAGCGGTCGGCTCGACCGTGGGCTCCACCGACGGCGTCGGCGCGGGGGCCGGGGTCGTTGGCGTCGGGGCCGGAGTCGTTGGATCGATGCTCGGGCTCGGCGCGGGGGCCGGGATTGTCGGGGCGACGGTCGGCTCCGGCTTCTCGCTCGGGGTGGGCTCCGGTGTGGGAGTCGGCTGCGGCGTCGTGCATTCCTTGACGCAGAAGGGCGCTGTCACGAAGGTTTCTTCGCTGGCGCTGCGGGTAAATCCGGGAAGAGTGTCACCGGTCGGCTCAGTTGTTCCTGCACCGGTACCCTTCACGACCCGCAGCTCAAAGACATAGCGACCCGGGGCAGCCGCGGTGCGCGTCGTCGCCGAGGCGGATTCGAGGTAGGTACCGTCCCAGGCGAAGCGCCCCAGATCGGTACGCCCCACACCGTCCTCGCTATGCACCACGTTATTTTCCGAGACCGGGGCACCCTTTGAGCCATCCTCATTCGCGTGGAAGACACGAATCTCAAGCTTCTGCACCGGGGAATCGATATGGTATTCCACCACCGGAACCGCGCCGTTGGCGTAGTCCATGGCGTAGGCAAAGAGCTCAGAATTGGGGGCATTGGAGTACTGCGCACCCTTATCCAGGCACTCGCCCTTGTAGATGGTGGCCGGGTTGGGGCAAGCAATGAGCTTCGTTAGCGAGGGCGGATCGTAGGCGAGCAGATTCGCCAGATCCGGGCGCCTCTGAGCGATATCCGGCCGAATATCCTTGACCTTCCACGTGGTGTGGAGGAATTGCAAGGCGTTTTCGTAATCGCCCTTGAGACCCGCGAAGGGCACCTGGTAGGTGGAATTATCATCGCCGTGGGCCACCACATACCCGCCGTAGATCGTACCCTCGGGCACGTTCGTCGGATCGGTGACGGACACCTGTACCTGGGCGTCTGCCCCGGGCTGCACCGTTACCTGCGCGGGGCTAATCGCCACCTGCGCATCGGTCCCGTTGTAGCTGGTGAAACGATCATGCGGCCCGCTGGTGGCGCGCACGTGGGTATCCGCCGTGAAGGTGTAGGTGACAGGAGCTGCCGCGGCGTTGTGCACGGTGAGCGTCGTCGTTTCCTGCACGTCAGAATCGCCCAGGGAAATCTTGGCGGGCGTGAAAGCGGTGGGGCTCCCACCACCATTCGTACCCGGTTCCGTGACCGCGGTCAGGGCCGCGGGAAGGTTGACGAGGCCAGCACCCTGGCGGTGCGTGGCGAGCTTCGGGGAATCCGCGCTGCCGTCCACCGTCACCAGATCAGCGGTGTTCTGCAAAGCCGCGCGCACCTGCGCCGGCGTGAGCTTCGGGTTAGCTTGGAGGAGCAGAGCCACGCTCCCGGCCACGTGCGGGGCCGCCATCGAGGTACCTGAAATCGTCTTCCACGAGGGCGTCACCTCGTCATCGACCGGCCACGCAGAATAGATATTGCCACCCGGGGCGACCACATCGGGCTTGAGCTGGAGATCCGCGGCCAGGCCCCAGGAGGAAAAATCGGAAATCTTCCCGCCGGTGGGGGAGGCGGCCACTCGCTTCGCGTCCGTCCATTCGAGGCTGGCGTTTCCGGCAGCTACGGCCTCTTCGAAGCGCTCGCCCTGTTCTTGGGTGACCGCGATGACCGGAATGGTCACGGCCGGGCTTCCGGCGATGGTTGCGTTGAGGCTCCCGGGTTGGTTGTTGTAGATAATGACCGCGGCGGCGCCGTCGTCCTGCGCGGCGCGCGCCTTCTGGTAGAAGGTCGAGGTGCCGCGGGAGATAAGCACTGCTTTCCCGGTAAACGGTGTTCCGGGAAGATCAACAGCGCCGGTTTTTTGCCCTTCGGGATAGGCGACGACGTCGAGACTACCCGCCGTGGGTACCGCCGGCGATTCCGTGACATTATCAAATCCCTCGGGCGCGCCGTTGAACATAAATACCGGGCGCAGCACGTGGGTATTGTCCACGGAACCCACCGCGATAACCGAGGGGCCTACCGCCGGAGCACTACCGGAGAAAATACCTTTCGCACCGGAATTACCCTGCGAGGCCGTCACCACCACACCGGCGGCAACGAGGTTTTCCGAAGCCACCGCGGTGGGGTAGTTGGGCCAGGTGGCGAAAGCCGCGCCGATAGACATATTAACCACGTCCATCTTGTCGCGCTGGGCGCGTTCGAGAGCGGAAAGAATGACCTCGGAGCTGGTGGAACCCGTGCATCCGAATACGCGGTAAGCACCGATTACAGCATCGGGAGCCACGCCCTTGAACTTGCTTTCCGGGTCATTACCTGCGGCGATACCGGCAACGTGCGAGCCGTGCCCGCCGCCGGCCCCGCAATCATCGGGAAGAGTGTCCGGGTGGGGGACCGGCTGGAAATTCGGATCGCTGCGATCCGTATTGAAGGAGTCGCCCACGAAATCGTAACCGGTTACGATCTTCTCATTGGGGAAAGCGCGCTCGCCCTTGACGCCGTTCCCACCGAAAGCGGGGTGATCAATGGCCACGCCGGAATCGATAATTCCCACGCGCACGCCCTTGCCGGTGACACCGAATTCTTCATTGGCCACGCTCGCGCCGGTCATCTCCCGCGCGGAATACATATCGGGAGTTTCGCCCGGGCGGTTAATTTCCGCATTCGAGTCCACCTCGGCGGGACGTTCCACCGTGAGGACCGGGTAAACACCGATAACATTAGCGTCGTTGACGTAGCGCGCCAGTTCCACCGAATCGGCTTCGACGGTCACGCCATTCCAGACGTGCTGGTAGGAGGTGTCCACCTCGCCACCGTCATCTTCGACCGTCTGGGTGAATTCGCGCTGCTCGCCCGCGATGCGGGCGGAGGAACCACCGCGAATAAGAGGTTCGCTCTTAAGCTCAATAAACCATTTCCCGGTGAAATTTGGATCACTTTCCGCTGCGGCGACGGTGGCGCGGATGTCGAGGGGTGCGTGCCCATCCGATTCCGTGGCCGCCGCGGTTGCGGGAGCGAGGGCGCCGCCGATGAGTGCGGCACAGGCCCAAGTGACGCTAAATCGGCGCCAGCGTGGTTGCTCAGCCATACATATCCTTCCTGATAGCTGGCCGCCGGCCCGAACAGAGAGATATGCGCCCAGGTCAACGGCATGCCAGCAATTTTGCCGAATATCTTAAATAATCAAAACTGACAGTCCAGAGTGTGAACGACAGGCATGGGCGAAGAAGGGGCAAGATCAAAGTACGGCGAAAAAGTACGGGGAAGGGGCTTGCTACCAGGACCCGGACCAGCGGCCCGCCGCTCGCGCTCCCCACGAACTCGTTTTGACATAATGTACATTATCGGCAAGTAGTGCCGGGGGGCCAGATTCCCGTCCAGCCCCTCTTTAACGCATGACCGCACCGTTTTCCAGAGCGCAACCGCAGGTGTACGCGGCGTCGTCGTTAATATGGAAACAGCGAAACAATATGCGGGCTTGCCGGCCCGCGAGGAAGGATAGCACTATGGCTGAACGTTCCTTGCGCGGAATGCGCATCGGAGCCAATTCACTCGAGACCGATGACAACGTGGTATTCGTGGATCGCCAGCAGGTGAAATACCGCTGCACGAACGGCCACGAATTCGGGGTTGCCATGGCGGTGGACGCCGAGGTACCTACCGCGTGGACGTGCCGCTGCGGCGTGGAAGCCGAACTTATCGAAGGTGAAGGCGTGGACGACCGCAAGCCGCCCAAGCCGGTGCGCACCCACTGGGATATGCTCATGGAACGCCGTAACGAAGATGAGCTCAAGGTGCTGCTGGAGGAACGTCTCGAGCTACTGCGTGAAGGTAAGCTGCGCTTGCGGCGGAACCGCTAATCGCCACCGTCAATCACGCGGCGCTCAATGCCGCGGCCGGCGCAGGTGGGCGGCAGCTCGTTTCGCGGCATCGCGTAGCTGCCTCCCCCGCCGCGTGACGCCCATCACCGTGGTGCGCTTCAGTGATTCGGTGAATACCGAACCGGAGAGCTTCGACTCCCCCGCCTCGCGCTCTGAAAAAGTGATGGGCATTTCAACGATATGACCGCCGCTGCGCGCCACATGGTCGGTCATATCCGTCTGGAAGAAGTAGCCGCGTGCTTCCACGGAATCCAGGTTGAGCTTCTCCAGCATATCTGTGCGGTACACGCGGTAGCCGGCGGTGGCATCACGTACCGGCAGCCCGAGCATCCCTTGAATATAAAGGTTCCCCAGGCGCGAGAGCGCTTCGCGCGGCTTGGACCAACCATCAATTTTCCCGCCCCGCACGTAGCGCGAACCGATAACCAGATCCGGCCGATCAGACATCGCGGCGCGCTCAAGCAGCAGCGGCAACTGTTCAGGATGGTGGGAACCATCCGCGTCCATCTCCACCACATGACTGTATCCGTGCTCAAGTGCCCAGCCGAAAGCCGCGATATAGGCACGCCCGAGACCATCTTTTTCGCTGCGGTGCAGCACGTGAATCTGCTCATCACGCCCGGAAAGTTCCTCGGCGATATCCCCGGTACCGTCCGGAGAATTATCGTCAACAACCAGGATATCCGCGGCGGGTACCGCCCGGCGGGCCCGCTCGATAATACGCGGAAGATTCTCCGCCTCGTTGTACGTGGGAATCGTGATGAGAACGTGCACGACTAACCTTTCTTCCAGCGCAGCCTTGCGTACCACACCCATGCTATACCGCCGACCGCTGCCGCCGCACCGAGAACCCCGTCCCGGTAGTACGGATAGAAACGCGCTGCCGGAGTGAGGCCTTCGTGGAGGGCCACCGTGGTGGTATGCACTGCTTGCGTCCACGCTTCGGTGCGTTCACGTACCGCGCCATTTGTTTCGACGACGCCGGAAACTCCCACGGTGGAAACCTGGAGCGCAATACGCTGGTATTCCACCGCCCGGAAACGGACCATATCGAATTGTTGGGCAGATTCGGCGCTATCCCCAAAAGAGGCGTTATTGGTGGCGACCACGTAGAGCTGGGCACCCTGGCGGATCGCCTCGGAGCCCACATCTCCGAGCGCCACTTCGAAACAAATCGGGGTGGCTAGGCGCACGGTGGTGCTTTTCGCGGCCGGGCTACCGTTTTTGCGACCGGCACCGCTCTCCCCCATCGGGATGTCAAGAACCGCAGGTTTCGTACCGGCCCGCATATCAACGGAGACCAGATCAACCGCGGAGCTAAACTTTCGGAAGAAATCTCGATAGGGCATATATTCCCCGAAGGGAACCGGGTGCTGCTTACTGTATACAGCGTTTACCTCTCCCCCGGTCTCGTTGGGAAGATAAACAACAAGATCATTGGTTCGGCTCATCGCCTGTCCCGAAGCATCACGCTCGTAAGATTGGGTCCCCAAGAGCAGCGGAACACCCAGGTAGTTCGAGGTCTCGCTCACGAGAGCCCGAGCGCGGGGATGCTCGCGAATATCGTGATCGGAGGCGGATTCCGGCCATACCACCAGGTCTACCTCCTCCGGGCTGATTTCCCGGGTTGCTTGGCTGAGATTCTCGGTGACGGTCAGGGCCTGATCACGCCCGTCCGGAAGGCTACCCGCCCGCGGCACGATCCCCTGCACATAGCCCAGGCGTAGCGTACCGGTGGGAGGGGTGGCGGGAAGAGGAAGTGCCCAGGGAAGAGCGAAGAGCAGCGCGGCGCTGAGCGCCAGAGCGGCCCCCACAAAAAGCCGACCGCTGCGCACTCGAATGAAGGCCAGGCTGAGGGCTGCCCCGCATATCACGACGGCGGCGGAGACCAGCATGGTGGAACCCCAGGGTGCCAGGCGCACTAGCGGGCTATCTACCTGGGAAAAGGCGAGGGTTCCCCAGGCGATACCGCCGAAAGGCCACAGGGAGCGAGCCAGTTCGGCGCCCGTCCACACCAGGGCTACCGCGGGGAGGAATAGCAGCGGGCAACGAGTCCAACGCGCCTGGCTCATGGCGCTCCAGGTTGCCACCACCACTCCGGTAAACAGTGCTTGCGACAGAGCGAGAGCGAGTTGGGGTATGAGATCCCCGGAGGCTTCTCCGGCCCAGGAAAAATGCAAGGAGAAAAATATGCATCCGGTAAGAACTCCGTAGGCGAAACCAGCGCTCGGGCGACAGGAGGCCGCAACGAGGAGAAGTAGCGCAATACTCACCGGCGCGAGGATGCCGTAGCTCAGGGGCGGGAAGGAGGCAAAGAGCCCAAGACCTGCCAGAACCACGCCGCACAGCCGCAAGAGAACACCGCTCACATAAGCTCCGATCGCCGCATGAGGTCACGGGCCTGACGTGCGATATCGCTCAGCCAGGTACCCTCAGTGGCCACCGTGACCTGCCCGAGGACATCGATAATGCGGCGGGCCGCGGAAATGAAATCCCCGGCGGTCATCCGGGCTGATTCTAGGCACGCCTCCAAGCCCACTCCCCTAGCCCAGGCCGCGAAAACATCCGCGCAGCCCGGGCTCAGATCCGGGGTGCGCGTAATCCCATGCTGATATTCCAGGGATTGCAGGTACTGCACCTCGGCGCGGGCGACCCGCGCCGCATCAAAGAGCCGAGTATCGCGAGGTAGGGCAGTCCCCAAGCGATCATCGGCCAAAAACATGGACACCCATCCGGCCAGGGCCGATCCGTCCAGTCCGCCCTCCGGCAGCTGCGCTAAGCACTGGTACATGAGCAGATCAGCCTCTGTATGCAGTTCGCGCAATTGTGCGGCTCCCGGGCCCATGCGGATGGAGTCATCGTCGCCCTGGAGCACCCCGACCTCGCGTAATACCGCGGCGGTGGCATCAAATTCCCGCCCGGCCGAATCGGTGAAAGCCGCGATACGCTGATCGAGTTCCTCGATGCGGTGGTGGAGCGACATCCATGTTTGGGCCTCATCGAGATGGGTATACAGGTGCGGGCAGGAAGAAACCGGATGCGCGGCTACTTTGGGCTCGCGCGGGGTGGCGAAACGTGCCCAGGATGCCAGCAGGTCCCGGTCGATTCCCAGATCTGCGCGTCCCCCCACCAGATCGAGAATGTCGTCGGCGATGTGCTCTCGCACCTCCGCCTTTTTGGTAGACATTCCGAAAGGTACCGTGACCGGGCCGATCTCACGCATTTCCGAGGCGAGAGAATCCTCATCAAGCCACGCCAGGTTCCCGAACCAATCGATAATGCGCACTCGCTCCGGGGTGGCGGAGAGCACCAGTGCGTAGGACAGCTCGGTACCTCTCGCGTAAGCGTACACATAGCCCTGGCGCACCGCCGCGAAACTATTCGCAATACGCTCCCGGTAGCGCCGTTTCGCGGCTTTGCGTTCGGCTTTCGCGGCCCGCCCGGCATTCCCGCGCAGCCGTAGGTAGTCAAGCAGATCCCCGCGTGAGCAGCGCAGGCGGCTTTCCTCGGTCTCCACCCGGCGTTGAATCCGGGCGCGCCGCGCCGCCAGTCCCCCCAGCTCCGCATTGCGTTGGAATTGCGCGAAAGAACGCCCCATAAGATCCCGGGCCGCCGCGTAGCTCATCCGAGCCAGCAGATTCGTTACCGTGTTATAGGACGGCTGGAAAGCCGATATCAAGGGCTCTACCCGCCCCGAAGCCAGATCGGCCAGATGCTCCGGATCGGTATCCGCATCGGCTACTACCACTCCGTAGCCCACGTTATCGCGCCCGCGCCGCCCGGCACGCCCGATGAGCTGGGTGTATTCGGTAGCGCTCAGGTCCACAAAACCGTGCCCGTCCCAGCGCTGGAGTTCCTCGAGGACCACGGTGCGCACCGGCATATCGATGCCGAGGGCCAGAGTACCGGTCGCGTAGACGATACTGAGGAGCCCGCGTTCCATGAGACGTTCAGTCAGCTCTTTGATAGCGGGGAAAACCCCGGCGTGGTGAGCTCCGTATCCGCGTTCCAGCGCCGCGGCGGCCCGCTCAAAATGCACGGCGCGCCGATCCGATTCCGTGAGTGTTTCGCGCAGCGCCGCGACCTCCTTAGCGATCTCGGCGCGCTGCTCGCGGGTGGTGAGGACCTCATTATGGCGCAGTAGTGCCTCAACCGCTTTATCGCAGCCTTTGCGGGAAAAAATGAATTCAATCGCCGGGAGCATACGCCGCTCGCCGAGTTTGTCGATGATGGCACGGCGCTCGCGATCCGAGACGCGTTTCTTGCGTTCCGCACTGCGCCGGCCCAGCGCGTTGACCAGCGCCGGATCAGGATCCAAAGTACCCGCACGGTAGAGCGGGAAGAGCTTGCGGCCCACATTGACGTATTGCGCGAGCGGAACGGGGCGTTTTGTCGATACGACGACGTCCGTTGCCCCGCGCACCGACCGCATCCACGCTGCGAGTTCCTCGGTATTGGCCACCGTGGCCGATAGCGCAGCCAAACGCACATGATCAGGGAGCGACAAAATTGTTTCTTCCCATACCGGCCCGCGGTCAGGATCCGCCAAAAAATGCACTTCGTCCAGAACTGCGTAGCCGACGTCACGGATATCAGGGGATTCGTGCAGCAGCATATTACGCAACACTTCGGTGGTCACCACCAAAATCTGCGCCTCGCGATTAATGCTCTGGTCGCCGGTGAGCAGACCCACCTGCTCCGCACCGATCTGCCGGGACAGTTCGGCGTACTTTTGATTGGAGAGCGCTTTAATCGGCGCGGTATAGATACATTTTTTCGACGACGCTAAAGCTAGATACACCGCGTAATGGGCCACCACTGTTTTCCCCGAACCGGTGGGAGCACAGACCAGCACATCATGGCCGCGCCCGAGAGCCGCGCAGGCTTCCAGCTGGAAATCATCGAGGTGGATACCGCGGCTAGCGTAGCTTTCCCGATAATCCTCGAGTAGCAGATCGGTCATCGCTCCCCTTCCGGTGCACTTTCATCGCTCACGCACGCAGCGGCGTCGTCGCCCTTCTGGGCGCGCAAGCGCGCGCAATACCGCCCTACCGCGCGCGCAACCGCCGGCGGTTCCAATGCGATCACGTCGTCAATTTGCACGAGGAGGGAAACGAGCCAGGAAAGTGAGCGCGCCCGAACCTCAATGGTGAGCAGTTCCGCGCCGCCCGGCGCTGCCGCGGTGCCATATTCCTCATCCGCTTCGCGCACCCGCGCGCCGGGGAGGGTTTCGGCCACCCAGCGTGAGGCTCCGGTCACGGTGATCCGTACCTGCGTGCCGCGCGGTTCCCAGGTATCCTCCCCGCGGGTGCGCTGCACTTTCTCGCTTTTCTCTACCTCGGCGAGGGCTTTGCGAGCTGCCGCGCGTTCCGATCGGTTGAGCTTCGCCCCGGGACGGGCCGCCGTTATCCGGTCCAGGCGGAAATGCCGCAGGCCCTGCGCGGTGAGGGCGCGTAGTAGCGGAGCGTCACCGGCCAGGATAACGAGGGGAATAACGTGTTCGTGCCCGGCCTTCGCATGCGCAAACGGCTCGGCCACGGCGCGTTCGTAGTTGAAGTCAAGGTAGCAGCCGCCTTGGAGTGCTGCGTGCACGGCCTCCATAGTGGCGGCATCCGCCGCCGGGCGGGTTGGTGGCCAGAGGGCACCTTCGTATCCGGCTTCGCGCACCGCCTCCCCCAGTGCGTTGCGCGTGGCGGTGAGGGTTGTGGCAGCCGGGCCGGGAGCGGTCACATCCCGGGCGGCATCGAGCAGCGCAGCTACCACCATCGCATCGTCCAACGTGAAAGGAATAACCGGATCATCTGTCATGGACCGCAGGTAGACGCGACTCTCCGGCCCGCCCGCGGTATCCGATTCCGCCACGCGCCCCGCGGAAGCGGCACGTTCAGGGAGCTCTAATTCGAAGGGGATATCGAAATCGGCGGTTTCCGCGAGGTTAGCATCCCAAAGATAGTCGAGGGTGCGCTTCCAGGAGGGGAACTGGAAATGGGCGGTCAGCTCAGCCAAACTCGCGCCCTCGGGGCGTTCATGCAGGTAGAGCAGCATCCCGAGAGTGGTAACAATATCGGTACTCATCGAGTTCCCCCCTCCCCCGGCCCGGCAGCTTCGCCCAGGTTAATGAGATTCTCTACACGGCGGTCCCATTCCTCACGCAGCTCACCGGGCGCAGCGAGGCGCACATCCACCCCGTAAAAAGCAAGATATTCGAAAATGCGATTAAGGCCCACGGTGGAGAATCGGTAGGCCGACCATCCCGCTG
This sequence comes from Actinotignum sanguinis, assembly GCF_030230305.1. Lineage (NCBI taxonomy): Bacteria > Bacillati > Actinomycetota > Actinomycetes > Actinomycetales > Actinomycetaceae > Actinotignum > Actinotignum sanguinis. Next base: position 10,373 of record NZ_JASPCQ010000002.1, read on the forward strand.
GAGCCGGCGCCTGCGCGCGGCTGAGTTTTTCCCCGCGGGCGGTAAGCGCCGCAGCGGCACCGTCGCGAATATGAAGAATAATATCGACATCGAAGTGGTCACCGCCTACTTCCCCCCGCGGGAACTCACATGGCTCACCTACGCTGAGAGTTCCGGCGATCACACGACCGAGGCGGAAAGTTCGCTCATCCCACGGGCCGAACGCCTCGCCGCGCCCCGCCCGCGAACGCGCCAGCCCGGAAACATAGAACATTCCGTAGTGTTCGGAGAAGTTCCACGGCTCGACTTCATAATGTTTGACCAGCCCAGGGCCGCGGCGGTAATCGAAGCGGACCCGGCGCCGGTACTGGAGGGCACGCGCCACCACCCGCGCGGCCGCGCCACCCGGAATCCTAACCCGCAGGTGGGTGGGGACTGCGGCGTCGCCGTTTTCCGGCGGCGCTATCGCGAGCAGTTTCGCCACCCCCAGGCGTGCCGATTCACCTTGGGGATCGCCCGCCTCGATACTAGCGCGCAGAGCGTGGAGCACACCGGCTCCAATTCCGGTCACCCGCGCGAGGACCGGAGCGGTCGAATCATAAGAATAACGCCAGCGATCATCGAAAATAACGGGATACCCGGCTTCCCGCAGCTCATCAATATCGCGTTGGAAGGTGCGCAGATCGATTCCGGCTTCGGCGTAGGCCGGGATTCGCTCCATGAGTTCCGCCGCGGTAAGGAAACTACCGCGGCGAATCGTGTGGAGGAGCGCGAGCTGACGTTCGCGGCGCCGGCGTGTCTCTTTCTGCTTCACGATCCCAGCCTAGCCGACGGTAGAGTTAAAGCCGTGATGATGTGGCGGAGAGGGAGAATTCTTTCCCTGGGCAAAACATGGCGTGGGGCGCGCGAAGCCGAAGTGGAGCTTGAGGATGGCACCCGCGGGCGAGCGCTGGCCTATCCTGAACTCGTCGGCGAGCCGGAGGTCGGTGATACCGTGCTGCTTCAGGCAAGTGCCGCCGCGCGCGGGCTGGGCACCGGCGGTTATTTCTTTGTGTGCGCGATTCCCGAGCGCTTGCCCGCAGACTCCTCCACGCCCGGCCATATTGTCAAGGCCCGCTACACCCCGCTCCAATACCTCACCCTGGGTGTTGATGAACAAAATTCTCCCCACCACGAGCTGCTGCGCGAGGCTGATTCCATCGCCGGGATGCCGGTGGTGGCAGCAGATTTGCATTCGGCGCTTCCCGCGATTGTTGCCGGGGTGCACGCGCGGGTGCCGAACGCACGTATCGCGTATGTGATGGACGACGGCGGAGCTCTGCCCGCCTGGTTCTCACGCACCGCTGCGCAATTGGAAGATCTCGGCCTTATCCTGGGCACAATTTCGTGCGGGCAGGCCTTCGGGGGGAAGCTCGAAGCTGTCACGATGTATACGGCCTTACTGGCGGCGCGCCTGGTTTGGCACGCGGATGTAGCCGTGGTGGCGCAGGGGCCGGGGAATTTGGGAACGGATACCCGGTGGGGATTTTCCGGAACACGGGTCGGTGAGCATCTCAACGCCGCCGCTACCCTGGGAGGAATCCCGATTGCGGCCTTGCGGATGTCGAGCGCGGATAGGCGGGAGCGCCACCTGGGACTTTCCCATCACAGCGTGACGGCACTCACGCGGGTGGCGCGCTGCCAGGTGAGCTGCCCGGTTCCGGTGCTCGGCGAGGATGCGCTCTCCCGAGCGGTACCAGCTGACGTGGCCGCGCGTCTGGGCGGGCAGCTGGAGGAACTTTTCCGAGCACCCCACTTGGAACGTGTGGATATAGAGGCGAGTGCGGTAGCGAGCGCCCTCGCAGACTTCCCGGTACGGCTGTCCACGATGGGGCGCTCGCTCACCGCCGATCCCCTCAATTTCTTAGCGGCCGGCGCGGCCGGCTACACGGCCGGGGAGCTGGTGGCGTGGGCTCAGCAGAGTTGAGCTGCGTGCCCGGTAGGCCGGTGGCACGCAGCTGCGTCGTCGTTCTTAATGCGCGGAGTTACCGGTCAGATCAACGAAAGCATCAGCCGCGGCAACCGGTTCGCGTAACAGTTTCTCAGACATAAACGTGGCCATCGCTTCCCAGCGCCGCGTGTCCTGCACCCCGAGCGGGGTACGCCCCGCATACAGCTCAATGGTATTCGCGAGGACTTTTTCGGCAGCGGTGGCGTTATCCGCTTCGCGCAAAGCCGGAACATGCTTTGCGGTGATCTCCACGGTTTCCTTCGGGTTGCTGCGCGCGAAGTTCACGGCGCGGTCGAGCGCTCCGAGCATGCGGGTGAAATCGTCACGATGGGCATCGACAGTGGGGCGCAGCGAACCGAGTCCCACCCCGACGAGCGGCAGTCCGCCCGGGAGCATCTCAATGGTGCGCACCGGCACCCCCTGGCGTTCCACGCTGGGAACATCGGAGTTGCGGAAACCGATAATTGCGTCCACCTCCCCACTGGCCAGGGCGGCGGCCTGGGTGTAGCCGATGTAATTCACGCTGATATCTGATTCAGTCCAGTTATGTGCGGCCATGAGCGCCTGGAGCGCATAATAGTTTTCCCCGTACGGACCGGGCAGCCCAATGCGGCGTCCAGCCAGGTCAGCTGCATTTTGAATCGGGGAATCGGCCGGCACGATGAGGGTGACGGGATAATCCTGGTACATCGTTGCCCAATTGACGACGTCGATACCGTTGGAGCGACCCTCCATCATTTCGTCACCGCCGGCAAAAACCACATCTTCGCTCCCGCTGGAGAGCGCGCCGAGGAGGGATTCTTGGGCGCCGTGGTGACGCAGCGTGATATCAAGCCCAGCTTCGCGGAAATAGCCCTGGTCTTCAGCCACGTAGAAAGGCGCGAATTGGATATCCGGAACGTAGGTGAGACCGACGGTGAGGGCGGCGGTGGCGCTCGCGGTAGGTTGCTGCACGCCGGCGGAGGGGGAGCTGCTTTCACCGGCTTTGTTCCCGGAGCCGCCTCCCGCACATCCGGCGAGCCCGAGGGCAGCGGTTGCGAGTGTGGCAATGAGTCGTTTCATGGGTGTCCTTTCTTGTGTTGCGCTTCTGTGCGCGAGTTTCCTGCTGGGGTGCGAGCTGTGGCTGTGATGACCTCGGTAACGCACCGCAGTTAACGCACCGCAGCGGTGACGTGTTTTTCGACGGTAAAGATGAGGAGGTAGATACTGATGGCGGCGGCAGCCATAACAACGATGACGGCGAACATTCCGGTGATATCTCCGGTGGGTTGGGCGCGGGAGAGTTCGGTGCCCAGGCCCGCTCCCCCGATGATCATTTCTCCAACGACGGCGCCGGTGATGGACAGGGTGAATCCGGTGCGTAGGCCAGCCAGGATGGAAGGCGCAGCCAGAGGCACGATGATGGGGAAAAGGAGGGTGAGGCGAGCTGCGCCGTCGAGCCGAGCGGCGGCGATAACATCGCGGTCAATGGCATGCACGCCCACCGAGGTGGAAACGATAATCGGGAAGATAACCATGATGGTGCACAGCACTACGATGGAGGGCATCCCGTAGCCAATCCAGACGACGAGGAGGGGCGCGAGGGCGACGGCGGGGACTGCTTGCGAAGCCGCGAGGAAGGGCTGGAGTGCGCTATTGAGCAGACGCCAGCGCGCTAGAGCGATGCCGAGGGGAACTCCGAGGAGGGCAGCCCAGGCACACCCGGTGAGGGCCGCGGCGAGGGTGTTTCCTAGCGCGGTGAGGAGGTAGGGAGGGTGAGCGCCAAGTCCGAGGAGTGCGGTCGCTAGGCGGTGCCCGACCGCGCGAGGTGCGGGGAGGAGGTGGTCGGGTATCAGCTGGGCGCTAGTGACTGCCGCCCAGAGGAGAAAAACCGCGAGGAGAGAGAGGGCGGCGGGTACCCACGCGGTGCGAGGAGAGCGCGGGCGCGGGTGAGAGTTACGGCGCACGGTGTTCACGTTCCAGTTCCTGACCTTCCCGATGGCCGGGAACTTTGAAGCCGGGAGACGCTGACGCCACGGCGCGCCAAAATTGCGTAGCCGAAGCAGGGCTTGGAGCCCCTCGATGCGCCTCCCATCCGGACTATTACCGTCGGTTGGGGAATTCCACCCCATCGGCCACGTGCGTGGTTCGCGGACTGTTACCGCCGGTTCAGACTTTCACTGACCCCGGTGCATCGTGTTCCATATTAGCTCGTCGCGTGCGGGCGTGCACCCGTTGTTAATGCGCCGCGTGCTGGCACGCACCTGTGGCTAATTCGCGGAGCTTCTCTACTTCAGCGTAGGCATCTTCCGCGCGGAAAACGGCTGAACCCGCCACGAAGTTATTAGCTCCAGCAGTGGCCGCTTGTTCGATGGTCGCGCGGGAGATACCGCCGTCCACTTGAATCCACACGTCCAGGCCGGCTGCTTCGATCGCGCGGCGGGTGCGGGTAACTTTCGGCATCATCGATTCGATGAAACTTTGCCCGCCGAATCCAGGTTCCACGGTCATAATGAGGACCATGTCGAATTCGTTGAGAATGTCGATGTACGGCTCGATGGGCGTTGCCGGTTTGATGGCGAGTCCGGCGCGGGCGCCCCGCGCGCGTAGTTCGCGGGCGAGACGTAGCGGGGCTTGGCAGGCTTCGGCGTGGAAAGTGACGGAGGCAGCTCCTGCTTCCGCGTAGGCGGGCGCCCAGCGATCGGGGTTCTCGATCATGAGGTGGGCATCGAGCGGGACCGCGGTTGCCTGTGCCGCCGCTTCGAAAATAGGCAGACCGAGGGCAAGGTTAGGAACAAAGTGATTGTCCATAATATCCACGTGCACGAAATCAGCATTGGAGATTTTCTCCAGTTCATCAGCTAGATGCCCAAAATCGCAGTTGAGGATAGAGGGGGAAATCTTCACGTCCATGATGGTGATCCTTTCAGGAGCGCCGTGATGCTGGCGCGAATTCGGATGCGGATGCGGATTTGAGGATGCGTGCCATATACATGGCGTCCGTGTGATGGATATCAGGCCACAGTTGCACGGTCATTCCACGAGAGGCAACCGGGCGCAGGGCTCGCCGGTTCGCGGTGACGGTGACGTCGCCAAGTTCCGCGCCCGCGGTGCGTTCCAGGAACGCGGCGATGACATCGCGGGTTTCCGCGAGCACCGGGGAACAGGTGGTGTAGAGCAATAGCCCGCCCGGACGCAAGGCACGGTAGGCGGAGTCGAGGAGCTCGCCTTGGAGTTGCGTCAGTGCAGCCAGGTCGCTTTCTTTTTTGCGCCACCGAGCTTCGGGACGACGGCGCAGTGCCCCCAAGCCAGAACATGGGGCATCCACGAGGATCCGATCATAGCTATCGGGTTCCTGAGCGCCAATATCCCGCCCATCGCCTTCGCGCAGGGCGACGGTATCCGCCCAGGGGGCAATATTTTCTTCAACGAGATCAAGGCGGTGAGCCTGGGGTTCATTTGCGAACACCCGAACACCGCGCCGTGCCGCAGTAGCAGCGATAGTTGCGGTTTTCCCTCCCGGGCCGGCGCACATATCCAACCAGGATTTATCCTTCCCGGATATGGAGGCCTCCGTGACAATGGCGGAAATGAGCTGCGAGCCCTCATCCTGGACACCGGCGACCCCGTCCCGTACGGGCCAGAGCCGGTGCGGGTCACCGGAGGCTAGGAGCACCGCGCTGGGTACCAGGTAGGGATCTTCCCACGTCATTTTGGCGCGCTCAATCCTGGCTTTGAGGTGTTCGGGTGAGATATTGCGACAGGCTAAAGCTACTTTCGCGGGCGTGTTATTCGCTTCGAGAACGGCTTCCACCTCGGTGGAACGCCCGGCTGCCGCGAGCGAAGATTCCAGCTGCCGCACGATCCAGCGCGGATGCGAATGCCACACCGCCAGGAACTCTTCCCTAGATGCCGTGCTATTTTCAATGATCCCACGCCAGGCATTCCGACGCTCAGACACCCTCCGCAACACGGCGTTGACGAAACCGGCGATTCCCTGACCTAGTTCATTGCGAGCTAGCGCAACTGTTTCATTAATCGCCGCGTGGGGTGGTGTTTTCAGCTCAATGAGCTGGTAGCAGCCTAGACGGAGTAGATCGAGGGCACGCGGATCGATATCCGCGAGGGTACGGCCTTGGGAACAGCGGGCGATCATGGCATCCCACCGGCCTTGCAGTCGCAAGGTTCCGTAGGCCAGATTGGTGGCGAAGGCCGCGTCGCTTCGATTGAGACGCGCCCGGCTCACCATGCCCGGAAGGATGAGATTAGCGTAAGCATCTTCAGTATTAACAGCCCGTAATGCATCATAGGCAACGAGACGGGCGTAGTTCGATGACTGGCGGCGCGGCACCCAGCCGGCAGGACGCTCATTCATGGTGGCCTTCCTTCACTTCGGCATCGAAACGGGTGTGCTCGGCAAGGCGGGCACCGTTAAGCCAGGCGGCGGCATCCATATGAGCCTTGCCGGGCGGGGCGACCCGGCGCAATTGCACGGTTCCTTCCCCGCAGCCGATAACACCACCCGGGCCGATTTCGCCCGGTGCCAAGTTTAGGTGTGCTGTAGGCGCTTCAGGCACAACCACGTGCACTGATTCGATTTTAAAGCGCTGGCCGTTGAGGGTGGTCCAGGCCCCGGGGGCCGGGTTGGCAGCGCGAACCCGATCCACAATACGCTGGGCGGGCCACTCCCAATTCACTCGCGCCCAGGAAGAATCGAATTGGGGTGCGAGGGTAACTTCCCCAGTTTGGGGTTGTGCGTGGGCGTTACCGGCAGCGATGGCATGCAGAGTATCGCTCAATTGGCGCGCCCCGGATTGTGCCAGGCGGGCCAGCAGTTCTCCAGCGGTTTCTTCCGCCCCGATCCGGGTGGCTTCACTCGCGAAAACGGGGCCGGTATCCAGGCCTTGTTCAATTTGAAAGACGCTGGTTCCGGTGGTGGTATCCCCCGCGGCAATCGCGTAATTGACCGGCGCGGCCCCCCGCCAGCGCGGCAGGAGGGAGAAATGCAGGTTGAGCCAACCGTGGCGCGGCACTGTGAGGAGCGCGGGCGGAATAATGAGCCCGTAGGCGACTACCGCTACAGCTTCGGGGGCGAGCTGGGCGATCTGGTCCTGAGCGGTGCTGTCCTTTAAGGTACGGGGGGTGAGCACGGGAAGGTTCAGTTCTGTTGCCACGCGGTGTACCGGCGAGGGAGTCAACACGCGTTTGCGCCCTTGGGCGGCTGGAGCGCGGGTAAGCACCCCAGCGATATCGAAACCTTCATCATGCAGGAGTTTTAAGGCGGGAACCGCGGTCTCCGGTGTGCCTGCGAATAGTATTCTCACGTATCAATCCTACCTAGTTCTTTTCTCAGCCTAGTCGAGTATGGATAGTTATCTCTGACCCTGAGTGCTTATAGGGGTGGGTTAACCTGTAAACGCAATGAGCCACCCAGCCGCTGGGCAGAGTAGGCACCGTAAGTTTTCCGCGTCTGACGGGTGAGGGTCATACCCCGCGAGAGTTCCGCCCGTGCATAGACGGTGATTTCTCCCGGGCGTGCCCCCGGCACCGGGCCGAGCAGCACGATCCCGGACGCTAGCTCAAAGGCTCCGCCGGCCAGCAGGTCTGCTTCTGTTTCTTTCTCATTCTCCGGCGGCCATTTCTTGGAACCGGCCTCACGTGAAAACTGGGTAAAGAGATGGGACTCTTCCTCTCTTACGCCGCGATAGAGGGCCGCGCGCAACATGGCCAGGTACGTTCGCACATCCCCGCTGGCTCCGGAGATAGCCACCCAGGAAGCAGTGGGAGGCAACTTCAATTCGGCCCGCTGTTCGAGTAATTCAGCGGCATATTCACCCAGCTCCCATTGCGCTAGCCGATTGAGAAGTGCAGGAGGTGCTCCCCCGGCCACCAGCATATGGCCGCCTTCTCCGGCTGAACGGACCCGGGCCGCAACCCGCGCGAGCACCCGAATAAAACGTGTTTCAGCACCGAGCCCTTCTCCGAGGAGGTAGCGTGCATCCAATACCAATGCAGCGGCGAATCCGCCTTCAGCCTCCGGTTCCGCACCCGGTGTTGCCACCACGATGCGTGGGCGCGGGGAGACTCGCCCAATAATTCCCTCCGGAGAGTGTGATCCGGAAAGAATAATGCCAACACCGGGAAAAGCCCGCCCGATTTCCTCCGCGGTACGTGCAGAACCGATTCGAACAGCGCGCAGCTTCCCGTTGTGGCAGTGCGGACATCGCCAGGGCTGCACTCGCACTCCGCATCGCTGACAGCGCAGTGGTTCACGTGAGGTACGCTGAGCCAGGTTACCTCCGCAGATTGTGCACAGCGCACGCTCCCCGCAGTAGGTACAGCACAGCACCGGAATATACCCGCTCCGCGGCACGAGGATAAGAACCGGCCCATTTTCCAGGGCGCGCCGCAGAATAGGGAATGCAGGTTGAGGTAAGCGCAAGTGATCGGCTTCTCCCCCGGGCCACTGGTGGGGACCTGAAATATGCGGAAGCGCGGCGCGGCGAGCGGCCGCGGTGCCGTCCAATAGGCTGATGCGGTGTTCGGAAAGCAGCTGGGCACATTCTTCACTCACGTAAGGGGAGAAAGCTAGAAACGCAGCCTCTTCACGCCGAACACGCTCCAGTAGTACGTCACGTGTTGCCAGATACGGTGCGCGAATATCACGCAAGGTTGAGGCGGCATCATCCATGATGACTGCCAGCCCAAGATCTGTGAGCGGCGCCCAGGCCGCTCCGCGGGTACCTACCACAATGCGTGATTGCCCCGATAGCACCGCCAAAAAAGCACGGTAGCGTTTTTCGTGTGCTTCTTCGGACACCATGAGAGTGGGGGTTTCCCCTACGCGGGATGCAAGGGTATCCTGCAGTGCTCTGGCGGCCCGGGTAGTGGGAACAACCAGGAGGACGCTGCGCCCGGCGTGCCGCACTGCCTGCACGGCCCGAATCAAAACTTCTACTCCCCCGGCGGGCCCGGGGAGGGCAGCCATGCAGGCCCGCACGGCTTTCCCTTCCCCTAGCGCCGCAAGGAATTCTGGTCCACCCCGATAGGCTTCCCAGGGGCCCGGTTCAGGAGCCGCGTGCGAGCTTGCCAAGGGGATGGTTTCTTGGGTAGTGGCCAAGAATTCCTTAGCGGCCCGCGCATGCCGTTCCGGGATAGCGGTCCGCAATATATCAGCTACTGTTCCGGCATACTTATCGGCAAGAGTACGGGCAACCGCATACACCGACGCAGTGAGCACCGGGTATTCCGAGACCACCCGATACAGGGGGCGCAGCCGCCCGCTGCCTTCCGTAACACTATCCCGAGCAACGATAAATCCGCCTACCCGCTGCGCACCGAGATCTACCACGACCCGGGTTCCCACCCGGGCACTATCCGCGAATTTTTCGGGGACAAGGTAGTCAAATACCCGGTCCATATGAGGCTGGGAGTGGAGCACCTGAACATGCGCAACGGGATTAGGTACCTTGGAGCGCACGCGGGTGCGTGCCGGGCGCGCCTCAAGAAAGGCGCCTTGCTCCCCCACGAGGGGGAGGGCATCGAAATCAAAGAGTGTGCTCTCCATGCAACCTAGGATATCCCGGCCCTACGACAGAAAAATCCGGCGTCAAACTTCGGGCTCTAGATAGCTCTAGATAGCGCGGAGGAGTTCTTCAACCCGGTCTGTTTTCTCCCAGGTGAATTCGGGGAGTTCCCGCCCGAAGTGACCGTAGGAAGCCGTCTTCGCGAAAATTGGACGCTTGAGTTCCAAAGCGTCAATAATCGCCGCGGGGCGGAAATCGAAAACCTTCTGAACAGCGTTTTCGATACGCCCCAGTTCTTCTGTTTCCGTCCCGAAGGTATCCAGGCGCACGGATACCGGATGGGCACGCCCAATAGCGTAAGCCAGCTGGAGTTCGCACCGGGAAGCAAGCCCGGCCGCAACCACATTCTTGGCCGCCCAGCGCGCCGCGTAGGCCGCGCTGCGATCTACCTTGGACGCGTCTTTTCCAGAGAAAGCCCCGCCGCCGTGGCGTGCCATCCCGCCGTAGGTGTCCACGATGATTTTCCGGCCGGTCACCCCGGCGTCGCCCATCGGTCCTCCCACCACGAAACGCCCCGAGGGATTAACGAGAAGCGAGAATTTATCGGTATCGATGGCGATATTTTCTTCTTCGAGAACGGGCGCAACCACGTGGTCACGCAGCGTTTCCGTTAACCACTCGCGTTGCACATTTTCGTCGTGCTGGCTGGAGATCACCACGGTATTGAGGGCCACGGGCCGCGCACCTTCATAGTCAATAGTGACCTGAGTTTTACCATCGGGGCGCAGTCCGGGAACGACACCTTCACGGCGAACCAGGGCGAGGCGTTCTGCGAAGCGGTGGGCAAGCAGGATGGGAGCGGGCATAAGTGTTTTAGTCTCATTGCAGGCATAACCGAACATGAGCCCCTGATCCCCGGCCCCCTGCTGGTCGAAATGATCGTATTCGACTTCGCTGCTTTCCCGCCGTTCCAGCGAGGTATTAACACCGGCGGCAATATCCGGACTTTGTTCATCGATGGAGATGGTTACGCCGCAGGAGTTTCCATCAAAGCCGACTTGCGAGGAGTTGTAACCGATCCCGGTCACAACAGTGCGGATAATATGAGCGATATCCGCGTAGGCATCCGTGGTCACTTCACCGGCCACGTGCACCAGCCCGGTCGTCACCATCGTTTCCACGGCAACGCGAGAATTCTCATCCGACGCGAGCAGAGCGTCAAGAATGGAGTCGGAAATAAGGTCACACACCTTGTCGGGGTGTCCTTCCGTGACCGATTCGGACGTGAACGGTTGCCGGTAATGCATCGTATCCCCTCGCTTAATTAAAACTACTTAGTCACTATTAGTCATCAGCGGCTGCCAGGTAAGGCAAACCTTATTCTATACGCGCTCGGTGGTGAAATGATCGGCTATAAGGCCCGCAATAATACCAGCCATCTGAGCTTTGCTGCCCGCGCCGCTCGCAATGATCTCACCTGCGGGGGTAACCACGGTGATCTCAGTGGGTACCTCGCCAAATCCTGTTTTCTCCCCTACGCGATTGATCACAAGTAAATCAGCGCCTTTGCGCCGCGCTTTTTCGCGTCCGTAATCCAAGACGCTTCCATTCGCGTCGCCGGTTTCCGCGGCGAAACCCACGATGAGCTGCCCCGACCGGCGGCGCCGGTGGGAAATATCAGCCAAAATATCCGGATTTTCTACCAGTTCGACGACGCGTTTGCCGCTACCGTCTTTTTTCTGTTTGCTTGCGGCGGGTTCGGCCGGGCGAAAATCAGCAACCGCTGCGCTCATAACTACGCCGTCTACATTCTTCACTCGGGCAAGAACTGCTTGGTGAAGATCGCGCGCCGAACTGACCGGAACAATCTCAGCCCCCGGAGCAAGTGCGGTGATATCGCGGGCTACATGAGCCGCCAGCACCGTTACCCGCGCGCCGCGCTCGAGCAAAGCACGAGCAATTTCCAGTCCAAAACGCCCCGAAGAACGGTTGCCGATAAAACGCACCGGATCGAGGGCTTCGTGGGTGCCTCCCGCTGTGACAAGGATAGTCCGACCGCGCAGCGTACTCTGTTCCGCACTGTGCTGCTCCGCCCGTGCATCCGGGTGTTCGCCGGTGAGGATCTCCCAGGATTGCGCGAAGATATCTTCCGGTTCCGGCAGCCGGCCCGGCCCGGAATCCGCCCCGGTGAGTTGCCCGCTAGCGGGTGGAATAATATGAACCCCGCGGGCCTGCAGCACCGCAATATTTTCTTGAGTAGCCGGATGCTCCCACATTTGGGTGTGCATCGCCGGTGCCATCACCACCGGGCACTGGGCCACCAACAGGGTATTGAGAAGAAGGTTATCGGCTATTCCCACACGCGCCTTCGCGATAGTATTCGCAGTTGCCGGCGCGACCACAACCAAGTCGGCTTCTTTTCCAAGGCGAACGTGCGCGACTTCATCAGCGTGTTCACTGGTTCGCACAAGAACGGGATGATGCGTCAAGGCTTCCCACGTGGTGGCCCCGACCATCTCCAGGGCAGCCGGGGTAGGGATAACGTGCACATCCGCACCGGCTTTCACGAAGAGCCGGACGAGGTAGGCCGCCTTATAGGCGGCGATACCTCCGGTTACGCCGATAACGACGCGCGGCGCGTGTTCTACTTTTCGTCCAGCTGCCATTCGAGCTTGTCCTCGGCGATTTCACGCAGCGCGATGGACAGGGGCTTTTCTTCCGGTTCCGCCGAGACAAGCGCACCGTAATGCTCGATATTGCCGTCACCACGCGCCATTTCCTGCTTGTAGGAGTTGATTTGACGCGCACGATCCGCTGAAAGCACGCACAGTGCGTACTTCGAATCAATCTTTGCGAGAAGATCGTCAATGGGCGGGTTGGTAATACCTTCGGGTTCCGGAACAGTTCCGAACATGTAGTTCCCTTCTGGATAAACGCGGTACCGCACATGGGCACCACCGTGAAGCTTCGGCCTTTTATTCTAACGCTTCGGGGCGATGAGGTCGAGAATTTCGCCGGTGGCACGTGCCACGGTGTCATTAACGACGACGGCGTCAAACTCCGCCTGGGCGGCTAATTCACCTCGCGCGGTCTCCAGGCGCCGTTCGATGGCCTCTTCTGTTTCAGTACCGCGCCCGCGCAACCGCGCTTCAAGTTCTTGGAACGACGGCGGGGCTAGAAAGATCTGGAAAGCTTCGGGCAGTGACTGGCGAACCTGGCGCGCCCCTGCCAGATCGATTTCAAGAAGCGGAATTTTTCCCGCTGCGTATGCTTCTAGCACGGGCTGGCGCGGGGTTCCGTAACGGTGTTTCCCGTGCACTATGGCCCACTCGAGCATCTCCCCGCTTTCGACGAGGTGATCGAAATGCTCATCATCCACGAAGAAGTAGGATTCCCCTTCCCGCTCCCCTGGGCGAGGTGCGCGCGTAGTGGCAGAAATGGACAGCCATATGCGCGGCTCCTGCGCGAGCAACTGCGCAACCACGGTTCCCTTTCCCACCCCGGAGGGGCCGGCAAGCACGCAAATACGACGATGATCCTGAGGTGTCATGACATTTATTGTGCCACAGCCCTACGACAGGATTTTCGATCCCGAAAATCCTCGCCGTGCCTCGCGAACAATTGGTGCTTACCTCAGGCGGGCCTTTAACCGAAAAGTGCGATAAGGGCCGCGGTCTGATGCACACCCAGTCCGCGTACGCGCCGGGAGGGAGCGATTCCGATATCAGCCATTGCCCGCGCGGCCTTGGCTTCACCGATACCGGGAAGTGCCCGCAGTAGCACGCTGGCACGGGTGCGTGCGATTACCGGGTCATCGCGCTGCGCCAAAACCTCCGAAAGGTGCAGCTGTCCGGATTTCAGTTGCTGCAAAAGTTCCGCGCGGCGCCGCCGTGTTTCGGCGGCCTTATCCAAAGCGGCGAGACGCTGCTCCGGAGTAAGTGGTGGTACCTCCACAGTGTCCCCTTTCTTGCGCATCAGATATGCCCTGGTGCTCATAACAATTCCGTCAACATCAGTCATAACGACGCTGACGCTACGAAACTTCTCTGTCTTGTTAGTAGCGTAGAGCGAAAAAGCCGTAAATAATATAAGGAGCCGCGCCCTTGTTTTTTTATAAAACCATCGCGGCAGGTCAGCGCCGCGGCTTGTGACGAAGTTCGCGACGGGTAGCGGCATCCGAGTAGGCTAGACCTATGGAAACAACTCGGATTGACGTCTGGCTATGGAGCGTGCGGCAGTGCAAAACTCGTTCCTTGGCTACGTCCGAATGCAAGGCGGGCCACGTGCGCATCAATGATGAACCGGTCAAGCCCGCCGCGAAGGTCCGTGTTGGTGATGTGGTGCGCTACCGGGTAGAAGGTTTTGATCGAATCCTCAAAGTTACCGGGATTATTACCAAACGGACGAGTGCGCCACTAGCTCGGGAAAATTATGAGGATCTCACCCCCGTGCGGGAGAAAGTTTATCTACCGGTCATGCGGCGTGATCCTGGCAGCGGCCGCCCCACGAAGAAAGAACGGCGCGAACTCGACCGCCTTTTCGGCCGCAATTCCAATTACGGCCGGCGATAAGACTCCGGAAACTCGGGCTTTTCCGGGAACTCGGGAATTTTCGGGGGCGCGGGGATTCATCACTTTCGCTTAGCAGCACAAGCTGCCTACCAAGCACAAAAATGGCGGGTTTCCGTGAATTGATTTCACGGAAACCCGCCATTAGTTACTGGTGGCCGGGAGAAATTCTTATTCTTCCGCGCTGGCCCGGGCAGCTTCGGGATCATCTAGCTGGCCGGTGCGGATAGCGGCGATGAGGCCGGCCTCATCAGATTCCACAAGGTTACTTTCTTCGCCGGATTCCACCGCGTTAGCGGCGTCGTCGTTCTGAAGAATCGGTGCGCCGCCACTTTCCTCACGTTCGCGAATATCGGCAGCCTTATTGAGCACGCCCATAACGAAGCCGACGGAGCGATCCGTAGAGAATTCGCGTACGAGGTTCGTCCACTCCACAATGACGGCACCGCGGAAAGTCCCCAGGTACATGAGTTCAGCAACCGCACCGCGCAAAGCGCTGCGATCCACCGCGTTCATACGTTCGAGTGACCAATCCTCCGAGGAAGCCTCAATGAGGGTATCCACCTGCGAGATTTGCTGCGCGTAAGCCCTCACAATCTGCGAACCAAATTCCCCGATAGGAACCTGTGCGGTAGAGACGCGCTGACGCTCAGCAAGAAGCTCGAGAATACCCGCTTCCGACGTGATGTTCTTTTCATCAGCTTCGAAAAGCACATCCAAGGCGCGATGACGCTGGGTGGAACGGCCTGTGGACCGGTGTTTCTTCTGTTTAGCCATTAGTCATTCGCCCGGGAAATGTATTCACCGGTGCGCGTATCAACCTTAATCTTGTCCCCAATATTGAGGAAGAGCGGCACCTGGAGTTCATACCCGGTCTGCACCGTAGCCGGCTTGGTGCCCGCATTCGAGCGGTCGCCCTGGAGACCCGGTTCGGTTTCCGTCACTTCGAGAATCACCGAAGCGGGGAGTTCCACGAACAGCACATTACCTTCGTGGAAAGCAACAATGGCCTTCTGGTTTTCGAGCAGGAAGTTCGCCAGATTACCCATGACTTCAGCGGTGACCGGAACCTGTTCGTAGGTATCCTCATCCATAAAGATGAAATCAGTACCATCATGGTAGAGGTACTGCATATCGCGGCGGTCCACGGTGGCGGTTTCGACCTTGATACCCGCGTTGAGAGTGCGATCCACAGTCTTACCGGAGAGGACATTCTTCAGCTTAGTCCGCACAAAAGCAGGGCCCTTGCCCGGCTTGACGTGCTGGAACTCAACAACCTGCCACAGCTGGTTGTCGAATACCAGGACCATGCCATTCTTCAAATCATTGGTTGTTGCCACAAGGTATCCTTTCACAAATAGTCCTCCCCAAGTTTACACGGGGAGTTTCATCTTTGCGACGCAGCCGCTACGGTGCCATCACCTTTTTCTGAGCGGTGCATCCACTGGGTGGCGGAGCCTTCACCTGGCGGTATCACCGCATTCATCCAGAGCCGCGCGAATCCGGCGCACTACCCGGTGTGGGGAACCCCCATCGGAGGTTACCGTCACGCTTGCCACATCGCGATAAAGCGGAGTGCGCTCCCGATCGAGTTCCCGCAACCGAAGCGCGGGATTATCCTCGAGGAGCGGACGGCGGGTCCGCGAACCGGTAATCCTTCGCACCAGGATATCCATACGCGCCTCGATGAGAACCACGGGATGGTGCCGTAACGCTTGCCGGGTGGCTTCACTCAAAATAGCTCCTCCCCCCAGGGAAAGCACACCATCAAAATCCGCGAGGGTGCGCGCGATAATATCGGCTTCCAGCCTCCGGAATCCTTCTTCTCCCACCGTCTGGAAAATCTCCGGGATGCTCTGCCCCGTTTCGCTCACGATCAGAGCATCCGAATCGGCAAAGGGAAGGCCCAGATCTTTGGCCAGCAGCTTTCCCACGGTCGATTTGCCCACCCCAGGCATCCCGACCAACACTGCTCGCACGCTCATCGGCGTTCCTCCGGAATGCGATCCAGGTAGGCGCGGACCGCCGCTCGGGTATCACCGAGGGTGTCCCCGCCGAATTTATCCTGGATTGCTTCCGCGAGAACCAGCGCCATCATCGCTTCGCAAATAACCGCTCCGGGAACCACAGCACTTGCATCGCTGCGCTGGTGCAGTGCCGTTGTGGCTTCCCCGGTTTCAGTATCGATGGTGCGCAGGGCCCTCGGTACCGTGGAAATCGGTTTGAAAGCCACACGCACTCGGATCGTTTCGCCATTGGACATGCCGCCTTCGATTCCACCCGCCCGGTTGGTTAGACGCCGCACCCCTGCTGCGGTGCGGACGATCTCATCATGAGCCTGGCTGCCGGGCCGGCCAGCGGTGGTGAATCCATCTCCGATTTCCACGCCTTTTACCGCTTGAATGGACATCATGGCGCGGGCCAGTTCCGCATCGAGCCTCCCGTAAGGTGTTGCGTAACTGCCCAGTCCTTGCGGCACGCCGTAGGCAAGAACTTCGACGACGCCGCCCAGGGTGTCCCCCGCGTTCTTCGCCCGATCAACTTCTTCCATCATGGCCTGGGCCACGGCCTCATCCAGACAGCGCACCGGCGAGGCATCAAGAGCTGCGGCATCGGCCGGCCCGGGAACAGTCTTTGAGGTATCACTCACGCCACCGAGAGCCACCACGCGGGAAACGATGGTGATTCCAGCGCTTTGGCTCGCGTACTCGCGCGCGATAGCGCCCAGCGCCACCCGGGCCGCAGTTTCCCGAGCCGAAGCGCGTTCGAGGACGTTTCGAGCATCGCTGTGGTCGTACTTATTCATGCCGGTGAGATCGGCATGCCCGGGCCGGGGCGCGGTGAGGCGTTTATTCCGGGCAAGTTCTTGGTTATCTCCCCTCCCGGCATCACGCAGCAGTGCTTCGGGTGGAACCGGATCAACGGACATGACCGCTTCCCATTTGGGCCATTCGGAATTCTCAATAACGAGCGCGATGGGTGAACCGAGGGTGGATCCGTGCCGTAATCCGGTGAGGACGTGAAGCTTATCCTGTTCGAATTTCTGGCGGGCACCGCGCCCATAGCCGAGCCGGCGGCGGGCCAATTGATCCCGAATGGTATCCGAACTCAGGCTCAGGCCCGCTGGAATTCCCTCAATAAGCGCCACGAGGGCTGCTCCGTGGGATTCCCCCGCTGTTGACCACCGAATCATGCGCGTCATTCCCCATTCCTACGTTCATAAGTCCCGTTACGTATCCCGGCCACCCGTGCTGTTAGCACAGAGCTCACGGATCCCGGTTCACCCGCCATGGCCCGGAAGTGCCGGGATGCGGGCGCCTCCCTATCCTAGCCCGGCCAGCCACGCGAGGGCGCCACCGCCCATGAGCCACGGCCCGAGCGGAATGGAATCATCCACGGTGAGCCGGGCGCTCAGCACCCGCACCGCGGCAAATATACCCGCGCCCACGAGGCTCATAAGCAGGCCGAGCCCAAGGCGCGGCCCCGTCCACCACCCCAGCACGATGAGCATTTTGACATCACCCCATCCGAGCTGGGCAAAACGATGCACCACGTAACCGCCGAGGCCAGCCACGGCTCCAATAGCACTATCCTCCCACTGCCCGCGCAGCGCGATGCCCGTAAGCGCAGCTCCCCCAGCCGCCGCCAGCAGCGGATCAGGAAGGAGTTGCACCCGCGAGTCCACGACCGCGGCAAGAGCCAGGCATGCCCCGCTTACCGCCTCGCAAAGGAGCGCGAGCATACCGGCACCCAGCAGCGCTCCGGCGCCCGGGAACACCCCGGCAGAATTACCGGCACCCGTATCAACAACAGGGCTACCGCCCCCAAGTGCACCCACCGAACGTGACCACCCCAACCCCGCCCAGCACAGGCTCACACCCACGACGAGCAACACCGCTACCGCCGGGCTGAGAGCGCCGCGCAGGATACGTTCACGGGAAAAGAAGTTCATGCGCTCAGATTACGGATGCCCACGTATCGGGGCGATGCCACGCCTGCACCCTGTGGATAGCAGGGCCGCGCGAGCAACCTGGGGATAAACTCCGGCACCGCCGCATCGATACGTGCCAGATTCGCGCTGCGCCGTCGTACCTATGCGCAGCTACGCTAGTGGTCCTTTTTCTCTCCGTCCGGGTGAGCGGCGTACCATTCGCGGAACTCAGCCTGGAAACGCATCTGCTCCTCGTAATCGGCCGTGAACTTCGTTTCCCCGGTTTCCAGATTAACGGTGGTGAAATAGAGCCAATTGCCTTCCGCCGGATTGACAGCCGCTTCAATGGCTTGTACCCCGGGCGCCCCGATAGCGGTGGGCGGTAGGCCCTTGACCCGGTAGGTGTTATACGGATTATCCGCGTCCAATTCCGCCCGCGTGGGCACCCCGCCGGATTTGCCTACCCCGTAGAGCACAGTGGAGTCCATCTGCAGGCGCCCGGCTACTTCCGGCGCATTATCCCCGAGCCGGTTCTCAATGACTCGGGCGACCTTCGGGTAATCGGCCGGATGCCCTTCGCGTTCCACGATAGAAGCGGTGGTGAGCACTGCTTGCCACCGGCTCCGCTCCGCCCCGCTGGCTTCTAGGCGCCCAACCTGGACTTCCACCATCTGCTGGAGCGCCTCGGTCACCGTGGTATTCGGATCAAAATCGTAGGTGGCGGGCGCCAGCCAACCTTCCGCATTCCCGCCAGCTTCCGCGGGCAGGCCGATAGCTGCGGCGTCGTTCATCGCATCTTCAACCACCCCGACGTCGATGTCCATAAGATTGCCGAGCCGGTCACGCACCTGCCATTTGGTAAAGCCTTCGGGAATCGTCACTTTAATCGTGGCGGCATTAGCCGGATCCAGCAGGGCGGAAAGAGCCGCGGAAGCGGACATCTGCTCGCGCAGCGTATACGCCCCGGCCTGGATGCCCGTGGAGCGCGGATCACGGGAAAAGACATCGATAAATGCGCCTTCGGTGGCAACAATATTTTTCTCGGCGAGTACCGCTGCGATCTGCCGCCCGGTAGCCCCTTCCGGAATCCGCACCACCACCTGGCCGGTTCCTTCTCCGCTGTAGTCGCGCACGGTATCGGAGCTGTGCAGCAAGCGCGGGAAGAAAATAACAGCCGCCGCGGTGAGCGCGGTAACAAGAAGAACGGTAATGATCCCGGTGGTAATCCTCTTGCGGCGCCGCAGCCGGGCCCGCTCCGTACGCCGCGCGGCCGCCCGACGCCTCGCCTCCGCGGCATTGCGGCCTTCCGAATTTCGGCCCGATGAGTTACGCCCCGCCGGCATCCGCCCGGAACTCCCGCGCCCCTGGGCACCGCGCCCGTGCGGCTGGCTTCCACGTGCACCGCCCCGCGGCACACCCGCCCCGTGAGAGCTTCGCCGCGCGCCCGATTGGCGACGGCGCGGGGTATCGGCGTCGTCCGCACTCAAGCGGTCAAAAACGTCACTCATTATCGCCTTTCGCTTCGGTACTCGCCGCCACGAGTTCGCCGGCCGGTGCGCCGGTGAGCCTCTCTGCTTCCAACGCATTATTAAGAATAACGGTCGCCGCGACCTGGTCAACAACGGCGCGGTGGCTCCGCGAGCTGCGCCCGGCCTCGTGCAATTGGGCATGGGCGGCCACCGTGGAGAGCCGCTCGTCGAATAAACGTACCGGAACCGGAGCGATACGCCGGGCTAAACGCCGCGCCCACCTGCGTGAATACTTAGCGGAGGAGCCTTCACTCCCATCCATATTGCGCGGCAAACCCACGATGACTTCAATGGCGCCGCGCTCGCGCACCTCGCGAGCAACTTCACTCACGTCCGTGCCGTTCGCCCGGAGCGTGGCGACCGGAGTGGCGAGGATGCCGTCGCTATCGCAACTGGCCACGCCGGTACGCGCCCGCCCTACGTCCACTCCGATCCGCACGCCTCGCCGCATTAGCCGCGCAGCTCCGCTTCCAGAACCGCGAGGGCTTCATCCAGCTTCGTCACATCCGAACCGCCGCCCTGCGCGAGATCCGGCTTACCGCCGCCGCCCCCGCCCAGGATCTTCGCCGCACGCGAAACCAGCGCCCCGGCCTTCAGACCGGCCGTACGCGCCGCCTCGGAAGCTGCCACCACAATAAGGGGACGCCCGTTGCTAACTCCGGTAATAATGATGACGAAATCATCGGACGGTGCCAGCCGCCCGCGGATCTCCGTGGCGAGCACGCGCAGGTCATCCGCACTCTCCACCACGCCGAGGTGGGCACGGTAGAGCGTGCGATCGCCCAGGTGCACGCCCTGCGAAATAACCGTGTCAACCTGCCCCACAATATCTTTCTGGCGCAGCGCCGCGATTTGTTTTTCAGCCGCCTTGAGCTTGCCGAGCATCGTGTCGATGCGCTCGGGAAGCTCCTCCGGGCGTACCCCCATCATCGCGGTGAGCTGCGAAACCAGCGCGCGTTCACGCGCCCCTTGCGCGTAGGCGCTTTCGCCCACGAGCGCATCAATACGGCGCACCCCCGAACCGATGGAGGATTCACCCAGGACGGTAATCATCCCGATTTCACCGGTATTCGCCACGTGGGTGCCGGCGCAGAATTCCCGCGACCAGGCATCGTCAATGGAAACCACCCGCACGATATCGCCGTATTTCTCCCCGAAGAGCATCTGCGCCCCGAGTTTCTTGGCTTCTTCAATCGGGTATTCCGCCCACGTAACTTCCAGGTTGTCCTGGAGGCGTTCATTGGCGCGCGCCTCAATCTGCGTCATCACGTCCACCGGGATTTGCGAGCCGTGGCGGAAATCGAAACGCAGCCGCGAGGGGGCATCTTCGGAGCCCGCCTGGGTGGCCTGCTCACCAATAAACTCGTGGAGCACCTTATGAATCATATGGGTAGCGGTATGCGCCTGGGCAATCCGATGGCGGCGTAGGGTATCGATCTGCGCGTGGACAATATCGCCCACCGCGATGGTCCCTTCGGTCAGCGAGCCGCGATGCACATGCAAGCCCTTGACGGGTGCCTGCACGTCTACGACGTCGAACATACCGCCCCCGGCTACGCTGATGGTGCCGTGATCGGCAAGCTGCCCACCCATTTCGGCGTAGAACGGGGTCTTGTCCAAAATAACATCGGCATCGGAAGGCGCGCTCACCGCCGGCACCGGCACCCCGTTTTCGAGGATGGCCACCACGCGCGCTTCCGCGGCCTTTTCGAAATAGCCGAGGAAGGAGGTGGGTCCGCCCTGCGCATCGAGAATCTCATGGTACACGTGGGCGTCCACGTGCCCGGTTTTCTTCGCCTGGGCATCGGCCCGCGCGCGTTCGCGCTGCTCGGTCATAAGAGCCCGGAAGCCCTTTTCATCCACGGCCACGCCCTTCTCAGCCGCCATTTCGAGCGTGAGGTCAATGGGGAACCCGTAAGTATCATGCAGCGTGAAAGCGGCCGATCCGGGAATAATGACCTTGCCGGCATGGGGCGCGTTTGTCGCAGAGTCCACGGCCGCCGCGAAAATCTGTTCGCCGGTGGCCAGGGTGCGCCGGAAAGCGGCTTCTTCTTCCACCGCCACCTGGTGAATCTGCCCGAAGTTTTCCTCTAGATCGGGGTAGGACTCCTTCATGGCATTCTTCGAGGTTTCCACCAGGTCCCCGAGGACCGCGGCGTCCACCCCGAGCAGGCGAACCGAGCGGATGGCCCGCCGCATGAGCCGACGCAGCACGTAGCCGCGTCCGTCATTGCCCGGGCGCACGCCGTCGTTAATAAGCATCATGGCCGAACGTACGTGGTCGGCGATCACACGCATGCGGACGTCATCTTCTTCGTTCGCGCCGTAGGTACGCCCGGTGAGTTCCTGGGTGCGGGCGATAACCGGCCAGACCTCATCGGTTTCGTACATATTATTTTTGCCCTGGAGCAGGAAGGCGATACGTTCCAGGCCCGCGCCGGTATCGATAGCGGTTTGGTCCAGCTCCCCTAGCAGCGGATAGTCACTACCCGAGCCTTCCCCGCGCCGGTACTGGTCGAAAACGAGGTTCCACACTTCCAGGTAGCGATCCCCGCCCGGGTCCACGGTTCCGCCCACGGCATCCGGGCCGTATTCGGGGCCGCGGTCGTAATGGATCTCCGCGCAGGGGCCGGCCGGTCCGGGCTGGCCCGTGGACCAGAAAATTTCTTCCCGGGTCAGTTTGACGATATGAGCCGGGTTCACGCCCACCTCAACGAGCTTGTTGAAGGAGACCTCATCTTCTTCCCAGATGGTCACCCACATCCGCTCGATTTCCAGGCCGTAGCCGCCTTCGTCCAGCGGCGCGCACAGCAGCCCGAAGGCCAGGTCGATAGCACCTTCCTTGAAGTAGTCCCCGAAGGAGAAATTGCCGCACATCTGGAAGAAGGTACCGTGCCGCGTGGTTTTGCCCACGTTATCGATATCGTTCGTACGGATGCACTTCTGCACCGAGGCTACCCTCGGCCACGGAGCTCGCTGGGTTCCCACGATATAAGGAATGAAGGGAACCATGCCGGCAATCGTGAACAAAATGGACGGATCGGGCGACACGAGGGGCACGGACGGCTCAATATGATGGTCGTGCTTCGCGAAGTAATCCAGCCAGCGCCGGCGAATCTCAGCGGTGCGCATACGTATTTGTCTCCTTATGACTTATGTGGCCGAGCCGGCCACGCACCTATGGTACAGGCTCTCCCGCCCGCTATTTTCGAGGCGCGGGCGGGAGTGGAATTTTTACGACGACGCCGCGGCTGCCTGCGTGGGCACTGCAAGCAGCGGCGGGCATCACTGTCACATAGCTACCAAGCTATGAAATAAAGAAAGGGCACACCTTTGCGGGTGCACCCTTCCTGACGTCCCACCGATTTAGCGGGAGTAGTATTCGACGATCATCTGGACATCAGCCTGGACCGGAACTTCCACACGGCGCGGGCGGCGCACCAGGGTGAACTTCAGCTTCTCCAGGTCAACATCAAGATATTCGGGAACCGCGGGGAGCACATCGCGGTGCGCGCCCTGCGCGGCCACGAGGAACTGCGGGGAGGCCTGCGACTTCGGCTTGACCTGCACAACCTGGCCCGGGGTCACGCGGTAGGAGGGGAGGTTGACGATCTTGCCGTCCACCATCACGTGGGAGTGGCCCACAACCTGGCGAGCCTGGGCGATGGTACGCGCGAAGCCGGCGCGCAGCACCAGGGCATCCAGGCGCATTTCCAGCAGCTCCACGAGGTTTTCACCGGCCAGACCATCCTGGCGGCGCGCTTCTTCCCACACGCGGCGCATCTGCGCTTCGCGGATGCCGTACTGGGCGCGCAGGCGCTGCTTTTCCTTGAGACGGACCGAGTAGTCGGAATCCTTGGTGCGGCCGCGGCCGTGCTCACCGGGACGGTAGGGGCGGCGCTGCATATAGCGCTCAGCCTTCGGGGTGAGGGCGATGCCCAGGGCGCGCGACTGACGCACGGCCTTACGAGAACGATTTCCTGCCATGAATAATCTCCTGTAGATGTACGTTCCAGCGCCGAGTGGCGCCGGTTCGGGGCCAACACAATCGGCTAAGACCCCAGGTGTTACTTCTCGCAAAGCAACCGAACTAGTGTATCAGTTCTCCCGGCCGAGCACCTCGCGGTTACGGGCCAGGCGCGGGGTGATATTCGCCTCGTAGCCGCGGGTGGTCGGTTCGTAATACCGGGTACCTTCCAGGCCCTCCGGCATAAATTGCATGGGGGCGATACCGTCCTCGTAATCGTGGGCGTAGCGGTAGCCCTCCCCGTAGCCGCGTTCGGCCGCGCCCTTGAAGGAGGCATTGCGCAGCGGCAGGGGCACCGGGGCGCTCTTCCCGGCCCGCACATCGGCAATCGCGGCATTAATCGCGCGGTAGGCCCGGTTGGATTTCGGGGCGGTGGCCAGGTGAACCACGGCTTCCGCCAGGATAATCCGCGCTTCGGGCATCCCCACCAGCGCCACGGCCTGGGCCGCCGCGGTGGCGGTTTGCAGTGCGGAAGGATCGGCCATCCCCACATCTTCAGCCGCGGAAATCATGAGGCGGCGCGCGATGAACCGCGGGTCCTCCCCCGCTTCCAACATGCGCGCCAAATAATGCATGGCCGCATCCACATCCGAGCCGCGGATCGACTTGATAAAGGCGGAAATCACCTGGTAGTGCTCATCACCATCGCGGTCGTAGCGCACGGTGGCACCATCGGCGGCCCGCGCCACATCTTCCACGCTCACCCGGTGTTCCCCGCGGGCGCGCGCCCCGTCCACCGCGGCTTCCAGGAGGGTCAGGCTGCGCCGCCCATCCGCCCCGGCCAGGCGCACCAGGTTAAATTCCGCATCCTCGTCCAGGGTATATGCCCCGCCCAGCCCGCGCTCACTGGTGAGGGCCCGATTGATGATGGCGCGGATATCGTCGTCGTTCAAACCGCGTAGCGTGACGAGAAGCGAGCGCGAGAGCAGCGGCGCCACCACGGAAAAGGCCGGATTTTCGGTGGTCGCGGCCACCAGGATCACCCACCCGTTTTCCACGGCCGGTAGCAGCGCGTCCTGCTGTGTTTTCGAGAAGCGGTGCACTTCGTCAATAAAAAGCACGGTTTCGGTGCCGTTGCTCACCAGTTTGCGCCGGGCGCTCTCCACCGCGGCCCGCACGTCTTTCACCCCGGCGCTCACCGCGGAGAGCTCAATAAAATCGCGCTGCCCGGACCGGGCGATGAGGTACGCGAGGGTTGTTTTCCCCACCCCGGGCGGTCCCCACAAAAATACCGACGACGGCGCAGACCCGGCCTCCGCGTCAATGAGGCGGCGCAAGGGCGCACCACGGGCGAGCACCTCATCCTGACCTACCACCTCGGCGGCCGTGCGCGGGCGCATCCGCACCGCCAGCGGGCCGGTATCAGAATCGGGCACCCCGCGGGCATCAACTTGGCTACTTTCAAAGAGATCCACCCTCCCAGTCTACGAGCTCGGCGCTTAGGCGCACGCGCGGGTGTGGGCGCCGGCTCACGTGTGGGCCGAGCACCGGGTACGGGTGGCGGGTACGGGCAGCGTGCGCGAAAGCTCCAGGTCAAGCGTTCAAAGATGGCTTAAAAACCGCTATTTTTCGGGAAAATGAGCGATAATAGAGGCATGACAGAGTTGTTAGCGCGTGCCTCTATTCGCCACCCGTGGAGAGTCATCATCACCTGGATATTGTGCGCCGTTGTTGCCGGTATCGCCGCACTGTCAGGTTTCGGTCAGGGAGGCCTGTTCTCCCGCATGTCCTCCACCCAGGGCCTCACCACCGGAACGGAATCCGCTCGCGTCCTGGAACTCACCGATTCCCAGGGTGATTACCGCATGGTGGCCGTGGTCCACGGCGCCGCAAATCCGCAGGAGCTCACCGCTGCCGTCGCTGATCTCAGTGAGGAGATCGCAAAAATCCCCGGGGTGGCCAGCGCCCTGAGTTCACCTTCCCTCGTGCGGGAAGCCGAAGCGGAAGGCGCCGCCCAAGCGGAGGAAAAAGCGCGCGCGGAGTATCAGAAAGCCGCCGCCGCGGCCCAGCAGCAACTCACCGCCCAGATTGAGGCGGCTACCGCGCAGCTCATGCGTGCCGGTATGCCGCGCGAGGCCGCCCAGGCCCGCGCCACTCAAGAAGTAAGCGCCGCGGCCGCCGCGGCCCAGGCGAGCCAGCCCAGTGAGGAAGAAGT
This sequence comes from Actinotignum sanguinis, assembly GCF_030230305.1. NCBI lineage: Bacteria > Bacillati > Actinomycetota > Actinomycetes > Actinomycetales > Actinomycetaceae > Actinotignum > Actinotignum sanguinis. Next base: position 36,057 of record NZ_JASPCQ010000002.1, read on the forward strand.
CATCGCTTCCGCGCGTGAAGAAGGCATAGCGCAAGCCCGCACCCAGGCGAGCGAGGAAACGGCCGGTTTGCGCGCCGCGAGCGGTTTCGCCCTCGTCATCACCTTCACCTCCGATGCGAAGAGCGAAGCCACCGAAGCCGAAGTCCAGCAGGCGCTTGATTCTTTCGCGGCCGCTCACTCTGTCCAGGTGGATGCCACCTCCGCGAACGCCGCGATGACCGCTATTAACGATGTGGCCCGCCACGATCTGGTGCGCGGGGAAGCCATTGGCCTGCCCGTGGCCCTCATCCTCATGGTGCTGGTCTTCGGCGGGGTCCTCACCGCCCTCATGCCGCTGGCCGGGGCCATTGTTGCCATCATTATTACCCTCGGCGGTATTTGGCTCCTCACCTTCGTGGCGGATGTGGATTCCTTCGTGCTCAATGTGGTTTCCATTATCGGTTTGGCGCTGTCTATCGATTACGGCTTGCTGGTGGTTTCCCGCTACCGGGAAGAAATCACCCGCGGTATTGAGAAACGCTACGGGCCGGGCGTGCGCCCGGAGAAGAAAGACCTGGCCGTCATTATGGAAGGGGCGCTGGCCACTACCGTCCGCACCGCCGGGCGCACCGTGATCTTCTCCGCCGTCACCATTGCTTTTGCGATTGCCGGGCTGCTGGCCTTCAATTCCCGCATTATTCGGGTGATTGCCATGGGCGGTTTCGTCGTCGTGTTGCTCGCGGTTATTTCTGCGGTGAGTTTGGTGCCCGCGCTATTGCGCATTGCCGGGCCGCGGCTGGCCCAGCCTTCCGTGCTCGCGAAAATTCCCGGGCTGGGGCACCTCATGCGCGCGGTGGGTGATACCCATACCGATCACGGGGTATTCTCCCGGATTGCCGGCTGGGTGCAACGCCGCCCGTGGGTGATTATGACCGTGGTGACGGCCATCCTCGTGGTCATGATTATTCCCATTAAGGACACCACTTTACGTACGGATACCAGCGAATATATTCCGGTGAGCTCGTCCCCGGGCACCACCCAGGAGATTCTCAAACGCGATTACCCAGACTTGAGCCAGCCGGCCATTACGGTCCTGGTGAAGGGCGACGATGCCGCCCTGCGCGAGCAATCGGAGTGGATCGCCGGACTGCCAGCGGTATCCAAGGTCGGGGAATCCACGAAGATGGATAACGGCTGGCATAATCTCGGGGTATTTGTCAGCGGTGGGGATCCCACCTCCGCCCAGGCCACTAATACCGTTCGCGATATTCGCGCCCAAGCGGAAAGCGCCGCGAATACGGAGATCCTGGTGGGCGGCAGCGCGGCCATCCAGATTGATTTCAATCAGGTACTGCGCGAAGGCGCACCCATCGCCTTCGCGGTGGTGCTACTCGCGGTGCTCATCTTGCTCTTCCTCATGACCGGCTCGGTGCTGATCCCCCTCAAGGCCATCATTATTAATTCGCTCTCCCTGGTGGCCTCCCTCGGGCTCACCGCGTTCCTCTTCGATAACGGCCTGCTGGGCTTGCCGGAAACGAATGGGCTCACCGCGGTGGTGGTGGCCTGCGGCCTCGCCTTCGGCTTCGGGCTCTCCATGGATTACGAAGTATTCCTGGTGGCCCGCATGAAGGAATACTGGGACGCCGGGGAATCGAATGATCGGGCAGTTTCGCTCGGCTTGCAGCGTTCCGGGCGGATTATTACCTCCGCGGCCGCGATTATCGTGGCGGTTTTCGTGGGCTTCTGCTTCGGGCAGATGCTGGCGATTAAGGAAGTGGGCGTGCTGCTGGCCATCACCGTCATTGCGGATACCAGCCTCAGCCGTATCCTCCTGGTTCCGGCCACCATGACGGTGCTGGGCAAGTGGAATTGGTGGGCGCCGCGCTGGCTTTCGCGTATCTACCAGCGTTTCGGGGTATCCGAAGGCGGGCACCGCACCCTCGAACACCACGAGCCGGCCCAAGCCGCGGCCATCGCGCCGGAAAAATACCCCGCGGATATCGCGCCGGCAAGCGCCAGCACCGCGACTGCGGTGCCGCGCGGGAGGCACGCCGCGCCATAATGGAGGCATGTCTGAGATCAATCACCTGAATCTGGCCGAACTACTGGGCATTACCTGGTTGCAGGCCGGTGCTATCGCGGTGGCCACCTGCCTTATGTACCTTTTCCTCGTGGTGATTTTGCGGGCTCTGGGGCAAAACGTGGTGAGCCGGCTCTCCACCTCGGATATGGCGGCCGTCGTCGTTATCGGGGCAATCGCGGGGCGCGTGACGCTCGGGCATACCCCCACCCTGGCCGGCGGTATCGTCGCCCTTCTCACCCTGTTCTTCATGCAGGCGCTGCTGCGATTTATCGCGCTCTCGCACCGCGGAGAAGCCTGGGTGCACGCGCGGCCCGTCGTTATCTGGGCGCACGGGGAGCTCACCCCTGCCGCCCGGCGCCATTCCACCACCACGGAAGAAATCATGATGGCTTTGCGTTTGCGCGGGGTTGCGTGTGTGGACGACGTCGCCGCTGTCATCCTCGAGCCGAACGGGCAGCTATCGATACTGACCGGGCCAGCCAATACGCTTGATCCGCGCCTGCTCGCGGGTGTGAAAGACGCCGAGCGCATCTAGTACGCCCGGCGTCTTCCCGGTAAATCCCCTAGTTTCACAGCCACCGCCTACGCGGCGGCCGAGCCGTTATTTCGCGCTGGCCGCAGCGGCCTCCTCCGTGATCGGGGCACCGGTCGCGGCATCCACCGCGCCAGAGCAGGCCTTCGGGGTGGCATCCACACCGGCTTCCTTACGCTGCTGCGCGGTGATTTCCGCGGGAGCGTCCGTGAGGGGATCCCAGCCGTTGCCGATCTTCGGGAAAGCGATAACATCGCGGATCGACGGGGCTTTGACCAGCAGGGAGACAATACGATCCCAGCCGAACGCAATGCCGCCGTGCGGGGGCGCACCGAATTTGAAAGCCTCGAGGAGGAAACCGAATTTCTCCTCGGCGGCTTCCTTATCGATACCCATGACCTTGAAGACGCGCTCCTGGATATCACGGCGGTGGATACGGATGGAACCACCGCCGATCTCGTTGCCATTGCAGACGATATCGTAAGCATTTGTGAGCGCACCGGCCGGATCGGTATCGAAGGTATCCAGGTGTTCGGGCTTGGGCGCCGTGAAAGCGTGATGAACCGCGGTCCAGCGCGACCCAAGAGCCACATCGCCTTCCGCCGCGGCCTGGGAGGCCGGCTTGAACATAGGTGCGTCCACCACCCACACAAAGGCCCAGGCATCCTCATCAATAAGGCCTACCCGCTGGCCAATCTCCAACCGGGCCGCGCCCAGCAGTTCACGGGAGAAAGTCGGCTCACCGGCAGCGAAGAAGATGCAATCCCCGGGCTTCGCGCCGGTGACCTCAGCCAGGCCGGCACGTTCCGCCTCGGTAATATTCTTGGCCACCGGGCCGCCCAGAGTGCCATCCTCCGCGATGGTGACGTAGGCCAGACCGTGCGCCCCGCGCGCCTTCGCCCATTCCTGCCACTTATCGAAGGTGCGCCGCGGCTGGGAGGCCCCGCCGGGCATAACTACCGCGCCCACGTAAGGGTTCTGGAAAACTCGGAAGGTGGTGTCCTTGAAGTACTCGGTCAGGTCAATAAGTTCCAACCCGAAGCGCAGGTCCGGCTTATCCGAACCGTACTTTTCCATGGCGTCCTTGAAGGTCATCCGGGGAATCGGGGTGGCCAGGTCATAGCCGATGAGCTTCCAGATCTCGCGCAGCACTTCTTCGGCCACCGCGATAACGTCATCCTGGTCAACGAAGCTCATCTCCACGTCCAGCTGGGTGAACTCCGGCTGCCGGTCCGCGCGGAAATCTTCATCGCGGTAGCAGCGGGCAATCTGGTAGTAGCGTTCCATCCCGCCCACCATGAGCAGCTGCTTAAAGAGCTGCGGGGACTGCGGTAGGGCGTACCAGGTTCCCGGATTGAGGCGCGCCGGCACAATGAAATCACGCGCACCTTCCGGGGTGGAACGGGTAAGGGTCGGGGTCTCAATCTCCACGAAATCATGGCCGTCCAGCACCCGGCGAGCCGCCTGATTCACCTTGGCGCGCAAGCGCAGCGCCTTCTGTTCGTAGGAGCGCCGCAAATCCAGGTAGCGGTACTTGAGGCGAATATCTTCGGAAACCTTGCCGGAGCCTTCGGCATGATCGGAGACCTGGAAGGGCAGGGCTTCGGCGGGGCTGAGGACCTCAACGTCCGTGGCCTCCACTTCGATCTCCCCGGTAGCCAGGGCCGCATTCGCATTGCCCTCCGGCCGTTCGCGCACAATCCCGGTCACCTTAATGCAAAATTCGTTACGCAACTCGTGCGCAATTTCTTCGCGGACGGTCACCTGTGCGATACCCGAAGCATCGCGCAGATCAATAAAGGCGATACCCCCGTGGTCACGGCGGCGATCCACCCACCCGGTCAGCGTCACTCCGCTGTCAATATCACTTGCTCGCAGCGAGCCTGCATAACGAGTACGTAACACGCTTTTGTCACTCTTTCTTGTCGTGGGAAACGGCTAGACGGGCCGTTCTGAGGCACCTGCGAGACGAGCAAGCACCGGCTCCATGGTAGAACCCGCAGCGCACTCGGGGCAAAAGTTAGGCCCATGTGCTACGGTGGCACACACCACCGACTTTCTTGAGCTCCGCCTCTTTCTTTCTCCCCCCTTCCGCTGGTGTAATTGATCTAATGAGCAGGTATCTATCTCCGGAGCGCGAACGCCTTTTCCGCATTTTTTCCGTCGGCTTTATTTCGCTCGTTGCTTTTGAGAGCATGGCGGTCACCACGGCCATGCCCACCGTTGCCCGCGCCTTCAACGGCCAGAATCTCTACGCCCTCGCGCTCGGCGTGGTACTTGCTGCCCAGCTCATGACGACGGCGCTCGCCGGGGAATGGTCCGATTCCAAAGGCCCGCATTCCTGCCTCTACACCGGCGTTGTGCTTCTCACCGTGGGGCTCACAATCTGTACCATCTCCCCCAGCATGGAAGTTTTCGTGGCCGGGCGTGCCATTCAGGGCCTGGGCGGCGGGCTCATTATTGTGCCCTTCTATACCATCGTGGGCAATAGCGTGCAGCCGCGCCGTCGCCCCGGATTCTTCACCGCTTTCGCCGCGGCCTGGGTTCTCCCCTCGCTTTTCGGGCCCCTGCTCGCCGGAATTATCGTCGAGGCAATGTCCTGGCGCTGGATTTTCGGATTCGTCCCCGCCACCATCCTGCTCATCGGCCCCTTCTTCTTTATCGGAATGAATAAAATCCCCGATATCGACCGCGTGAAGAAGCCGATGAATATTCGCACCATGGTGGTTCCGGCTTTCGGCACCGGCGCTCTGGTGGCGTGCTTGCAAATTATGAGCGGGGCGACGTCGCATAACGCACGCACCTTCGCGATTATTGGCGTATGTGCCTTTGCCCTGGTGTTCTGTGCCCGCCCGCTCTTCCCGCGCGGAACCTTCCGCGGAGTGCGCGGACTACCCGCAACAATCGCCACCCGCGTCCTCCTGGGTACTTTCACGGCCATTGAGATGTTTCTACCGCTGCTGCTCCAGGATGTGCACGGGTGGAGCCCGGTGGAAGCCGGTCTCATTTTATCGGTCGGCTCAATTACCTGGGCGGTGGGATCGTATTTCTCCGGGCGGATTACCAATGCGGCGTTGCGCCTGCGCCTGCCGCTATGGGGCTCGATTACCGACGCCATCGGGTTGGCCCTGGTATTAGCCGGCTCACACCACGCCCTTCCAGGAAGCCTCGTCATTCTTGGCTGGGCCATCGCGGGTATCGGATGCGGTTTTGCTTTCCCAGCGCTGAGCGTGCACGCGCTCGCCTGCACCTCCCAAGCCGGTCAAGGACGCACCTCCTCGGCGCTCCAGGTGGCTGATTCCATGGGGACTTCACTCGTTGCCGCAATAATTGGCATTATTTATTCCGTTATTACGCCGCCGCAGGATATTGCGCTGATGGCGGGAATCGCGGTGTCCATCGCGCTGACTATTGCCGGTGCCGTGGTGGCCAGTCGCATTGTGCCACCCGCGGGAAGTGAGGCCGCAGCCAATCTTGCCGAATCGCAGCGCCTGAGTGGCGTGGGTCCGGGCGGGGAAAAGCTGAGTGGATCGGATATGCTCAGCGAGGAACCCGGGCCGGGCAGGAACTAATCCCTGGTCCGAACTAATCCCCGGGTATCGCTGCGGCACACCGCACCCGCGCCCCGTTCCGAACAGAGGGCAAGCTCACCGCGCATATCCACCGCCGGGCTTGCGCCCCGGAGTAAACTAGTAGCGGCGCGTTTGCGCCCCCTGTGCCTATGTTAGGAATTCATGTCTGAACATCTCGGTGAACACACGCCGTCTGATTCTTCCTCCACCGCCACTCCGGCGACTTTCGCTGACCTCGGGCTTTCCGAGGAAACGCTCACCGCTATTCATGCTCTCGGCTTTGAACACCCCTCCCCGATCCAGGAACAGGCCATTCCGCTCCTGCTGAGCGGGCGGGACGTTATCGGCGTCGCCCAAACAGGAACGGGGAAAACTGCGGCGTTCGGTTTGCCGCTCCTGGAACGGGTGGATACTAGCAGCGCCGTCGTACAAGCACTTGTGCTCGCCCCCACGCGCGAACTCGCGCTCCAGGGCGCGGACGCCATTGAATCTTTTGCCCGCGGCACGGATACCAAGGTGCTGGCTGTGTACGGTGGTTCGCCCTACCCGCCGCAGCTGCGCGCCCTTGAAAACGGCGTGCACGTGGTGGTGGGCACGCCCGGGCGCATTATGGATCTCATTGATCGCGGCGCGCTTGTGCTCGATCACGTTTCCTACTTCGTTTTGGACGAAGCCGACGAAATGCTGCGCATGGGCTTCGCGGAGGACGTGGAAAAGATCGCCTCGGATCTGCCCGCGGAGCGCGTCTCGGCGCTTTTCTCCGCTACGATGCCTCCCGCGATTCGCCGCGTGGCGGATTCTCATCTGCACGACCCGGAGGAAATTACTGTTACTCCCCCGGCTTCGACGGTTGCGAATATTACCCAGGAGTTCGCCGTGGTTCCGGCCCGCCGCAAGGTGGGTGCCCTCGCCCGAGTACTCGCGGTTTCTGAGGCCGACGCCGCCCTCGTCTTCGTGCGCACCCGCGCCACCGCCGAGGACTTGGCGATTGAGCTGGGTACCCGCGGGGTGGCCACCGCGGCGCTGTCCGGCGACGTCGCCCAAAAGGATCGCGAACGCTTGGTCTCGCGCCTGCGCGACGGCACCCTGGATGTTCTTATCGCCACGGACGTGGCCGCGCGCGGCCTGGACGTGGAACGCATCGGGCTGGTTGTCAATTTTGATGTGCCGCGCGAAGCCGATACCTATGTGCATCGCATCGGCCGCACCGGCCGCGCTGGCCGCGAGGGTCGCTCACTCACGTTCGTGACCCCGAAGGAACTCCCGCGCCTGCGCCGCATCGCGAAGACCACCAAATCGAAGATGGAAGAAATCGATCTTCCCACCCCGGCCGAGGTTTCGAAACTGCGCGCCGCCAAACTCATGGAGCAGGCTCGCACCCGTTTCGATGCCGGGCGCCTGGGGGTCTACCGCGAGGTACTCGAGCAATTCTTGGCCGCGCAACAAGAGGCGCAGCAGCTTAAGAACGACGACGCCGCAGCCTCCTCCGCTCCCCTCCCCGCGGGCGAGGACGTTACCGAAGCCGCGAGTGACGCCTCCCTCCCCACGGATGAGGACGTTACCGAAGCAGCGAGTGACGCTCCCGAGCCGATGAGCCTCGAGGATATTATCGTTGCCCTGCTGGCCTTGGGCGTGCGCGATCCCGGGCCTTCCGCGGATGAAGAGGAAAGCTTCACCGGGGAGGATAGCCGCGATTCCTTCAAGAAGAAGCGTCGCGAAGCTCGTGAATTCAAGGGCGGGAAGCGTTACCGCATCGAGGTCGGGCATAAGGATCGGGTGCGGCCGGGAGCTATCGTTGGCGCACTCACCCACGAAGGTGGCCTGCGCGGTTCGGACCTGGGTCATATCGATATTTATCCCACGTTCTCGCTGGTGGAAATCGGGGTGCCGCTTTCTCCGGAAGCCCGCCGGCGCATTTCCGAAGCCCAGGTTTCCGGGCGAGCCCTGCGTATCTCCGAGGACAGCGGTGCTCCCACCGCGCGCCGTGGGGGCCACGGCCGTTCGGATCGCACCGCGCGCGGGGATCGGCGCGGGCGCGGGCGCGGCAGCTTCAACCGCGGTGACGAAGGTGAGTACGGTTCGGATTACCGGGCTGAGCGGCGCTCAGACCGGCGCCATGACCGGCATGATCGCGGGGAACGCCGCGGCGGACGCGGGTGGCGTCGCTCATAGGTGTCGCCGCTTAGTGTTCACGCGCTGGTAACCTTCTCCCGGTAAAGTGGTGGTGGGCTGGATAAACTTTCACCCACTACCACGCTTCTGAGGAGAATTCCATGCGTAAAATCTTTGCCGGTTTGGCGGCGCTCTGCACCGCGATCACTCTAACAGCCTGCTCCAACGGTTCCGGAAAGGATGCCGCGCCCTCTCGTGATGAGATCGTAGCCGGGCTGAACCAAGGATTCAGTTCCGCTATCAAGGAGACGGGCACGTCGGCCCCGGCCGGCCTTCAGGAAGCCATGCTTTCTAACTTTGTTGAATGCATAGCCGATGGTGCTATCGAACAGGGCGTCTCCGCGGAGGGCCTCAAGATCATTGCCACGGGTGACGCTGATAAATTTAATGACGTTCCGAAACAGGACGATGAGCTTCTCCAAAAAATCACCGAAGGTTGCGTGACGAAGCTCGTTGGCCAGCCCCAGGGCTAAGCCCACGCCTTATTACCCATTTGTGCTACCCGCGCGTTAGGCGGTATACCTCACGCGGGCAGCCCGCGGGTGAATGCCGCGTAGCTGATAGTATCTACTTGTTTTATTCCGCGTGGAAATGAGTGAAGATGCGTAAATTTTTGGGCGGCGTTGCCGCGGTATGCCTCGTGGTGAATCTGGCCGCTTGTTCGGGTAAGAGCGATACATCGGAATCGGCTACGCCGGCTCCGGAAACATCGGTAGCCGCGTCGGCACCGGCCGCGCCGTCGGCACCGGTTGAAAGCTCCGCTGAGCCTGCCGCGCCGATCACCGATAAGGGCCCGGCAGCTATCGCAACGGATGGTCCGGCACCTAGCCGCGATGAGGTGAGCGCCGGTATGCTCGCCGCTACTTCGGAGTTACTCAAGAACACGCAGGATATTCCGGAAGCCCAAAAGGCGATGCTCCCCCAGCTGGTGGAGTGCACTGTTGATGAAGCGCTCAACCGCGGCCTTTCCGAGCAGGGCCAGCGTAATATCGCCGCGCAGGTCCTTTTGCTCTCCCAGGAAGACCAGGCCATTATGGGCGAAGCAGCCAAGGTCTGCGGGGAAAAATTCGGGGCTAACTAACCACTAGTTATTCTGGGTACAAAGCGAGGGCGGGAGCCTCCATTGCAGGAGACTCCCGCCCTTAGTCATTGCCTGCCCCTAGCCCTCATTGCTGGACCCGGAGAGATTTAGGCATCCCATCCGGTTAGGCGCAGGCGGCGCGCCCGCCCGGATACCCCACGCGCGGAGAGCTCGCGAAGCTTTTCCAGGGAGTCCGTTCCAGCCCGCACCTGGGTGCCGGAAAGTCCGTCGAGCTCGCCGGCCGCAAATGCCTGGGCAATAGCTACCGATTCCCCGAGCGGTACCCATTCGGTGCGGTCGCGATAGCGTTTCATGGAGGCCGTCATATCGGTTTTCACCGCTCCCGGATTGAGGGAAAGTACCCGCAAGCCACGCTGGTACCCGGCTAGATGCAAAGAAGCAGCCAGCCGCAAAAGCGCCGTTTTCGAGGCGTAATACGATACCGCATCCGCAGAATCGTGCGAGGCCGCGGTGGCGGAAAGATCAAGAATTCTCCCCCCGCCACGCTCCAGCATAATGGGCACCAACGTTTTCGCGAGCTGGAACGGCGCCTCCACGTTAATGGCGATGGTGCGCTGGAAATCTTCCAGACTGGTATCCCAGGGAAGTTCCTCTTCCCCGTACACCCCGGCAGAATTGAGCACCATATCGGGTGCGCCTTCCTCCAGGAGGATGCGCAACATCTCTCGAATGGAGGATTCCTTGGCTAGATCACACCCGAGGGTAATAATCTGGGCACCCCGGATCTCACATTCGGTGGCGGTACCATCCAAATTGGAGAGCTTGGTCGCCAGCAAAATGAGAGTGCGCCCGGGCGCCGCTAAGCCAATAGCAAGCTCCTTGCCCACGCCCCGGGAGGCTCCGGTGATAAGAATCCGGCGGGCGGGTTCTAAACCGGCCCGCTCCACGCTAGCCGCCGCGGCCTCGCCCGATTCTTCGCGCTCCAGTTCCTGCTGCGCCATTACGCCCTCAACTCCGCGCCGAAGTCCTTGCGCATCCGGCGTGCGACCCGGTGGCGTACCTGGGCAGTTTCCTCAGCGGTCAGGGTGTGATCGGTGCGGAAACGCAGCGAGAACGCCAGTGACTTCTTGCCTTCCGGTACGGGATCGCCCGTGAACACATCGAAGAGTTCAATGCCCTCGAGGATCTCCCCCGCGGCTGCCTCGATGGTCGCCCGTACATCACCGGCAATCACGTCGGCATCAACAATAAAGGCGAGATCTTCCTTGGCAACCGGGCTGGTCCATACCGGCTTCACCGCGGCGGGTTCCACGGTATCGGGAAGCGCCGCATCCGTATTCACCTCAAAGGCGATAGAGCGCGCCGGAATATCCAAGGCCTTGCAGACGGCCGGAGCAAGTTCCCCACCATAGCCAACTACCTGATCGCCACTGAGAATGGCCGCGCAGCGCCCCGGGTGCCAAGGGGCCTGGCTCGCGGCGCGTACCGAAACGTCGGCAAGCATACCGGCAGCCCGCCGCCCGGCTTCCACCGCGTCACGCCAATCCCATGTTTCTACCGGGTAACCGGCCCGCGCGGGCGTGCGCGGACCGCAGGCGACCCCGGCGACGTGATGGGGTTGAGCAGGAATAGCCGCGTGGAGTGCAGCAATTTCTGCTTCCGAGGGGCGCTGGCCCGCTGCCGGAATCGGAGCCGGGCTAATGCCAGCCGGACGGCTCACCGTGCCCATCTCGAACACTGCCACCGCCGGATTACCCCGCTTCACATTGAGCGAGGCCACCGGAATGAGGGTGTCGAGCAGGGACGTGCGTAGCAGATTGGCATCGTCTTGCAGGGGGTTAGCCAAGGCGATAGCGGTGCGTCGCTCATCATCCGCGGCGTACCCGAGCTCATCGAAACGCGCGGCCGGGATAAAGGGATAGGTAAGTACTTGCACCCACCCGGTTTCAGCTAGGGTACGGGCAATATCGCGGCGCTGCCGCTGCGCGGGGCTCAGGCCGCGCCCCGCCGGAGCGGTGGGAACGGCGGTTGGAATTGCGTCGTAGCCCTCCAGGCGCGCAATTTCCTCCACCAGATGAGCCGAACCGACCAGGTCCGGGCGCCAGGTCGGAGGCTGCACGCTCCACACCTCGCCGCTACGTTCCACCGTGCAACCGATATCCGTGAGGATATCCGCGATACGATCCGCGCTCAGTCGCAATGAAGTCAGGCGTTCCACATCCGCAATCGGGAAAGCCAGCGCGGGCAGCGGCTGCACCTGGCCGTAGTGGAATACTTCATCGGTAGCTTCTCCCCCGCCGTATTCCACCAAAAGGTCGACGACGCGCTGCGCGGCCACCGCCGCCACCGCGGGATCCACCCCGCGTTCGAACCGCTTGGATGCTTCGGTGGGGAGCTTATGCCGCCGGGCGCTACGCGCCACCGATACCGCGTCAAAATGCGCTGCCTCTACCAGGACATTGCGCGTTTCGGCGGTGATCTCAGTGTCCGCACCACCCATCACGCCGGCCAGGCCAAGAACCCGTGCTCCATCGCTATCCGTAATAAGAAGATCTTCCGGATCGAGGACGCGTTCCACGTCGTCCAAGGTGGTGAGTTTTTCACCGGCCGTGGCGCGGCGTACCACCAGCCCGCCGCCGCGGATCTTATCCAGATCGTAGGCGTGGAGCGGTTGGCCCAGGTCCAGCATGACGTAATTCGTGGCATCGACCGCCAGCGAAATGGAGCGCTGGCCGGCTTGCTGGAGACGGCGTGCCATCCAGGCCGGGGAGGGCGCTTCGGGATCCACCCCGCGCACCACCCGAGTCACGAAAAGGTCGCAGCCGGGCTGGCCATGAATGGGCGCATTATCTTCCACCCGCACCGGAAAACCGGTGGGAGTCGCCTCCGGGAGTGGCTGCGTAGGCAGGCCCGGATCGGTGAAGCATGCTCCGGTGGAGTGGTGGTATTCGCGGGCTACTCCGCGTATGGAGAAGCAGTAACCGCGATCCGGGGTTACGTTAATTTCCAGGGTTTCCCCGGGCAAGCCCAGGAATTGCCGGGCGTCACTTCCCAGTTCCACCCGGCTGGCGGCCGCGGCGTCGAGCACAATAATTCCTGCGCTTTCATCCGAGAGCCCCAGTTCACGTTCCGAACACATCATGCCGTCGGAAATATGGCCGTAAGTTTTGCGGGCCGCGATCTCAAAACCACCCGGTAGCACCGCGCCGGGGAGGGAGACAACCACGGTATCGCCCGCCTCGAAATTATGGGCCCCGCAAATGATGCCGCGCGAGGGCAGCTCAGAGGGCTCCCGGCCGGTACCGGGCTCGTCATTGTACTGGCCTACGTCCACGCGGCAGTAGTTAATGATTTTGCCGTTGCTTTGTTTCTTCGGTTCGCGGGTGAGAACCCGGCCGAAAACCAGCGGGCCGGTAACAGTAGCTGGATGGATTGTTTCTTCTTCCAAGCCGACTTTTACCAGCGCGGCAGCCAGCTGCGCCGGGGTAAGATCCTCGGGCAGCTCCACGTGCGAGCCTAACCATTCCTGCGGAATAAGTGGCATTAGTTTCCCCTCCCGGTGGTTCCGAATTGCATGGAGAAGCGCACATCACCTTCCACCATGTCACGCATATCAGCGATGGAATTGCGCAGCATCAGGGTGCGCTCCAGGCCCATCCCGAAAGCGAATCCGGTGTAAATATCCGGGTCGATACCGTTATTGCGCAGTACTTCCGGATTGACCATGCCGCAGCCGCCCCATTCGATCCACCCCGGGCCGCCCTTCTTTTGCGGGAACCACAGGTCCATTTCGGCACTCGGTTCGGTAAAGGGGAAGAAAGAGGGGCGCAGGCGCGCCTTGGCTTCGGGGCCGAACATATGGCGGGCGAAGTGATCAAGGGTGCCTTTCAGGTGGGCCATAGTCAAGCCCTTATCGACCGCTAAGCCCTCCACCTGGTGAAAAACCGGGGTGTGGGTGGCATCCAGCGCGTCGGTACGGAATACCTTGCCCGGGCAGGCGATGTAGAGCGGAGCCCCGCGGCGCAGTAGCGCGTGGGATTGCACGGGCGAAGTGTGGGTGCGCAACACCAGGTTGCGTTCCTCGGTTACCGCACCGGCACCGTCGACGACACCCGATACGTAGAAGGTATCTTGCATCTGGCGTGCCGGGTGGTCGGGCCCGAAATTCAGGGAGTCGAAGTTAAACCATTCGTGTTCCACTTCGGGGCCTTCGGCGATCTCCCAGCCCATGGCAATGAAGAAGTCGGCAATATCCTCACTGAGAACCGTGAGCGGATGGCGCGCCCCCCGCGGGGACCGGTTGGTCGGCACGGTAACATCCACCGTTTCAGTGGCGAGGGCCGCGGCCGCTTCCGCCTCCTCAATGCGGGCGGTGGCGCTGGCGAGGGCCGCCTGGATGTCTTTGCGGGCCGCGCCCAGAAGCTTGCCGGCAATGGGCTTTTCTTCTTTGGCGAGGTTCCGGATCTGCATATTTGCGTGAGTGATCGGAGCGTTATCACCGCTGTGCGCCAGCCGCGCGGCTTTCAACTCCTCGAGAGTGGTAGCCGCGGCAAAAGCACTGAGGGCCTGCGCTACGGCTGCCTGTACTCCCGCTTCGTCCAGGGGACTGAGCTGTGAGGACATAGCTGCCTTTCTTGTTGTTAACCATGTCAATTCTAGTCAAACTCGCCGAAAGTGCGTAACAGCGGGGCCGAGATGGACTCGGCCCCGCTGTGAGGTAACTGGAAGGCCGCTCGCGCCGCGGTACGCGGCGCCGGCGTCGTTCCTAAATTTAGCGCTGGCTCAGGGGAACCTCAGGCCAGAGCTTGTCCCACGAATGCCCGGTGAGGTCTTCAGCAACCTTGCGGGCTTCGGGAGTGGCGTCTTCCTTCGCCCCGCCCGCTTCCAAACGATGGATCTCATCCATGAGGATGGCGTGGGTGTGCTTATCCAGCTTGACGAAGCGGGAAACAAGCAAGGCCACCCCGATGAGGATCGCGGGAAGAATGACCGTCACGAAGGCGATCATATGGGAAGCGCCGGTGGACTGAGCCACCTGGCAGGAGCTTTCCAGCACGCCGGAGGCATCTACCTTGCAGGCACCTTCGTGCAGCGGGGTGTAGCCGGAGGCCGCCAGGTTCGTGCCCTTTTCCAGCGGATTGACGAAACCGCCCAGATCCATGAACCAGCCAACGAGGAAGGTTCCCAGCGCACCGGTGGACTTACGCCCGAAGGTCATAACGGCCGCGTAGATACCGGCGCGGTCTTCGCGGGTCATGATGTAGTCAACGTCCGGAATGAAGGGGTACACATTCCACGGGGTGTATTCGAGCAGCGCGCGCCCGCACTGGTAGATGACCGCGGTGGCCAGCAGGTAGATGAAGGCGTTGCTTTCCGGCCCGATGAGGTAGATCGCACCCACACCCGCCAGCGAGGCGAGGATCAGCGTGAAGGAGAAGGCCCACAGGAAACGCGGCCCGTGCGAGAGCATGAGGAACATCGCCCAAATCGTCATGGGGATACCCACGATGGACACGGCCTGCAGCCAGAAGCCCTGGGATTCGCTCATTCCCACCGCGTAGACGGCGAAGAAGGTGAGCGCCGAAGCGTACACATCCTTGCCGGTGAAGGAGAAGAGGTACACCGTCAGGTGCTTGTTGTAGGAAGAGTTGCGGAACACCGAGGTGAATTCCACCGCGGTGTGCTTGAGCATCTGGAAACCGTTCATCTTCGGCATGGCGTCAAGTTCGGCCACGAATTCCGGAGTGAGCGGGCGCTCCCACGTGGTGGCGTAAGTGGTGAACACACCGATAGCGAAGAGCACCGCGAAGGCGCCACCGATTCCGAGGTAGGCCCAGGGGTTGGAGACGTTACCGCGCACCAGCGCCGGGATGAAGAACACCACGAAAGTACCCGTAGCCGAGCAGAACATACGCATGGACGAAAGCGTGGTGCGTTCTTCGTACTTACGCGTCATTTCGGTGGGCAGCGTCTCCCACGGAATGAGGATGATCGCGATAATAACTTCGATCAGCAGGTAGATAACGAGGTAGTACCAGAACCCGCCGAAGGGGATCCACAGCAGCGGGAAGATGAGAAGCAGCAGTGGGCCGCCGATCATGAGGAAGAAGTGGCGCCGCCCGAAACGCCGCCCCAGCTTCGTGCGGTAGAAACCGTCCGTGAGCGGGCCGATGAATACCGAAATAAGAGCATCAACGATACGAGCTACACCGAGGATAAGACCACCCTGGGTAGCCGTTACCCCGCCGTAGTTCGTGAAGAAGTAGAGCAGCAGACCGGAGATGATGGTATTCCACCCACCACCCATGAGGTCCACCAGCCCGAAACAAATACCGCGACCAATGGTGATCGGCTTGGCGGTGTACACGCGCAGCTTGGAGAGTTTCTCCAGCTCACCACGCTTATCGGCGTCTAATGCGCCGCTATTGTGTGTTCCCATTTTCTTTTGTCTTTCTGTGAAAGGAGGAACGGTTGTGGTTCGCCATCGACTCTTACCGCGCTCACGCTCGGCTTCTGTGCCCGCGCGAGCTGTTACCGCGCTACACTGCCGCGAAGCTATCACTACCGCTCTTTCGCATCAAAAGCTTATAAGTTTCCAAGGCTTTCCAGCAGTTATCTAGCTCCCGGTTCATATCGTGGACGAGTGACGTGCCACCGGGGAGATTCTCTGAAAACCGCGGATTATCGCGGTTTTTTGCACGACGACGGCGCTTGCGCGCACCCCTCCGCCCCCACCATGATATTTTTCACATTTAGAAATTCCCGTTTCGTGCTTTCAAATACTCTCCCGAAAACCGCATGTTTTCGCGTAAAGTGAGGGTACGGGCCGCGGCGTCGTCGCCGATGGTCACGCCCCCGGTCTCTGTGCCCGCGTGCCACCTGGCGCGGTGGAGTACCTTAAAAGAAGAAAGCCGAGGCGAGGGAAAGCCCCGCGCCCGGCTCAAAAATAGGAGGATTCAATGTCGACGCCCCTCACTCTCAATCCGGATCGGCTTTTCCCGGCCGATCCGACGCAGCGGAAACTGGCGCGCGAAATTTTCGAGGTCACCAAGAAGCATCCCATCATTTCCCCGCACGGCCACGTTCCCCCCGAATGGCTCGCTCTCAATACCCCCTTCACCGATCCCACGAGCATGCTCCTGACCCCGGATCACTACACCAACCGCCTCTTGCACGCGGTGGGCCGGGTGGATCTGGCCGATCTGGGCGTACCGGTAGGAAGCCCGCTTTCCCCCGAAAAGTCCCGCGCGGCCTGGCGCCTGTTCTGCAAGAACTGGTGGACCTTGCGCGGTACCGCGGTGCAGGGCTGGTTTGAATCCGAATTTGTGGATGTCTTCGATGTGCATGTGCGCCCCTCCGAAGAAACTGCCGACCAGATCTACGATCACATCAACGCATTGCTCAAGACGGAGGAGTTCCTCCCCCGCTCGCTGTACAAGCGTTTCAACCTGGCGATGATGGCCACCACCGATGATCCGGTTTCCGATCTGCGCTACCACAAGCAGCTCCTCGAGGATCCCACCTGGGAAGGCTATATTCCGCCCACCTTCCGCCCCGATAAGTACCTCGAGCCGGCCACCCCGGACTTCAAGGCAAATGTGGAGGCGCTCGGTCAGGCGGCCGATCAGGATGTGTCCACCTATGCGGGCTACGTGGAGGCCATGCGCAAGCGCCGCCTCTTCTTCAAGGAAATGGGTGCGGTCTCCTCCGATCATTCGCATCGCGATCCGGGCACGGCACGCCTACCCGAGGCGCGGGCGGCCGAACTTTACAAGCTCGCCCTGGACGGCAAGATTTCGCCGGAAGACGGCGCTGCGCTGCGCCGGCATATGCTCAACGACCAGGCTCGCCTGGCCTGCGAGGACGGCCTGGTGATGACCTTCCACCCGGCCGTGTACCGCAACCACCACCAGGCGGCCTTTGAGCGCCTGGGCGCGGATGTCGGGGGCGATGTGCCCATGGCTGTGGAGTTCACGAATAACGTGCGTCCCATGCTTTCCGAGTACGGGGACAATCCGAACTTCCAGGTTGTTTTCTTCACCATCGATCAAGATGTCTACCAGCGCGAACTGGCTCCGCTGGCCGGCTACTACCCGAGCGTCTACGTGGGCGCACCGTGGTGGTTCATCGATGAGCCGGATGCGATTTTGCGTTACCGCGAGCAGGTCACCCCCTACGGTACTTTCTACAAGACCTCCGGGATGATTGACGATACCCGCGCCTTCGCTTCCATTCCCGCGCGGCACGACGTCGCACGCCGGATGGACGCCGTGTACCTGGCCCGTATGGTTGCCGAACATCGCCTGGAGCTTGATGAGGCTCTCGAGGTATCCGAAGCACTCGTCACCACGATTCCGGCTCGGGCTTTCCGGGTGGACACCTCCAAGCTGAGCGGAACCACCGCTCAGTAAGGCAGCCACCGCTCAGCCGCGGCACTTACGGCTCGGTAAGCGGAGCGTGGCTCCACACCGAGCCGCCAGCGCCCCAACGAGCTGTCCGGCATTGCAGATTCGGCCGTGCGCGATACGTTCGCGCACGGCCGAGCGCATTAACCACCTTAACATGAAGTGACGGCCACCACTTTGCTATGATCGATTTGTTCCATTAATCAACGGAAAGGAGTCGCTATGGCGAACGAATTTGTGGACAAGATTAAGGAAGGCGCAACCGAAGCTTTTGATCGGGCTAAGGAATTCGGTCAGAAGGCTGCTGATAAGGCAGGTCAGCTGGGCGATGCCGCCAAGGAAAAGTTCGAGGACATCAAGGACGAACTAACGGACAAGGACCACGGCGATAAGGCCGCGGAGAAGGCTTCCGATGCCGGTGACAAGGCGAAGGATGCTAGCGAGAAGGTGAAGGACGCTGCCTCCGATGCCGGTGATGCCGCGAAGGAAAAGTTCGAGGACGTCAAAGAGAACCTCTCCGATAACAAGTAAATCCACCATTCAGCAGTAAATCCACCAAAGTAGTGCTGGGTGCACCCGCCACAGGGTAGCCCACGGCGGGCGGCGAAGAAGAATCTTCGCCGCCCGCTTACTTATGTCCGCAGGGCTTTCTTTAGGTGCGGTATGCGTTTATTTAGGGGCGGTGCTGGATCATCGCCGTCGTGCTGGCAAGAATCGCGGCGGCCATAGCAACATTGCAGGATTCGGCTTTCCCGTAGATCGGAATGGCGACCGTTGCATCCACATTGGCGTCCACATCCGCGAAGCCGTGCGCTTCGTTTCCCAGCAGCCAGCATACCGGCCGGGTGAGATCCGGCCCGAGGGGCGGCTGCCCAAGATAAGCGGTGTCATTTGCAGACGTCACCAGGGTGGCAAGATCCCACTCCCCTTCCCCGGTGGCTGCCAAGAAACTGATGCCCGCGCGCTCCAGAACGCCGTCAAGCTTGCTGATGTTAATGGAATCGAGAACCGGCAGATGGAAAATAGAGCCGGCTGAGGATCGAATAACCTTCGGGGACCACAGCTCCACGCTACCGCGGCCAAGGAGCACCGCATCGCATCCGGCCACGTCAGCAGCTCGAATAATGGCACCAACGTTCCCGGGGTCCTGGATATTAGCGGTGGCGAGCACCAGCTTCGCGTCCTTGACCGTCGGGGTGAGCGCGGGAGTTTCCGGAATGTCGATAACGGCCACAACACCGCGCGCATCTTCGGAGAGCGCCTGCATCTCATCGGCATTAAGCGGGTGATGGTACACGTTGGCTTCTTTAATAAGCCCGCCCAAGTCCGGATTGGAGATCAGGCTGGCTTTCGTATAGTAGACGTCGCGAACAAGATTCGCGCGGTGCGCGAGGAGCTCCTG
This sequence comes from Actinotignum sanguinis, assembly GCF_030230305.1. Classification (NCBI taxonomy): domain Bacteria; kingdom Bacillati; phylum Actinomycetota; class Actinomycetes; order Actinomycetales; family Actinomycetaceae; genus Actinotignum; species Actinotignum sanguinis. The sequence goes on from NZ_JASPCQ010000002.1 coordinate 55,244, forward strand.
AACAGCCCCGGGACCTTCCACCAGGGTTTGCCGGAAACGTTCGCGCTGCTGGGGCCGGTGTAGGCGGGCTGCGCGGGTGAGTTGGGTATGCGATGCGGGTGTGCTTTTCACGGGTCTTTTTCTTTTTCTATAGCTTGCAGTTTTTCGGTAGCGCTAGGGCCGCACGAATCCGTCGGTGAAAATACCGGCCACGCCCCAGCGTTCCAATTGCCGGGCGCGTTCGGGGTTGTTGATTGTGTAGACGTGCACGTCTCGGCCCGCTGCCCGGACCTCTGCCACCACGGCCGCGGTCACGGCGTCGTCGCTCATGTGCAGATAGCGGGAATCGGTGAGGTCGAGGACGGTGAGCCAATCCGGCCCGAAACTCGTTCGATCAACGAGTGCGCCGCGCGGGATCTCGGGGGCGTGGCGCGCGAATTCGGCCAGTTGCAGGTGCGAGAAAGAGGAGACCAGGGCTCGCTCGGGACCGAGCCTGCGGGCTTGTTCCGCCACCGCGCGCACGAGGGCACGGGCTTGCTGGCCACCTTGCACGCATGGTTTCATTTCGATATTAATACCCATGCTAGTCTCGAGTGCAAAATCAACGAGTTGGGCGAGGGTGGGAATCTTCTCCCCCGCGAAGCCCGGGCTGAACCAGGATCCGGCGTCCAAGGTCTCCAGATCGGCGGCACGCAGCGCATCGACCCGCCCGTGGCCCGTGGTGGTGCGCTCGAGGGTGGCATCGTGGCAGAGCGGGAGCGAGCCATCTGCCGTGATATCCACATCCGTTTCGATCCAGGTAAATCCGGCCTGGTAGGCAGCCCGGAATGCGGCCATCGTGTTTTCGGGGGCGTCGGCGCACAGGCCGCGGTGGGCGAAAAGTTTCATGATTGTAGTCTAAACGCAGCGGCCCGAGTAACGAGGTTTCGTCACTCGGGCCGCTGCTATGTCACGCTTGAAAAAGCTTAGGCAACCTTGGGTGCGTTCACGTCTTCCGGAAGCGCAGCCTTGGCGGCATTGACCACCGCGGTGAAACCGGTGGGATCATTGACGGCCATTTCAGCGAGCTGACGGCGATCAACTTCAATTCCGGCCAGGCCCAGGCCCTGGATGAAGCGGTTGTAGGTCATGCCCTCGGCGCGCACGGCCGCGTTGATGCGGGTGATCCACAGCTTGCGGAAATCGTTCTTCCGCTTCTTGCGGTCGCGGTAGTTGTAGACGAAGGAATGGGTGACCTGTTCCTTGGCCTTGCGGTAGAGGCGGGACCGCTGCCCGCGGTAGCCGGACGCCCGATCTAGGGTAGTGCGACGCTTCTTCTTGGCGTTAACGGAGCGCTTGACGCGTGCCATGTTTTTCTCCTTTTACAAAACTTTTCGTCGGACGAATCTAGCGGCCGAGCAGACGGTTAACTTCGCGAAGGTTGGACTTGTCCACAACCTGGTCGCGCGAGAGCCGACGCTTCCGGGTGGAGCTCTTGTGCTCCAGCAGGTGGCGCTTATTGCGCTGTTCGCGCATGAGCTTGCCGCTTCCCGTCACGCGGAAACGCTTCTTCGCACCGGAGTGCGTCTTCATCTTGGGCATTATTCATCCTCACTCGTGCCCCGGGGGCACATTTGATCTACCAGATCTCCGCGCCCGCGGGCGCGCTTTTCACAAGTCAACTTATTCGGTTGCTGCTGCGTTGCTGTCCGTTTCGGACGATTGTCCGTTGCGTTCCGCCGCGCGCTTGGCTGCTTTCGCGCGCCGGTTTTCACGTTCCGCTTCACGACGACGCCGCTGATCGGACTTCGCTTCGGACTTGCGCCGCGTGGGCGCAAGAACCATGGACATATTGCGCCCGTCAGCGCGAGGTGCTGCTTCGACAGTGGAAATTTCCGCGAGCTCTTCAGCCAGGCCCGAAAGCAGACGCACACCCATTTCCGGACGGGATTGTTCACGGCCCCGGAAACGAAGATCAAACTTGACCTTATCCCCGGCGTTTAGGAAACGTTCCGCCTGCGACTTCTTGGTGTTGTAGTCATTACCGTCAATCTTCAGCCCAATCCGGATGGATTTGATCTGAGTATTGGCTTGGTTACGACGTGCTTCCCGAGCTTTCTGGGCGGATTCGTACTTATATTTCCCGTAGTCCATGAGGCGCGCGACCGGCGGGTTGGAATTCGGAGCAACTTCCACCAGGTCAAGGTTCGCCTCAACGGCTAGGCGGAGCGCATCTTCCGTGCGCACCACACCGACCTGTTCACCGCTGGGGCCAACAAGGCGCACCTTAGGGACGTGGATGCGATCATTTACACGCGGTTCGTTGTTAATTGCAGTTCCTCTGTTCCTCAACGTGGACAACGCACGGAGTACTCCCGAGGTGACACGGCACGCCAGATGGCCATGTTACGAACCCGCTACCCTTTGATATAACCCGATCTTTCCGTTTTCGAAAATTTCTTTTCGAAACAGCAGCCCGGGCGGGCGGCTAGGTGGGATTTCTCCACTTGCGTTCCGGCAGAATGCCGGATTGACCGTACTAGTGTAGCACAGCGCCATGAGTTATGGATAACACCGTGGGTTATTCTCCCCACATACCACGGCGTATATGCAACTCACGGCCGTAACAAGTTCGACGGTTAAGAAAGCTCCGCGAGGGCCTGGGCAACGGTGAAGTTTCCTTCGTAGAAAGCTTTGCCAATAATGACCGAGTCCACGCGACCGGGGCAACCAGCTTCGCCGCTCGCGCCGCTCTCGCTCAGTTCTCGAACCGCGCGCAGATCAGCGAGCGTCGCCATGCCGCCCGAGGCGGTGATATGCGCCGGGCTCAGCGCCGCCACCCGACTAAGCAACTCGAGGTTTGCCCCGGCGAGGGCGCCATCTCGGTTTCGATCTGTAACAACGTAGCGGCGGGCACCGGCGTCGTCGAGAAAATCAATAACTTCGCGTAACTCCCCGACATCGGTACCGGCACCGCGCGCAACCACCCGGGCGCCGTCGACATCAAGACATACGGCCACCCGATCCGCGTGCTGCGCCAGCACCCGCGCCACCCACGCACGATCCCGCAGCGCGGTAGTCGCAAGATTAATGCGTTCCGCGCGGGTGGCGAGGGCGCGCTCGAGTACCTCCGGGCTGTCGATTCCCCCGGAGAGTTCCCAACGCATCGGGCTACTCTCCATGAGGCGCTCTAACAACGCGAAATTATCCCCGGTGCCGTACACAAGATCCAGATCCACCAGGTGAATCCACCGTCCCCCGGCCGCCCGGAAATCTGCGATAGCCACCGCCGGGTCACTCCACGCCTCCGGCCCGCTACCGAGCCGCGCCGAACGCCCCGCCCGGATATCGACGGCAACGAGCAGCTCACAGCTCATCGTTATCCCCCGCAGCGGTTTCCTCGCCAGCCTCGCCACGCATACCTTCCGCGCTTTCCCCGCGGGTCACCTTGCGCAGGATTTTCTCAATATCCTGCTGGGTGAGCTTCGCGGAATCCCACGGGTCACAGTCGGTAATGGAGCGCTCCCCCAGCATGAGCTCCTCAACGATGGGATCTAAAGAATTGAGCAGCAGGCCGGAAGCGATTTCCTCATCGGCTTTGCCTGCGAAGAAACGCCGCGCGCGCACCATCCCGGATACGCCCGGCTCAAAACCGGTGGATTCCTTATCCAGATTCACATCAATGAGGATGGAACCGTAGGGGCTGAGGCGGGAGAGCATGCCGGCAACCGCCGGGGCGTCATCGGAAAGGGAGGCGGGTTCCTCATCAGGATCCGGGCCGGTGATATTACGGATATCCCATTCGTCATACACGGGCGTTGCCAGCTGGCGATACACCAGCGCTCCGGAATGCGTGGCGACCACCTGCACGTCCAGGCCGTGCAGCGCGCAGAGCGCCGCGAGGGTATCCGCGCTATCAAAAGGCGTGAGTACCGCGTATGTGCGCACGTCAGTCATTGAGTTATCCTCCCCTTGCGCTTCGTTTACTTTAGTTGTTTTCCCAGGTGCCGGTGAGTAGGCCGCGGCCGAGCACGTGTTCACGGGCTAGGAAATACGCCACCGCGGGCCGGGTTTCCACATCGATATCCAGAACGGTGTCGAGGGCGAGCACCGCGAAAATATAGCGGTGCGGGCCGTGGCCGGCCGGCGGGGCGGCGCCCTGGAAAGTCGGGGTTCCGCCGTCGTTCTTCAAGGTGAGGGCCGGTGCCGCAAGCGCACCGGAGCCACCGGCCACAATCTCGCTGGTATCCGCGGGCAGATTCGCCACCGTCCAGTGCCAGTATCCGGACGGCGTGGGAGCATCCGGGTCATAGCAGGAGACGAGCAGGCTGACCGTACCCTCCGGCGGGGCATCCCACCCCAGTTGCGGATTGCGGTCCGCACCGCCCGGGGTGCTGCCCGCCCCGGTGGCGCTTTCGGGCAGTGCCTCGCCTTCCGCGAAATCATCGGAGGTGAGGTGAAGATCAACGCTTCCGGCCGGCACTCCGGCGTAGGGATCGTGGGTGGTCATATCCGCTCCTTATGCGTGCTTGGGGCGCCGCGTCCGCGCGGCGGGCGTGCTTGAGTTCCAGTCTAGCGGTCCGTGCCCGTGCCCTCGGGCCTGTTTTTGGCGACGGCGCCCGCGCCCCGCGGCGCGCTCGCAGCACCGGTGCCGGTATCCTGAGGCGCAATCTTGTCGACGGCGCCGCCGAACCGCCGTTCGCGCTGCCCGTAGGCGGCGCAGGCATCCCATAGGGCGCGCCGCTCGAATTCGGGCCAGGGCAGCGGAGAAAAATACAGTTCCGCGTAGGCACTTTCCCACATGAGGAAATTGGAGGTGCGGTATTCCCCGCCGGTGCGGATGAGGAGGTCGACGTCGCGCATCCGCGGAGCGTAGAGCTGGGCGGTTAGGGTGGCTTCGCTAATGCGCTCCGCCGTGAGCTCCCCGCGAGCTACCCGTTCGGCCACCGCGCGCACCGCATCGACAATTTCCGCGCGCCCGCCGTAGTTAATGCACAGATTGAGCACCATGCGGGTATTCCCCGCGGTCAGTTCTTCCGCGGCGTGAATCTCACGCAGCACCGAGCGCCACAGCCGGCCCTCGCGCCCCACCCACTGCACCCGCACGCCCCAGTCGTGGAGTTGATCGCGGTTGGCGCGGATAATATCGCGGGAAAACCCCATGAGGAAACGAACTTCGGCCGGCGAACGCCGCCAATTTTCGGTAGAAAAAGCGTAGACGGATAGCTCCGCGATTCCGAGTTCCAAGGCCCCGGCCACCACGTCCATGAGGGAACGCTCGCCGGCTTTATGGCCTTCGGTACGCGCCAGCCCGCGGGCATTTGCCCAGCGCCCGTTGCCGTCCATCACGATGGCCACGTGCTCGGGCACCCGCCCCAACCGCGGGGGCGTGAGGCCGGGCCGATGGGCCGGGGTGGGCCGCTCCAGGTGGGCCAGATGTGGATGCTCCAGCTTCGGGTGTACTTCTGTCATGATGCCGACCTCACGATCTGCAAGGAACGTACCTTGCGTTCCAGATACCATTGCACGTACGCGGAAATATAGCCGTGCGCGGTTTCCCCCGCGCTCCCGGCAAGCGCGTCGATAATTTCCCAATCCCCGCGGGCTAGCGCGGCGAGGAGCCGCCGCGCGTCTTCCCCCGGATAGGCTGCCCCGCGCGGGGCGCACCGCCGGCACACCAGCCCACCGGCTTGCACGTGGAAGGCGGTGAGGTCCTCCCCGCTACCGCAGAGCGCGCAGGAAGTGACCGCCAGGCCCCACCCGGATACCGCCATGGCACGCAGCAGGTAAGAATCCATAATTGGGTAGGGAGCGTGCTGGCGGGAGGCCAGGGAATTGAGTGCCCCGAGGAGGAGGCGGTAGTGAGCTCGGTCCGGCTCCCTTTCCGCCCCGAGCTTTTCGGCTACTTCCACCATGGTGCTCGCGGCCGCGTAGGCTTCAAAATCAGGCGCGATGGCCCGCCCGAAGGGATTGAGGGTTGCCACTTCCGTGACGACATCAAGGCTGCGCCCCCGGTAGAGCTGCACATCCACGTAGGTGAAGGGTTCCAGGCGCGCCCCGAATCGGGAGCGGGTGCGGCGCACCCCTTTGGCCACGCATCGCACCAGGCCGTGCGCGCGTGCCAGCAGGGTGACGATACGATCCGCTTCCCCCAAGTCCTGCGTGCGCAGGACGATTCCTTCATCCCGATAGAGTTTCACTGGCTCCCAGTTTAGCGGTGCGCGCGATTGACAGCCGAGATAATCGCCTTGAGGCCGGCGCGTGTCGTGGAGGTGTGAATGCCGCAGCCCCACAGCACCTGATCATCGATCTCGCATTCCACATACGCGGCAGCCGAAGCATCCGTACCTTCGCTCAGGGTGTGTTCGGCGTAGTCGAGCACCCGGATATATTCGCCCAGCTGTTCCATCGCGGTCACGAAAGCGTGGATGGGCCCGTTGCCGCTGCCGTGCAGGCTATGTTGCACACCGTCCGCCTGAGTTTCAACGACGGCGCTAATATCGGTCACCCCGCCGCTATGGTTCGTGAATTCCAGCGCGCGCAAGCGGTAACGCCCCCACGGAGTGCTGGCCTTCCCCGGTGCCCCGTGCGCGCCCGCCGGCCCCTGCTCTCCGTAGCCCTGGGAGAGCGGGAGGTATTCGTCCACGAAAATATCCCAGAGGGTATCCGCACTGACTTCTTCTCCGGTGCGTTCTGTCCAGGTCTGCACGATGCGGGACAGCTCGATTTGCATACGCCGCGGCAGATCCAGGTTTCGGGTGGTTTGCATAAGATAGGCCACACCGCCCTTGCCGGATTGGGAGTTGACGCGCACGATGGCATCGTAGGTGCGCCCCACATCTTTCGGGTCAATGGGTAGATAGGGCAGCGCCCAGGGAACTTGCCGCTCATCTCCCCCGGCCGCGGCCAGATCGGATGCCCGGCGCTGCATGCCTTTCTTGATGGCATCCTGGTGGGAGCCGGAGAAGGACGTGTAGACGAGCGAGCCAGCGTAGGGCACCCGCGGCCCCACCTCAATCCCGGTGCATTCTTCGCACACATCCACGATGGCATCAATATCGGAAAGGTCCAGTTCCGGGTCAATTCCCTGCGAATAGAGATTCATAGCAACCGTAATGAGATCAACATTTCCGGTGCGCTCCCCCTGCCCGAAAAGGCAGCCTTCTACCCGGTCGATCCCGGCGAGCATGGCCAACTCAGTGGTGGCGACCCCGGTACCACGGTCATTGTGGTTATGCGCGGAAAGCGCCACGTATTCACGTTTGGGGATATGGCGGGAGAAGTACTCGATTTGATCCGCGTATACGTTTGGGGTGGCGCGTTCTACCGTGGTGGGCAGGTTAATAATAATTTCGCGCTCGGCATCCGGTTGCCACACCTCCATGACGGAGGAACAGACCTCGAGGGCGTAATCAATTTCGGTATCCACGAAGATTTCCGGGGAGTACTCGAAGCCGAAAATGAGATCATCCGGCAAGACTTTCTCGGCGTAGGCCACGATTTCCCGAGTTCCGGCCATGGCTAGTTCGCGGATAGCCTCCTTCGAGGAGCCAAAAACCACATCGCGGAACACCGGCGAGGTCGCGTTATACAGATGCACGGTGGCGCGCGGGAATCCAGCCAGCGCATCGATAGTGCGGTGGATGAGTTCGGGGCGCGACTGGGTGAGGACCGAGACGGTCACATCTTCGGGTACCGCGCCGTCCTCCGCCAGGGAGCGCACGAAATCCCAATCGGTTTGGGAGGCAGCCGGGAAACCAATCTCTATTTCCTTCACGCCGATCTTGACAAGCAGATCAAAAATCCGCCGCTTGCGGATCATATCCATGGGTTCGATAAGAGCCTGGTTGCCGTCCCGCAGATCGGTGGAGAGCCAGCGCGGCGCCTTGGTGATCCGGTTATTGGGCCAGGTGCGATCCGGCAGCGCGATCGGATTGGTGTCGAGGAAGGGCCGGTACTTGTAGAACGGCATTCCCGAGGGGCGCTGACGGTGCGTGTATCCGGAAGTTTTCATGGGGTGGTCACCTTGTCTTCTCTGTGTGGCGGTCAAATTTAAGAACGACGGCGCAGCTTAACCCGCCGCGAGAAGCCGAATAAGCTCGCGGCGGCTCATAAGGAGAAGGCGAGAGGAACCCATACGGATAACTCTAGCCCCTCAGCTAGCTGAATATGCACAGACTTGTCCGAGATGTGAGACATAACGCCCGGGATATGGACGATTACGAAGGGTGACGGCGCGGTGGGCTGGTGGTACCCGGCCGGGCCGCGTTAGTTCAGGGCTGCGGTTAGAGCACCGCCGGAAAGGCGTTCCAGTATCCCAGGCTCATGAGCAGAACCGCCTGGGCGCAGAGGGTGAGGAGGGTCGTCACTCGCGCGATGCGCCCCATGCTCGGCCGCGCACTCCAGCTGCGGAAAACGGCCCGCACGTGCATCCACGCCGCGCCCAGAGCCGCTAGGTGTACAAGGGCAAATCCGCCCTGGACGATGAGAAGATTATGTGAGTAGGTGAGCGCGATATGGGCAACGGCCACCAGGTAGATGAGGAATACCACCCAGGCTCCCACCACGGAAAGCGAAGCGAGATTGAGGGCTGCGCCCGATCTGGAAAAATTCGAGAGTCGATGCCCGCGCACCGGAATCCAGCACACCGCCACCAGCACGATGCTGAGCCCGAGGAGGGCCACCCCGCCCAGCGCGATATAGAGCGCTGTTTGGGCGGTGAACCACCCGCCGGCCGTCAGGGTGGGGGCGACGAATGCCTGCCGGGGTTGGTCACCGGCCACCCGCGGCTGCGCCGTCGCCGTAAAGGGTAAACCGTTAACCCAATCCGCGGTATCTTGCATGGCCGCCTGGGACAGCTGCCGGCGGTTGATCTGGAGGCCGTGGTCCGCGTCTTTGTAGTAGCGCACCGTGAGCGCGCTGTTTCCGGCCTCTTCCAGGTAGTTGCTCATCATCTGCGGGCCCTGGATCGTCGGCATGGAATTATCTGCCGTGCCGTAGAGCATAAGAACCGGCATGGTCATCTGCTTCTCATACGGCGCCGCATCAAAATCAATATAGCGGAAGGTGTCGGGGCCGAAATCCTGGCCGATAAGTTTTGGAATGGCGGCGCGCAGGCGTTCCGGTGCGTGAATCTCCCGCAGGTAGGCGTCGGCCGCGTAGGCCCCCTGCTGGCGGATCGGGAGCACCGGGGCGCTGATAAGAGCCACGTAATTCACCGCCCGCGCGCTGGTGGCCACAATGGGCGCAACGAAGCAGCCTTCGGATACCGCGTACAGGCCGGAGTGGCGCGCATCAACGTCCTCCCAGGAGAGCATCTCGCGGTAGACGTCCTCGAAATCCGCGGCGAGCTGGAGATAGTCACGATGCGTCGTCGTATAGTTCGCTACCCGTTTTTCCGAAACCACCGTAATAATCCCGGTAGAAGCAATAGCTTCGGTTTCCCGCCCGAAATCACGCGCGGAAGAAGTGCCGGTACCGTGAATAAAAAGCATGCCTGGCACCACCGGGCCCGCGCCTACCGGGCGTTTAACAACAGCCGGAATGAGGGTGCCATCCCGCAAGGTGATGGTGACCGTGCTACTCGCCACCTCGTACGTTCCCAGCCGCGCGGTGGGAACCCCGGTGGAAATTGTGGTATCCGCGGTTTGCGGGGCGATCGCGGCGGTCATGGGTTGCGGATTCCACCCCGGGCCGAAAGCACTCCCGATCAGCCCGGCGGCGAGCACCACTATCAGCCAGGTAACGAAACGTTTATGGGTGGGAAGCCAGCGCCGCCAGCCCCGGAGCGCGCTGTGTTCCGGGCCTGCGGCGCTTTCCATTCCGCTGGCTGGCACCAGGGTGCGCCCCGCCGGCGGATTCTCGGCGGGCGGGGTATCGGGATGATCGGTGAAACGCACGTATCAGAACCCGAGTCGATCCAGCATTTTCGGGTCACGTTGCCAGTCTTTGGAAACTTTCACGTGCAAATCAAGATAGACCGGCGTACCGAGCAGCGCCTTAATGGCTTTGCGGGCATCGCGCCCAATCTGGCGCAGGCGCGCACCCCCGCGCCCAATAACAATCCCCTTTTGGGAATCGCGCTCCACGTGCAAAGAGGCATGCACCCGCACCAGCGGGCCACCGTTCGGTGCGGTGTCCTCAATGATTTCGTCGATGGTGACCGCGAGGGAATGCGGAAGTTCCTCGCGCATTTTTTCCAGGCCCGCTTCGCGGATAAGCTCCGCGATGAGGGTTTCTTCCGTTTCATCGGTAATCGCATCCAGCGGATATAGCGGCGGGGAAACGGGGAGCTGTTTAATAATCTGCTCGGTGAGGACTTCCACCTGATCCAGCGTGGCGGCACTCACCGGGACGATCTCCACAAAATCATGGAAAGCTGCCACGGCCGCGATCTTCTCCGCAAGGGCTTCGCGGCTGACCAGATCGGTTTTAGTAATCGCGGCGATCATGGGTACTTTCGCGCGCACCGCCAAATCGAGGAGGTACTTATCGCCCGGCCCGAGTTTTTCATTAGCGGGTAGGCACATAACGATGGTGTCCACATCGGCGATAGAATCGCGCACCATATCACCCAGGCGTTCACCCAGCAGGGTGCGGGGGCGGTGCATCCCGGGGGTATCGACCAGGATCACCTGACCGGCATCCCGAGTCACAATGGCGCGAATAATACGCCGGGTGGTTTCCGGGCGGGCGCTGGTAATCGCGACCTTCTTGCCCACCATCGCATTGGTGAGGGTTGATTTCCCGGCATTCGGGCGGCCCACCACCGAGGCGAACCCGGCCCGAAATTCCGTGTTTTCCACCGTCATCGTCTTCTAGTCCTCACCCTCATCATCGGTTTCTTCGCGCGCAACGATAATAGTCGATAACCGGCGCCGGCGCCCTTCGAAGCGGTCGGCCACCATGTGGATTCCGGCCACCGTTGTTTCTGCTCCGCGGATGGGAACCCGCCCGATGCTTTTGGCGAAAAACCCACCGGCGGTATCAACGTCGTCGTCCTCCAATTCGATTCCGAAGAGGTCACCTAGATCATCGATGGGCATACGCGCCGGGATGCGGAAACTACCCGCCTCGAGTTCTTCCACGGCCGGGAGGGCCCGGTCGTGTTCATCGGAGATTTCTCCCACGAGTTCTTCCACAAGATCCTCGATGGTGACCAGGCCGGCGATACCGCCGTATTCATCCACGACGAGGGCAATATGAACCTGGTCGGCCTGCATTTCCCGCATGAGCGTATCAATGATTTTAGTTTCCGGAACGAACACAGGTTCGCGCACCAGATCGGCCACCCGTAGCTCATCGTGCTGGTGGCGCCGGTGCACCCGCCGGATCACGTCCTTCAGGTAGAGCACCCCGATTACATCATCAATGGATTCGCGGTACACGGGCACCCGCGAGAATCCGGAGCGGGTGAACAAGGAGATGGCGCGGTCAAGGGTTTCATCGGCCTCCACCGCGATCATATCGGTACGCGGGACCATGACTTCGCGCACCAGGGTGTTCCCCATATCGAAAAGTGATTGCAGGATATCGCGTTCGGCATCATCCAAGGCCTCGGATTCGGCCACCCGTTCCACCATAACCGCGAGCTGGTCTTCTTGGCGTTGTTCGGCTTCTTCGGGTGAGAATTCGCGTTCCCGGATGAGTAGCGAAAGCAACCAGGTGAGCGGGGAAAGCCACCAGGTGGCTTTGCGCAGCACTCGCTGGTGGCGTTCCACCCCGAAACTCAGGGGGTTGAAGAAGGCGAACGCGAGGAGAACCAGCACCGTCACGCCGAAGAAAATGGGGAAGATCTGCCACCAGGCAGCTACATCCGTTCCCAGGGCGAAAGTGAAGCAGATTCCGTAGCTGGCCATGAGGAGGGCCCGCACCACCGCGATGCCCATAGAGGCGGCCGGGCGGCGGGCCATAATGGCCACCACGCGTGCCGAACCGCGTTCCTTATGCGCGTACATTTCCGCGGCTTCGGTGCGGGTCATCCGCCCGAGGGCAGCACCCACCACGGTGCACCACAGGGAGAGCAGCAGGCACAGGCCGGCCGCAATATAAAACGGAGCGGAGGGCAGCGTTCCCGCTGCCACAGGTAAGTGATCCATCCTTTCTTACACCTCCGTGGGGCGCGGATCGCCTCCCCCGCGTTCGGAGAGGAACACGAGGAGGAGTTGGCGTTGCAAAGCAAACATGGTGTCTTTTTCTTCCGGGGTTGCGTGATCGTAGCCGAGCAGATGCAGAATCCCGTGGGTGACGAGGAGGAGAATCTCCTCCGCGGTGGAGTGCCCCATGGCGTGAGCCTGGCGGCTGGCGACCTGCGGGCATACAGCGATATCACCGAGCATTCCCGGGCGCGGTTCTTCACCCGGTGGTGCCGGGCGCACCTCATCCATGGGGAAGGACATGACATCCGTGGGGCCTTCCAGATCCATCCACGTCACGTGGAGATCCGCCATGGCATCCTCGTCGAGGAGCACGATAGATAGATCCGCCATGGGATGCACCCGCATCTTATCGAGGACATACGTGGCCAGCTCCGAGATCTCTTCCAGATCCGCAGCCGGACTAAAACTCGATTCGTCATTTACTTCAATCATGTGGTCTTTCCTGACAACCGTTCCCTAGCTTTCCCCGAAACAGCTCTGCCGCCATTCACGCCGTGACACTACCGCTACCGCCCCGCGCTAACGTTGCCGGGAATCCCAGCGGGCATAGGCGTCGATGATTTCGGCAACCAAGCGGTGGCGCACCACGTCCGCCGAACTCAGCTCCGAGAAATGAATCCCCGGAACATCACGCAGAATCCGACGCACCACCTGCAATCCGGAAACTTTATTCGCCCCGAGATCAACCTGGGTGATATCGCCTGTCACCACCATTTTAGAGTTGAAGCCGAGCCGGGTGAGAAACATCTTCATTTGTTCGGGTGTGGTGTTCTGCGCCTCGTCCAAAATCACGAAAGCATCATTGAGGGTGCGTCCGCGCATATAGGCCAGCGGCGCCACCTCAATGGTGCCGGCAGCCATGAGTTTCGGAATGGAATCGGCATCGAGCATGTCGTACATGGCATCGTATAGCGGGCGCAGATACGGATCGATTTTATCGGTGAGGGAACCGGGCAAAAATCCCAGGGATTCCCCGGCCTCCACCGCCGGGCGCGTCAGAATAATACGTTTGACCTGCCCGTCATTGAGTGCCACCACCGCTTTGGCCATGGCGAGATAGGTTTTCCCGGTGCCGGCCGGACCGATCCCGAAAGTAATATCGTGGGTGTCGATTGCGTCCACGTACGCCTTCTGGCCCAGGCTTTTCGGGCGGATAGTTTTACCGCGCTTGGATAAAATATCGGTGTGCAGCAGCGTGGTGGGATGCGCCACGCCGGCGCGCGCAATATCAACGGCGCGGGCCACTGCGTCACGGGTGAGGATTTCACCTTCGGCAACGACGTCGATTAATTCCCCGAGGAGCGATTCGGCAAAATCAAGCTCGGCCGCCGCGCCGGTCAGGGTGATCCGGTGGCCAAGCACGTGAATAGTGGTGGGGGCGAGCCGTTCTTCCAAGGTCCGCAGGACGTCATCACGATGCCCGAGCAGCTGAATCATGGAAACTCGGTCCGGCACAACAATGGTGCGCTGGCTGTGTTCTGTATGCGTCATTACGTCCTATAGTAGCGCGCCCAGCGCCCGCACGGTGGCGATACTTGCCAGTGCGTAGGCCCCGGCGGAGGCGCTGCGCAGCACATGCGCCCCCAGGAGCACCGGGATAGCGCCCGCCGCCTGCAATGCCTCCATCTCCTCCGGTGCAATCCCGCCTTCCGGGCCGATAATCACGGCCACGGGCCCGGCCACGTGCGCGAGGCTCACCGTTCCGCGGGTTACCGCTTCTGCCAGGGTAACCTCGGCTTCCTCATGGCAGATGAACACGGTGCTCCCGGCGAGGGCCCGGGGCAGCTGCGCCGTCGTACTTAATGAACGGATACGCGGAATATAGCTGCGCCGCGATTGTTTCGCCGCCGCGCGTGCGGTGGCCTGCCAGCGAGCCCGGCCTTTTTCTTCCTTGTTTTTCCACGACGCAACGCAACGGGCCGCTTCCCACGGGACGATATCCCACACCCCGTATTCGGTGCAGGTTTCCACCGCCTGTTCATCGCGGCCGCCCTTGGCAAGGGCCTGCACCAGGGTGATGGGCCCGGCCGGTTTCGGCTCCGCGGTCACGGCCTCGATGCGGGCGCGCACCTCATTTTTGGCGACGACGCTCACCGTGCACCGGGCACGGCGGCCTTCCCCATCGGAAAGCAGAACCTCCTCCCCTACCCGGATCCGCATGACGTTGGCGTGGCGAGCTTCCTCGCCGGTGAGACTGAGTTCCTGGCCTACCCGGAGGGATGCGCCGGCTCCGCCCCCGGGCCGGGTGGCGGGGAAGTCAGCGAAGAAAAGCGGGAGCGTCACAGCGAACTCAACCTTTCGCGCAATTTATCGAAGAAGGATTTGCCCTGCTCGGATAGCTGAGCATCCTGCACGCTTTCCCCGCGCAGCTCGGCCAGTTCGCGCAGGAGCTCGCGCTGGCGTTCATCGAGGTCTGTTGGGGTTGTCACCGCAACGGTGATACGCATATCCCCGCGGCCCTTGCCACGCAAACGGGCAACCCCCAAGCCTTTGAGGGTGAGGACCACGCCGGATGAGGTCCCGGCGGGAATCTCCAGCTCGCGGTCCCCGTCCAGGGTCGGAATGGTGACGGTTCCGCCCAGGGCCGCGAAGGTCATGGGCACCTGAACTTCACCGAGGAGTTCTTCGCCCACCCGCTGGAAAATAGGGTGTTCCGCTACCCGGATTTCCACAAAAATATCACCGGCCGGGGCACCGAAGGTTCCGGCATCGCCCTGGCCGCGCAGGCGGATACGCATTCCGTTCTCGATTCCGGCCGGGATGTCCACGGTGAGGGTTTTTTCTTGGCGGATGCGCCCGGTGCCGTGGCAGGGGCGGCAGGGGTCCGCGATGACGGTACCGTGGCCCTCGCAGGTGTGGCAGGGCACCTGGGTAACCATTTGCCCGAAGAGGGAATTTGTGACTTGCTGAACCATGCCCTGGCCTTGGCAGGCCCCGCACGTGACCGGTTGGGAACCGGCCGCGCAGCCGCTACCCGCACATGTAGGGCACACGCTGAAGAAGGAGTCACTGACCTGGCGCTGGGCTCCGAAGACCACGTCGGAGAGCTCGATGCTCAAACCGAGCAGCGCATCACGCCCGCGTTCCCCGCGCGGGGCCGGACCGCCCGCGCGCATACCCGCTCCCCCGAAGAAGGTGGAGAAGATATCGTTCATATCGAAACCAAAACCGCCAGCCCCGGCTCCCCCGCCGAGTCCGCCGAGGTCGTATTGCCGGCGCGAGTCCGGGTTGGAGAGCACCGTATACGCTTCGTTGACTTCTTTATAACGTTCGGCGGCTTCCGGACCGGCGTGATCCGGGTGTAATTTGCGCGAGAGGCGCAGGTACGCTTTGCGGATTTGCTCCTGGCTCGCATCGCGTTCCACCCCGAGGGTTTCGTAAAAATCAGCCACATTTCTCCCGTCTTTGTTCTTTTCTGCGCCCTGACCGCGCCGGCGCGCTATCTAGCTGAGGAGTGCCCGTTCAAACGCCGTGCTCCCTACCGTGTATCACCGTACTTAGGACTGCCCGGACAGAATACCGGATAGGTAATGGGCAACGGCACGTACCGCCGCGATATTCCCGGGATAGTCCATTCGAGTAGGGCCGACGACGCCCACTCGGGCAACTTCGTGCCCGGCGACTTCGTAACTGGAGGAAACCACGGAGGTTTCACTCAGATTCTCATGATCGTTTTCCGCCCCGATGGACACCGCCACATCAGTTTCCATTGCGGCGAGGAGCCGCAAGAGCACCACCTGTTCTTCCAAGGCATCCAGCACCGGAGAAATCGAGTGCAGGAAATCCACCGAATGGCGCGAAAGATTGGCGGTGCCGGCCATGGTGAGGCGATCCTCCGCACCGGTATGCACCGCGGTGGTGAGCGCCGCCGCGATATCGCGCAGAGCTGCGGCAGCCTCCGGTTCGCTGCGTTCGGCGATCTCTGCGAGTACCGCAACCGCGGTGGTCAACGGCTGGCCGTTACAGCGGGTAGTTACCTCCCGGCTCACCGCGTCCACATCGAGACCTTCCAGGTGCGCAGGCACCGCGATAACGCGCTGTTCTACCCGCCCCGCGCTGGTAATGACCACGAGGAGAATACGGGTAGCGCCGAGCCAAATGAGTTCCAGGTGGCGCAACACTGCTTTATCCAGCGCCGGGTATTGGATGACCGCGACTTGCTGGGTGAGGTGGGAAAGCAATCGCGCGGCGCGATCCAGCACATCATCAAGATCCACCGCGGCATCAAGGATTTGACTGATAGCGCGCCGTTCCGCTCGCGAAAGCGGCTTGACGGTAGTAAGGGAATCTACGAACGCGCGGTAGCCGGCATCGGTGGGGATGCGCCCGGCCGAGGTATGCGGATGGGTGAGCAGCCCGGCTTCTTCCAAGACCGCCATATCATTACGCACGGTAGCCGGGGACACTCCCAGCGCGTAGCGTTCTACCAGAGCTTTGGATCCCACCGGTTCGCGGGTGGTGACGTAATCGCGCACAATCGCCTCAAGAACGCGCCCGCGCCGATCTTCTGCCGCCACCTGTGTTCTTCCTCCCCGCTCAGCACTCTATACCTTCGAGTGCTAATTCTACGCGGGGACGCCCGGGAGCGCATACCCTTAGAGCGTGATGTTCTCTGCTACCGGAATGCCTGATCGCTACGGCGACGACGTCCTCGCCCGCGACCCGCACGACCACCGCCGCCCCTCCCGCCCCGTTCCGGCCGCCCCCGGCCTCCTCATCGAGGATGTGGCCTCCGGCTTCGTGGGCGAGGTGCTTTCGGTAGGGAAAGTAGCCGGCCGCTGGCAGATGGAAGTGGAGGGCCGCGGCGGGGTGCGCCGTTCCTTCCCGCTGGGCAAAGGTTATTGGATCGAGGGTGAGCCGGTAGAAATCACCACCCCGAAAGTGGAGGCCCCGCGCGGCCGGCTCCTAACCGCGTCCGGATCTTTTCACGTCACGGCGCGGGCGCGCGTAGCACGCGCCTCGCGTATCTGGGTAGAAGGCAAGCACGACGCCGAACTGGTGGCCAAGATCTGGGGTGAAGATCTGGCTCTCGAAGGGGTGGTGGTCGAAGAATTACTCGGGGTGGATAATCTGGAGTCCGTAGTGCGGGAAACTGCTCCCGATAATGAGCATCGCCTGGGTGCACTGGTAGATCACCTGGTGCCCGGTTCCAAAGAATCTCGGATTGCGGCGCGGGTGGCCGGCCCGGGCGTGCTCGTGCTCGGCCATCCCTATATCGACGTGTGGCAAGCGATTAAACCTGCCGCCGTGGGCTTGCGCGCCTGGCCGGAGGTACCGCGCGGGGAAGATATTAAAGTGGGTACCCTGCGCCGGCTCGGCTGGCCGCACGAAACCGCGGAAGATATTGGCCGGGCCTGGGCCCGGATTCTTAGCTGCGTGCATTCGTATAAAGATATTGAGCCCGCGCTACTGGGCCGCATGGAAGAACTCATTGATTTCGTGACCGCTGCCGGCACCCGGTAGGGAAAGGCGTACCCGGTAGCGCGAGGACGCACCCGGTAGCGCTACGATTCCTAGGCCCTCAGGGTATATCCTTGCTGCGTGCGCCTATCCGGTCCCGGCCGGAGCCGCTGCCCTCGTTGTTTCGGTTCTTCTTCACCCCTATCAGGAGTTGTGATCACGTGGCCTCCCAGCGCCGCTCCGTCGTGGACAAAATCGCTGTTGCGTCCCCGCGCGGCACCCTCGCCGTCGCTTCGGTTCTCGTGGGACTTGTCTCTCCCTTCATCACGCTATCGGGAGAAAACGCCACCACGATTGTGTTCTTCCGCTTCGGTCTCGCTTTCCTTGCCCTACTGCCCATGGTGGTCCATGAATGGCGCCAGTACGGGCCGATGCGTCGCGCTGACCTGCTGCTCTACGCGGTATGCGGGGTGTGCTTCGGGGTGGATATGGCCTTGTGGACGCCGTCGGTACTACTAGCCGGCCCCTCGGTTTCCGCTGTGGTGGTCAATTACGTGCAGGCCCTCGCGGTACCGTTGGTCGCCTGGATTTTCTTCCGCAACCGGGTCCCGTGGATGTTTTTCGTGGCCGCGCCTTTTTCCCTCGGCGGGATTTTCTTACTTTCCGGTATTCTCGACGGCGCCGGCGGATCCGATCTGGTACGCGGCATTATCCTCTCCGCGCTCGCGGGCCTGACCTATACCGTCTACGTGGTCCTCACCGGGCGCACAAATTCTCCGCACCATCAGGGCACCGCCATGGCGATCGTCTGCCTGGTAACCACGGTGGTGTCCACCCCGCTGCTCATTGCCACCCACGGGCCTCTCACCCTCGCACTCTCAGCGAGTTCCTGGGGATGGATGATTCTTATCGCGCTTTCCAGCCAGGTACTGGGATGGTTGTTCTGCCAGGCAAGTATGCCCCTCGTTAATCCCTCGGTGGCCGCTACCCTTATTTTGATTCAGCCCCTGAGTGCCATTATTTTTTCCGCGCTACTGGTTGGAGAACGGCTCTCCGCCCTGCAATGGTTGGGCGCCATTATTATGCTGCTCGGGATCTTCCTCATCGGGCGTGCGCCCAAGCGCCGCTACCGGCTCGGGATCAAGCGGCCTTCGCTGCGGATTCGCCGCCGCCACGCATAACTACCCACTGCGCTACCAGAGCGCCCGGGTTACGGTATCAGCCAGGAGCCGCCCGCGCCGGGTCAAAACAAGGCGCCCGGAGCGCGCTATTTCTGCCTCTACTAAACCATCGCGAACCAGACCCGCCACCACCGCGGCATCCACGCCCCGCGGAATATCAATTCCCCGGCTCATCCGAATACCGAGCATGATTTTTTCTTCGCGTTGTTCAGCCGGACTGAGAATTTCCCGCTCCAGGGCCGGCGAGCTAATCGCCGAGTGGCTCATGGCTACCTCGCCCGCCGCGCGTGGCGCGGCGGCGCCGTCGTCGTTTCCAATCCCGCGAGCCCAGACGCGATCCGCGTACGCGCGCGGGTGTTTGACGTTCCAAAACCGTACCCCGTTAATATGCGAGTGCGCGCCGGGGCCGTAACCCCACCAATTCGCGTTCTCCCAGTAATAGCAATTGTGCCGGCATTCGTGACCGGGGCGGGCCCAATTGGAAATTTCGTACCAGCGGTAGCCGGCCGCGCTGAGAATATCGTCCGCGACCTCGTATTTATCGGCGAGCTCATCCGGATCGGGGAGGCTAATGAGGCCGCGGCGGGCCTGCATGCCCATTTTGGTTCCCGGTTCCACCATGAGTCCGTAGGCACTGATATGCGCCGGTTCGAGGGCAAGAGCCGCGGCCAGGGAGGTGCGCCACTGCCCCATTGTTTCCCCGGGCGCACCGTAAATGAGGTCGAGGGAATACTCCAGGCCCAACTCGCGCGCCCACGCGCATACGCGTTCTACCTGCCCGGGGCTGTGCTGGCGGTCGAGGGTGCGCAGCACCTCGGGTACGGCTGATTGCATCCCGAAAGAGATGCGGGTGAAACCGCCGGCGCGCAGGGTCGCGAGGGCCGCGCGGTCCACGGATTCCGGATTGCATTCCGTGGTGATTTCGGCACCCTCAGCCAGGCCGAAAGCGCTTGCGAGATCCGCGAGCACCGAGACGAGCTGCCGGGCGTCCAACAGGGTGGGCGTGCCGCCCCCGAAGAATACGGTGCGCAGCGCGGCGCGATTGGTGCCGGTGTCGAGAACCGCGCGCGAGAGCGCTATTTCACGGGCGAGGGACGCCGGGAAATCATCGCGGCCCGCCCCCGGCCCGAAGCTCGGCTTGGTGTAGGTATTGAAATCGCAGTACCCGCAGCGCACCGTGCAGAAAGGAATGTGGACGTAAGCGGAGAAACCGGCGCTCACATCCGGGTTCGGGAGGATGCCGGAAGCCGGAGCCGGCTCACCGTGCGGAAGGGAAGCCATCGGAGACTAGGCTCGCACCGCGAGAATATCGTGGATGGTGCGCCCGGCCGCAATGCCGCGTTCCTCAAAACGAGTCAAAACCCGTTCTTCCCACCGCGGTGCGAAACCGCCGCGCTCCGGGGTGGGATCCGCGGGGTTCGGGCGTTCACCGGCATGCGGATTCGTGAAGTACGGGGATGCTTCGACGACGTCGCGCATCTGCCAGGCGTAATTATCCCAATCCGTGGCCAGCCGCCACGCGCCTCCTTCCCGGAGCATCCCGGCCACCACCGTGGCAAAAGGCGCGGCCACCAGGCGGCGCTTGTGGTGGCGGGCTTTGCGCCAGGGATCGGGGAAGAATGTCCACACCTGCTCGACGCGCGGATTGGCAGCATTCGGATGGGTGGCGCTGCGCTCC
The DNA here is from genome assembly GCF_030230305.1 of Actinotignum sanguinis. Lineage (NCBI taxonomy): Bacteria > Bacillati > Actinomycetota > Actinomycetes > Actinomycetales > Actinomycetaceae > Actinotignum > Actinotignum sanguinis. The sequence continues at coordinate 75,619 of NZ_JASPCQ010000002.1, forward strand.
GGCCCGCACGTGGTCACATCCTCCCCGCGCACCAGGCCCGCGCATTCCAGGCCAAAGAGGACGGGGAGCGCCTGGGCGGCGTCGGCCTCCAGCACCCGCACGTTCGTTACGCCCGCACGCAGAATACTGGCCACGCAGCGCGCCGCGCCGGGAGCCCACGCTTCGACGAGCAGCACATTATATTCGGGGTGGCGCTGCGCGAAGGAGACCCCGTGTTCGCCCGAACCCGGACCGATTTCCACGGCGAGCGGGGCCGCGCGGCCAAAAACTTCCGTGAGGTCACAGCGCGCATCGAGGGCAACCGTGGTGGCCTGGGGGCCGGGTGCCAGCGGCACGAAAAGCTCGGGGTGGCGGGCCACCGTTTCTTCGTGGCGCGCACCCAGGCGGGAACCGCGCAGGGAGAAGGAGCGGATGCGCCATTGGGAGCGATCTGGTGCGGGAGACTCGGCCATGCTTACTTCCCCGTGGGTGCTTCGGAGGTGAGAGCTGCCACGAAAGCTTCTTGGGGCACGTCCACGCGCCCGATGGACTTCATGCGCTTCTTGCCTTCCTTCTGCTTTTCCAACAGCTTGCGTTTACGGGAGACGTCGCCGCCGTAGCACTTGGACAGCACGTCCTTACGCAGGGCCTTAATAGTTTCGCGGGCGATAATGCGCGAACCCACCGCGGCCTGCACCGGGATTTCGAATTGCTGGCGCGGAATGAGGGTTTTGAGTTTCTTCGTCATCTCATTGCCGTAGGAATATGCCTTGTCTTTGTGGACGATAGCGGAGAAAGCATCCACCTGTTCGTGGTTGAGGAGCACATCGACCTTGACTAGATCAGAGGGCTGTTCGCCGGCAATATCGTAATCGAGGGAGGCGTAGCCCTTCGTGCGTGACTTGAGCTGATCAAAGAAATCGGTCACGATCTCCGCTAGCGGCAGCACGTAGTGGATCTCCACCCGTTCGGCCGTAAGGTAATCCATGCCCTGCAGCGCCCCGCGCCGTTCCTGGCACAGCTCCATAATGGAGCCTACGTAATCGGAAGGAGCCAGGATCGTGGCGCGCACGGTCGGCTCGTAAATCTCCCGAATTTTCCCTTCCGGGAATTCCGAGGGGTTGGTGACGGTGAGTTCTTCACCGGCGTCTGTGATGACCCGGTAGATCACCGAGGGCGCGGTGGCAATAATATCGAGGTCGAATTCCCGCTCGAGGCGTTCGCGGATAATCTCCAAGTGGAGCAATCCCAGGAAGCCGCAGCGGAAACCGAAACCGAGGGCCACTGAGCTTTCCGGTTCATACACCAACGAGGCATCATTGAGCTTGAGCTTTTCCAGGGCTTCGCGCAGATTCGGGAAATCAGAGCCGTCCATAGGATAGATCCCGGAATACACCATCGGTTTCGGATCGAGATAGCCGGGCAGGGCTTCGGTGGCACTCTCCCGCGCGCCGGTCACGGTATCTCCCACGCGGGTTTGGCGCACATCCTTCACCCCGGTGATGAGGTACCCCACTTCCCCGGCACCCAGCGCGGTGGTGGGGGTGGGTTCCGGGGAGATCACGCCCAGTTCCAGGAGTTCATGTTCGGTGCGGGTAGCCATGGTCCGCACCTTCGAGCGGGTAGTTAGCTCACCATCAACCACACGCACATAGGTGACGACCCCGCGATAAATATCGTAAACAGAATCGAAAATCATGGCGCGAGCCGGCCCCTCCGGGCGCCCGGAGGGCGCGGGAATCTCCGCGACGATCCGGTCCAGCAGTTCCGGCACGCCCGCCCCCGTTTTCCCGGAAACGGCTAGGCATTCCTCCGGTTCCACACCGAGCAGGGACGCCACTTCTTCCGCGATTTTTTCCGGCTGCGCGGAAGGCAAATCAATTTTATTGAGGACGGGAATAATCGTGAGGTCGTTTTCCATGGCCATATAGAGATTGGCCAAAGTTTGCGCCTCAATCCCCTGGGTGGCATCCACGAGCAGCACCGCGCCTTCGCAGGCCGCCAGCGAACGGTTCACTTCATAGGAGAAGTCCACGTGGCCGGGGGTATCGATCATATTGAGGGCGTAAGCTTTCCCCTCCACCGACCACGGCAACCGCACGGCCTGCGATTTGATGGTGATGCCGCGTTCGCGCTCAATATCCATCCGGTCCAGGTACTGATCGCGCATCTCGCGCTGTTCCACGATGCCGGTGAGCTGGAGCATCCGGTCAGCTAGCGTGGATTTTCCGTGGTCAATATGCGCGATGATACAAAAGTTGCGGATACGCTCGGGCGGTGTGGCGCCCGGAATAATGGCGCGCGATTCCTCAGCGGAAGAAATAGGCACGTCTCTCCTTCACAATAAACTCTGCTCAAGTATAGTCCTTGGACCATAATGGATATGGATATATCGGTCACGGGAGTTGCCATGAATGTTCCTTTGTCAGTGTTAGATTTCGCTACGCGGTACGACGGCGAAGCCCCCGCCGCGGCCCTGCACCGCTGTGTGGACCTCGCCCAGCGCGCCGAGGCTTTGGGATACACCCGGGTGTGGTACACCGAGCATCACAATATGCCCACGGTGATCTCCTCCTCCCCCGCGATTATCATCGGCTACGTCGCCTCCCACACCGCACGGATTCGGCTGGGTGCGGGCGGTGTCATGCTCCCCAATCATTCTCCGCTCGTCGTTGCTGAACAATTCGGGACCCTTGCGGAGATGTACCCGAACCGTATCGATCTGGGGCTCGGGCGGGCACCGGGCACCGATAGCCGCACCCTCTACGCGCTGCGCCGCGATGCTAGCGCCTATGAGAACTTCCCCCGTGATGTGATGGAACTCCAGGGGTTCCTCGGGGATACTTCCCGGGTACCGGGCGTGGCGGCCTATCCGGGCCAGGGCACCCACGTCCCCCTCATTATTCTGGGTTCTTCGCTTTTCGGGGCGGATCTGGCCGCGCAGCTGGGCCTACCCTATTCTTTTGCTTCTCATTTCGCTCCGCGCCTGCTCCACGAGGCTATCGCCCACTACCGGGAGAATTTCCAGCCCTCCGAAGCCCTTGCCCACCCCTATGTCATTGCGGCGGTAAATGTGACCGCGGCGGAAACGTCGGAGGCTGCCGCGCGGGAATTTGAGCGGGTCAAGCGGGCTCGGGTTCGCAATATGCTGTTGCGCGGGGCGCCCGGCCGCGATATTTCCGATGCGGATCTTGCTGCGGTGCTGGACAGCGCGCAGGGCCGCCAGATCCTCGATATGCTCCGCTACACCGCGGTGGGTAATGCGACCGAGGTGGGCGAGTATCTGCGCACGTTCGCCCGGGATGCCCAGGCCGATGAGCTCATGATTTCGGTGCAGGCCACCTCGCATGAAGAATCACTGGCGTGCTTGGAGCTCACCGCCCGCGGCTACGGCTTGGATAGCTGAGGCAGGCACGGCGCGGGCAGCTAGGCGCGGCGTCGTACCGTATCGCGCAGCGTCGCATCCCCCACGCGCTATCGGCCGCCTCGCACGCCCGCGTTTTCTTTGTGGCACGATGGTCAGTATGCCTCTGTCGCAAAAACTACTCGGAACCGGCGAAGAACTCCTTGTCCATATGCACCCCGATGCCCGGCATTTGTTGCCGCGGGCGCTCGGTGCCGCGGCGGTGGTGTTCCTCGCGGTGCTCGGGGTGGTCGCGCTGCCAGGTAGTTGGCAGCCGCTGGCCGGGTGGCTGGTGGTGGCGGCCGGGGTTCTCACGCTTATTGCGATAGCCGGGTGGCCGTGGCTGCAGTGGTATATGAGCACCGTGAGTATTACCAACCGCCGGATTATCACTCGGCGCGGGGTATTCACGAAGCTCGGGCACGATCTTCCGCTCGCCGCGGTGGCACGGGTGGAGGCGCAACCTACGGGTACCGGCACCTCCGGTTCCCTTCTTGTGACGACGACGTCAGGTGCCACGGTCATTCTGCGCCGCATCGCGAATCTTCCCGCTGTCACCACGTTCCTGAACACGCTACTGGACAAGCGCGCGGGAGAGGGGTTTCACACCGGGACCTCGCGCGAAACCGCCTGATTCTGGTAGTGTTTGGAGATGGACTTTCACCGGTCGGGTGGCAAGTCCTTGTTCTTTCGTAACAACCACGGGTGCCCCACGCCCGCAGTCCTACGAGGAACGCTTCCCTCTCCGACCATATTCATCTATCGCCTAGCGATTGACCGAAAGAGATATTTCATTGGCTAATATCAAGCAGCAGAAGAAGCGCGTTCTGACGAACGAGAAGCGTCGCCTTCGCAACCAGGCCGTTAAGTCGGAACTGAAGACCTACATCCGTAAGACTCGCCTTGCCGTGGAAGCCGGCAATGCCGAAGAAGCGGAAACCCTCCTGGCCGCGGCCTCCCGCAAGCTGGACAAGGCTGTGTCCAAGGGTGTTATTCACCGCAACCAAGCGGCGAACCGCAAGTCGAAGCTTGCTAAGCGCGTGAACGCACTGGCCAAGTAGGCTGTGCCCCGGCCATGCAGGCCGGACCTCCGGCGCGGTTGTATCTCTTATATCTACCGCGCTGATACTTAGAGGAAATTAGAAAAAGCGGCTGGAACCTAGGCGTTCCAGCCGCTTTTCATATCGCTCACGAATTTTCTCATTCTTCTCCTTCGTGCTCGCCCTCGCGGTCCGCTTCCAAACTGCGGCGTTCCGCTTCCAAACGGCGCAGTGTAGCGCGTACTTCGTTTTCACGATGCCGGTGCCACAGCGCAAGGCCGAATAACGCAAGAGTGACAAGGCCGGGGATAAGAGCGTAGTCGTACCACGGGTTATCCCTCACTAGAGCCATTATCACGATACCCAACGTTGCACCGAGCCACGAACTTGCCCATATGAAATATCTCTTCGAGCGCATACCTCCTCCTTAAATCTCATTGCACGGACGATTGATGTTTTTATAAACTACCGAGATGGACACTCACCCAGCAACCCGAGTTCCCCTCATTCTTCTTCCTCGTGCTTGCGTTCCGCTTCCAAACGGCGCAGTGTAGCGCGTACTTCGTTTTCACGATGCCGGTGCCACAGAGCAAGGCCGAATAACGCAAGAGTGACAAGGCCGGGGATAAGAGCGTAGTCATACCAAGAACGCCTCTTCAGTACATTCAGTACAAAGCAGCTCAACACGACACCAAGTGCCAGTTGCGAGAAATAGAAGTACCTCTTCGAACGCATACCCCCTCCTTAAATCTCATTGCACGGACGATTGATTATTTTATAACCTACCGGGGTGAACGCTCCCCACAACAACCTAAGCTCTCCACATTGATTCGGCCCAGGTGCGCCTTTTTCCATAAGGTAACGTGAAAACGTTGCCAAGACGGTTACACAGGCAAGGCCACCAACCCCCGTAACTCCCAACGAACCGCATATGGCATTTCCAAGCACTCCACCGACAGCCATTCCAATCCGCTTATGTTCGTCCGTGTTGAGATAAAGGTATAGATACCAACCTGCGGTCACTCGGAACTGAGGAGCGTAGCCCTGCTCCCTACCCATGAGGGAGAGTTCTTGCGACGACTCTTTCGTCACCTTCCACCGCAAAGATCCCGTTGTTCGAAGCTGACCATCTGGTGGCACGCTTTCCGCTTCAATAAGCACCTTTGCCAAGTCTTGCGCGAGAGCGTCATCCTCACTGGTAGGTATCGACATATTAACATGAGACCCTTGCGGCACCTCGTCACCAGCAACAACTGCCGGGAGAGACCCGCCGCAGGCAAAAGCGAGAGTAACAGGAAGTACGGCGAAACTTTTGATAGACATAGCAATTCCTTCATAGATGTGAATACCTGTGACGCTTATTACAGGTACGATTTCACCGTAACACGAGTCACACTCACCGTAAATCAATTTCCTATTACACTTTTGCAACACTTCATTTAGCGCATATCACGGTTTGTTATATTTCTATCCAACAATCGAATTGAAGTCAGAATCCTGAAAGAAACTTATCTATAAGAGTCGCTAGATATACACGTAGCGCAGGTGGCCGGAACCTGAAAGGTGTTCCGGCCACCTGCGCTAACTGAGGGATTCCCTAAGCGGTTATAGTTGCTCAGCTTGCCCCGGCCACGCCCGGGCTAGGGCGCGGGAGCGAGGCTACCTTAACCGGGGAAAGCCGCATTGATGGCATCCACGGATGCCTTGGCATCGCCGAGCAGCATATCGGTATTCTCATTAAAGAACAGCGGGTTTTGCACCCCGGCATAGCCGGCATTGCCCATGGACCGCTTGAATACGATCACCTTCTTGGCATCCCAGACATGCAGCACCGGCATACCCGCGATAGGCGAACCGGGCTCGGAAGCCGAAGGATTGACCGTGTCATTCGCCCCGATAACCAGCACGACATCGGTATCCGCGAAGGAATCGTTGATATCGTCCATTTCCTCCACGATGTCATAGGGGACTTTCGCTTCGGCCAGCAGCACGTTCATATGCCCGGGCAGGCGCCCTGCTACCGGATGGATAGCGAAACGTACCTCGGTTCCGTTCTCGCGCAGCTTCTTCGTCAGCTCCGCCACCGGATATTGGGCTTGGGCCACGGCCATACCGTAACCGGGAGCAATAATCACCGAGCTGGCGTCCGCGAGCTCTTGGGCCACCTCCGCCGCGGTGGTTTCCGTGTGGCTGCCATAGTCACGCGCCTCTCCGGTAACTGCGCCGTCGGACCCAAAACCGCCCAGGATCACCGAAATGAAAGAACGGTTCATGGCCTTGCACATGATGTAGGAGAGATACGCGCCCGAGGACCCCACCAGCGCTCCGGTGATGATGAGGAGGTCATTGCCGAGGGTGAAGCCAGCCATCGCTGCCGCCCAGCCCGAGTAGGAATTGAGCATTGATACGACGACGGGCATATCACCACCGCCGATCGCGAGCACCATATGTGCCCCGAGCAGCAGCGCAATAATCGTGATGAGGATGAGGGGAATGAGGCCGGCCCCTACCCCGCGGGTCCAGGCGAACCAGATAATAAGCCCCAGGCACGCCAGGATCGCCAGCAAATTGAGAAGATTACGGGCCGGGAGCACCAGCGGCTTGCCGGGAATCTTCCCCGCGAGTTTCAGGTAGGCGCATACCGATCCGGTGAAGGTGATCGCGCCGATGAACACAGCCAAGCCCACTTCGCCCATATGGAAGGCATTTGTGGGGGAGAAATCTTCCCCGGGTTGCTGGAGGAAAGAGTTGTAGCCCACCAGCACCGCTGCCGCGCCCACGAAAGAATGAAGCAGAGCGATGAGTTCGGGCATGCCCGTCATTTCCACGGTGCGGGCCCTCCAAATCCCGATGCCGCCGCCCACCACGAGGGCGAGCACGAGCACCAGCACAACAACAGTGGAAGAAGCCTCCGTGGGGAAAGCGAGAACCACGATAATGGTGGCGACCAGGGCCAACACCATTCCAATGGCGCCCAGAATATTACCTTTCGCGGCGGTTTCCTGTTTGGAAAGCCCGGCCAGAGCGAGAATGAAGAGCAGGGCCGCCACCAGGTAGGCGACAGTTTGCACGCTGAAAGCAACCTTGAGACCACCCAAGTTCGGGGTGGCAAGGGCAAGGACGTCGTTAATAGTAGTGAGCACGGCTTAGCTCCTCTTAAACATAGACAGCATGCGCGCAGTCACCAAGAATCCACCGAAAATATTGATGGAAGCGAGGGTGAGTGCAATAGCGGCAAGGATGGTCACGGCTAGATGTCCCGAACTGAGCTGGAGGATTGCCCCCACCACGATGATTCCGGAAATCGCGTTCGTTACGGACATGAGCGGTGTATGCAGCGCGTGCGTCACCGAGGTGATGACGTAGAAGCCCACCACGCAGGCCAGCATGAAGACGATGAAATGCGAAGTCATGCTCGGCGGGGCCGTGAAGAGAATCCACAGGGCTACCGCCGCTGCCAGCCCGGCCCACAGGTAGCGCAACGGGCTAGGGCGGGACGGTTCAGGGGCGGCCGGCGGTGCGGGAGGCGCTGGAGGCGCAGCCGGCGCGGCCGAGACCTTGATGGGCGGGGGCGGCCAGGCCACCGCTCCCCCGAGGGTGACCAGAATACCGCGCACAATATCATCCTCGGTATCCAGCACCAGCTGGCCGTCCTTACCCGGGGTGGTGAGTTTGAGGAAATTGACGAGGTTCTGCCCGAAAAGCTGCGAGGCTTGGCCGGGCAGGCGTAGGGCAAGATCTTCGTAGCCAATAATCGTGACGCCGTTCTCGGTGTGGACAACTTCTCCCGGGCGAGTACCGGCCACGTTTCCGCCGTTAGCCGCCGCCAAATCAACGATGACGCTGCCGGGTTTCATGGCGGCTACCGCCGCAGAGTCCAATAGTTGCGGGGCCGGCTTGCCGGGGATGAGCGCCGTCGTAATAACAATATCCGCCGCGGCTGCTTCCCGGGCGTAGACCACCCCGGCTGCGTTGGCCTGATCCGCGGTCATTTCACGGGCGTAACCGTCCGCGGATTCCTGGCGTACCGGGATCTCCACGAATTCGGCACCCATGGACTGAACCTGTTCGGCAACATCGGCACGCACGTCCGTTGCCTTGACGATCGCACCCATGGAATTGGCGGTGCCAACCGCCGCAAGCCCAGCAACTCCCGCTCCAATAACGTAGACGGTGGCCGGGGGAACCTTACCGGCGGCGGTAACCTGCCCGGTGAAAAGCCGCCCGAAGTGGGAGGCTGCTTCGATAACGGCACGGTAGCCGGAAATATTGGCCATCGAGGAACGTACATCCATGGACTGAGCGCGCGAAATACGCGGAATTGCGTCAAGCGCCAGGGCCGTGAGTTCACGGCGCGAAAGTTCCTCGATAAGCTCGGGCGAGCCGGCCGGGTTCATACGCGCAATGAGGGTGGCGCCGCGGCTCATGCGGTCAAGGTAGCTCACATCCGGGGCGTCGGTGGCTAAAACAATATCCGCAGCCCAGGCTTCTTGCGCGGAAACGAGGCGTGCGCCCGCGCTTTCGTATTGGCTATCGGGGTAGGACGAGGCCTCCCCCGCCCCCGTTTCCACCACGACCTCGTAGCCCAAAGCGATGAGCTTGGCGACGGTATCGGGGGTGCCCGCCACCAGGGGGTCACCCGGGCGGGTACTTTGTGGTATTCCAACAAGCATAAAGTGCTCCTCAGTACAGCACTACCGTGCTGCGGTCTGCGTGGGCGGCGCTCCAGATACGCCATTGTCGCGCCGCCGCGGGACATTCCTTATTATTCCACGTTTCCCGAAGGGGCCTGAGCACCCCGGCAAGCGTGAGACTGTGCGGGTTAGTCGCTACCGCGTGCGCCGGGCGCGCCCGATGGTGATAATCGCGTGTTCAACAGCGAACTGCGGGTCGCGGGAGGCACCCTTGACCTGTTCATCGGCGAGCGCCACCGCTCGAATGGCTTGCCCGAGTCCGGCATCGCTCCACCCGCGTGCTTCCCGGCGGGCCCGTTGGGCCTGCCAGGGCGCCATTTTCAATTCTCGCTGGGTGATGCCAGGCGCCTGGACAATAGCGAGCTGGCGCAGTTTCGCCGCGAGCGCCGCCACGATGGGAACCGGGTTGACCCGGGTGGCGAAAGCGTGGCGGGCCAGTGCCAAAGCTTGGCCGGTACGCCCGGCCAAGGCAGCATCCGCGATCTCAAAGGGTGTTGCTTCATTGCGCCCGGCATAGAAATCCCGAATATGGTCCTCGGTGATCATCCCCTCCACATCCGCGAGGAGTTGGGAGGTGGCACTGAGTAATTCGCGCAGGTCCTGGCCGAGTGCATCAACGAGCGCCCGCACCGCCCCGTCCGTGATTTTGCGCCCGGCGGCCCGCACATCCGCTGTCACCAAGCGCGCCTTATCGTCATCGCGTTTGATTTTTTCGATCCGGGCTACTTGCCAACCACCCGCCGCGATAGCGTCAAGGAGTTTTTTACCGCGGGTACCTCCCCCGTGCTGGATGATCACGGGAATATCCGCATTGGGCTGCGGTAGGTAGGCGAGCATCTCCGTGAGGAACGCGTCATTCATATGTTCGGCGCCGGTGACGATGACGATGCAATGGTCACCAAAAAGTGAAGGTGAGGTGTGCAGGGCGAGGGCCCCGCGTTCATAGGTTGCCGCGTCCACGCGCACGACCTGCACCTCAGGGTGCGCCTGGCGGGCAAGGCTGATGAGGCGGGCCCAGGCGCGCTCGGCAAGGACCGGTTCCGCGCCAACGATGAGGATCACCGGTTCTAAGCGGAGAGCGTCGTACCCGACCGCGCGTTCTTTGGCTGCCATAGCTCCATTCTCTCATGTCATAACCCACCTGCTGCACGGCGGGTGGCTTGGGTGGCGTGGGCTGCGTGGGTGGCTCCTCGCATTCGGAAACGAGGTCCCCTTCCGCCCATGCGATTGCCCCGCACGCGAGGGTGGGATAAATCTGGGCACCGGAATAAAGCTCATAGACGCGTGCGGAGGGATGCCCGTAACTATTCTCCCCCACGGATATCAGGGCAATTGCGGGGTCAAGTTCACGGGCGAGGCGCGCGGATTGGTCCGCGCTTCCGTGATGGGCGACGACGGCGATATCAACCGGCCCGACCGCCCCCACGAGGCGTTCTTGGGCCGGGGCAGTCGCATCTCCGAGAACCACGATGCGTTGAGCAGCCTGGCTAGTGCCACCGCTCGCGCCGGCGTTAGCTGCCCGGCCCGGGCTGTCCACACCATCAGCGTCGAGGAGGATCACGAGGGAATCCGCGTTGGCTTCCTCGGGAATGCTACGCGCACCCGGATGCGGGCTAAGAATCCGGGCGATGGGAACATCATCTACCCGCAAGGTTGTTCCTGCGGCTACCACGTTCACCGGAATGGAATGGGAATCGAGTAAGTCGAGTGCGGTGCGGGACTGGGGCTTCGGGGCGGAATTTGGAGATATCCATACCGCGCTGATTGTTGCGGTGCTGAGAACGTCGCGTAACCCTTCCACGTGATCGGAGTGAAAATGGGAGAGGATGAGGAGATCAAGATGACTCACCTGAGCATCGCTTAGGCAGCGAGCAGCGGCGGGAGTGCGAGGTCCAACATCAATCATTATCGTGTATCCGCGCACCCGGTAGAGGAAAGCTGATCCCTGGCCCACATCGCATTGCACCGCCGTCCAGTTGGAGGGAATCACGGTAGCGCCCGGCCCTCGTGATAGCCCGAGGGCCACGAGGGCGGCCACCAGAATCAGGATTGCGCTCAGGCGGGGTATCACCAGGAGCACCAAGACCGCACATATATGACCGATTCCGGCAAGGACAAGGGGAATTCCCGATCCCGGTAGGGAGGCAAGGGCGCGGGCTACGTGGTCAATCCACCACGTGGCCAGTTGCGCAAAGGAGATGGCGAGGCCGGCGAGCACCGGGAACAGCGGTGCGGTGAGCGCCCCGACAAGTCCGAAAATAGTGAGGGGTGCGACGACGGGTGCCACAAGCGCATTAGCCGGAACCGCCCACAGCGACCCAGCTTCGGTGAAGAGGAGCAGTACGGGTAGGCAGGAGATTTGGGCCACCAGCGGAATGGCAACGACCCGGGCGAGTGCGGCCGGGAAGAACCTGCTGAGGTGTTCCGTAAGCGGGTATCCTCCGCAGATAATTCCGAGGGTGGCACTGGCGGAGAGCAGGAAACCGTAGCCGGTTGCGAGCCACGGATCAATGAGGGCAGCGGTGATGCTCGCGCAGCTCAGGGCATTGATAGCTTGGCTTCGGCGGTTCATTCCCACTGCTGCGAGAACCACCAGGCCCATGAGTGCCGCCCGGATAACCGAGGGCGCGGGTCCCACCAGAATAACCAGTCCACCTAAACCCACCACTCCCGCTAACGCGGTACGCAGGGGCCGGGCCCGGCCCACCGCCATAATAATGATGCCGAGAACAAGGGATACATGAGCCCCGGAGACCGCAATGAGATGGGTAAGGGCCGTTGTGCGCATGGCTTCTTCCAGTTCCGGGGATACCCGGCTATCGTCTCCGAGGGCGACCCCGGGGATAAGGCCGCGGGCGTGCTCAGGGCGGGTGGAGAGCAGCGTGGCAAGCGCGGTATCGATGCGGTGAACGATGCCGGCGCTCAGCGCGCCACTCCCGCGTGTTTGGAGGGCAGGCCCGGACCAGCGGGCACTTTCCCGCCGCCCGTGCGCGGGGGTGAGTCGGCCCTGCCCAAACACGCGCTGACCCGCCAGGGCTGTGCAGGGAACTTCCGCTCGGATTCGCGCGCGGGGGCCGCTGGCAAGCTGCACCCCGTTCGGGCCAGCGGTGGTGATCTTTGCGGGGCGCAGCAGCGCCGTGCATTTTTCTTCTCCCCACGGCATAGTGGAGGGTTCCGGGCGGGTCATGACATAGGCATCCAGTTCCACGCTTCCCCTGACTGCCGGGATATGCGCGGCAGAGAGGGCGAGCAGCCCGGCGATACTGGTAGCACCCAGCGTGCACGCCACCGCGAGGATACTCAAAACCACCCCGCTTGCTTTCCCGCGCCGGCCGGGATGCGCCCGGGCATACCCGGTTACTGCCCAAGCTGCCACGATGCACAGGGCAGCACCGAGGAATCCGAAGTGCGCATACCCGCTCAGCGCCGCCCACGCCCCGCCCAGGGCCGCGGCGGCTGATGGAAGGAGGCGCATATCCTGACCGTGGCCCGCATGCGCGCAATGCGAACTTCGCTGGCTTCTGCGAGTGCGGGGATCGCCGAACACCCTAGGCTTGCACAGATCGCTGCGCTTGCCCCTGGCACTGCGACTGCGCGGGACATCGAGCTTGCGGATCATACTGTCACCAGCGCGGAAAGCTTATTAAATTTAGCTGGTCCAATACCGGGGACCTCAAGAAGATCTTCCGGAGCGGTAAAGGGGCCGTTGTTTTCCCTCCAGGTGAGGATATCCCGAGCGGTAGCCGGGCCAACCCCGGGGAGGCTCTCCAAGTCGCTGGCTGAGGCGGTATTAAGGTTGATCAGGGCACCCGAGCCGGCTTTCCCAGATGCTTTATCCCCACCGGCCGCGCCGCCGCCCGCCCCACCGCTATTCCCACCTGCGCTACCACCGCTCCCACCCGGGCTTGTGCTAGCTCCAGAGCCGATGCGTGCTCGCGGTGCTTCACCGGGAGCGGGAATATGAATATGGGAGCCATCCGCTACCGGTTCGGCAAGATTGATCGCGGCGCCATCCGCATTCGGGGTGAGCCCACCGGCTAATTCCACGAGGTCATTGACACGTGCCCCACCGGGAGCGCTATACACTCCCGGAGTGGCCACTTCACCAGAAATATAGGCAACGATGGTTGCGGGAGCGGATTCTCCCGCGGTAGGGCCAGCCGGCCCAGGTGTGCTACCCATTACCCGGCCGTGCGAAGGGCCCGGCGAAGCCTGCGGATCGGTAGATACCACAGCCGGATTTTCCGTGTTGGAACCCGAACTGGCCACACTGCTTCCCGGTGGCACCGCTGCGGGGTTGGCGGAAACGGGACCACCACCGCGCCCGAGCCATACCAGCAGCCCGAGAATGAGCAGCCCGCCCAGCAAAGCTATAGCAAAGGCGCCCAACGCGCGGGGTGACCACCGCCACCGCGATGATTGCGCGGGTGTGGTGAGCACGGCGATATCCTCGCCGGTGCCCGCACCGAGGGCCAGCGTGGCGAAATCCCGTACCGGGCTCTGGCCGGGCGGCGCACCCGCACCCGGATCCCCGCGGGTTTCGTTGAGAGGATCGTTAAAGGGCAGACTCAGGCGCGGGGCAGGGCGAGGCAGAGAAGCATTCATGGGGCTATCATGCACACCGAGGCACACCCAGCGTTGGCAGCCCCACTGGCCTGGGGATAACGCTAACGTTTGCCGAGCTGTGGATAGCCACGGCCATTGCCCGCTCTACAATATTGGTATGAACGACGCCGATATTGCTCGCCTGCGTGCCCAAGCGGCCGAAGCCGCTGCCAAAGCTGCCCGCGCCGAAGCCGAACTCGCCCAGGCCCGCCTCGATGCCGCACTTGCCGCCGCAGCCTCCCCGGCAGTAGCCACCGCCGCCGATGCCACGGCAGGAGCGGAAGGCGCGGACGGCGCGGACACCATAACCACCGCCACCGCGGCAGAGAAGCGCTCACCGGCGCAGCCGGCGGCGGCGTCGCCGGAACAATCGCCAGAAAGCACCGGTGAGGATTACGCGAGCGAGGTTGCCCGCAGCTACCAGATATCGGGCCCGGCTCTCACCCTGGGCGCCTACCTGGACCCGGCTGGGAATCCGCGCCCCGATGTTCTGGTGCGGCTGCCCTTCGCTAGTTTCAACCGGCACGGCCTGGTGTGCGGAGCAACCGGAACCGGGAAAACTCGTACTCTCCAGCTGCTGGCCGAACAGCTGAGCGCGGCCGGAGTGGCCGTTTTCCTCACCGATATTAAAGGAGATCTGTCGGGCCTGTGCGAAGCGGGCGTGGCTTCCGATAAGCTCACGGCCCGCACCCGAGCTTTAGGGCAGGATTGGTCCGGTGCCTCGTTCCCGCTCCACCTGTATTCCCTCACCGAATCAACCGGGGTGCCGCTACGTTCCACGGTGGAAGATTTCGGTGCTTTGCTCTTAGCCCGGGCCCTGAAACTAAATGACACCCAGGAATCGGCGCTGGCCTTGGTTTTCGCGTGGGCGGAAAAAGAGAATCTGCACTTGTACACCCTGGAGGATCTGCGCGAGGTACTTCATTATTTGACCACGGCGGGGAAGGCGGAGCTATCCGGTATTGGCGGGGTATCGACCGCCACCGCCGGGGTGATTCTGCGCGAGGTATCAGCCCTGGCTGCGCAGGGCGGAGACATGTTCTTCCAGCGCCCGTCCTTTAGCCCCAGCGAGCTCATCGCCCACGAAGGCGAACGCGGTGTTATCTCCGCCCTCGAACTTCCCGACGTGCGCGATATGCCCGAACTTTTCTCCACTTTCACCATGTGGATACTCAGTCGGCTCTTTTCCGATCTTCCCGAAGTGGGCGATACTCCCCTGCCCCGCCTGGTGTTCTTCTTCGACGAAGCGCATCTGCTGTTCTCGGGCGCTTCCCGGAATTTCGTGGACGAGGTTACCCGCGTGGTGCGCCTCATCCGCTCGAAAGGTGTAGGCGTTTTCTTCGTGACTCAAACGCCGCAGGATATTCCCGAATCGGTGCTCGCGCAGCTGGGCACCCGCATTCACCACGCGCTGCGCGCCCACACGCCCAAGGACGTGAAGATTCTCAAGGAAACAGCAAAAACCTTCCCCTTCTCACCCCTCGATATAGCGGCCGTGCTACCCGCGCTCGGCACCGGCGAGGCTGTGGTTACAGGTTTGGGCGACGACGGCGCCCCTACGGCCGTGGCCCCTACCCGGCTCTGGGCGCCGCGCTCTATCATGGGCCCAGCCGGACCGGCCGCGTTGAGCACCGCTCTTGGCACCACACCCCGGCCTGCTCCTATAGCCGGGGATACCGCAAGCGAAGGTGCTGCCCGCGCTGTTGCCGCGCGGCGCGCGCAACGAGAAGCTGCCGCGGTGGCTGCTAAAGAAGCTGAAGAGCAGCGGCGGGCCGCGGAAGCCGCGGCGAAGAAAGCTGCCCGCGAGGCGGAGAAAAAACTGGCGGCCGCGGAGCGGGAAGCGGAGCGTCAGGCTCGGCAGGCCCAACGGAATGCCGAGAAGGAGGCGCAACGGCAGGCCCGGCGCCGCGATGCCGCAATTGATTCGGTGGTGCGCAGTGCCGGAAGGTCACTCGGCCGTTCAATTATTAATTCGATTTTCGGGCGGCGGCGCTAGCGCGGATTCCGCTTACTTTCGGGCATACGGAGCAGAGGTAGCCGGATAGCTTATGGTGACGGTGAGGCTGCGGGACTGGCCCGGCGCTAGCGCCACGCGCCCCACTTGATCCGAACGATTAAAAGCATTGGGCAAGGCAGAGGCCGGGGCAACCAGGAGAGCTTCCCGGGCCCCGCGTTCCAGAGTATCCCCGGTCCATAGCCGCACATAGGGTGCTTCGCTCGGTTCCTGGGCGAGGATGATATCGCGTTCGCGAGCTGGATCGGTCAGCACGGTTGCCACGACTCCGTCACTGGTGGGCACCAGCGAGGTGAAGGTGGAGTCGATACGGCTAGCTCCGAGTACCGGCCACTCCACGGGGGTGCTTACCCCCGTGAGCGCGGCATCGCCGGGAGCCGGGATTCCGTGGGCATCGGCTGCGATCTTGGTGCGCGCACTAACCGTCGTCGACATTTTTGAAATGGAAGCGAGCTGCGGGAAACGCAAGTAGCCGTTCCACGCGACCGCCACCGGGGCGCAGCTCTCACCCCGGTTCGTCACTTCCAGACTGACGGAAAGATGATGGGTTCCCGCGCTGGAATCCCCCAGCGCATAGACCACTTGGATTCCCACGGGCCACGGGTAGCCCGCTACCGCGGGAAGCTCCGCGCGCAAAATAAGCGCATCTGCGGAGCGTTCCCGCCGGAATTCGCAGCTGTGGACCCGCAAGCACCGCCCGGTGGTATCCGCTTCGAGGCGGTAGCTCTGCCCATCCCAGGTGTAGCACCCGCCGGCGAGAGGCCCCACCCAGGGGGCTTCGATAAGCCCACGCCCCCCATCTGCCTCCTCCAGTTCGGCACCGTTACGGTATCCGGAAAACACCTCCCCGTCGGGACTCCAGGAGAGGAGGGTGGCCCCGCGTGCAGCTACGAGGGCGCTGGCTCCGCCCGGTGCGCTAAGAAGCCACGCCGGGTTACCGTCAAAGTCCTGCGCTGTGATTCGCATACGTGCCACGATATTCCTCCTTACTCCCGCGGGTTCCTCCCCTTGGATTGGCGCCCACTTCACGGGCGTGAACGAGCATTTCAGGCTCGGACCCCAGCAGAGCCTGAGACTTGCCTGCGTTCCGCTTTAGGGAACGATATTGATGAGTCCCGGAGCACGCACAATAATCTTGCGCGGTTCGCCCTCCAGGAAGGCCTGCACCCGTTCTTCAGCCAGGGCCCGGGCGGTCAGATCCGCATCGGAAATATCCTGGGGTACCTCCAGACGGGCGCGGACCTTACCCTTCACCTGCACCACGCAGGTCACGGTGTCATCCACCAGCAGCGCTGCGTCGCTAACCTGCGGGAACGCAGCGCGCGCGACCAGGCCGCTATTACCCAAACGTGCCCAGAGTTCTTCGGCAATATGGGGGGCCACCGGTGCCACCATGGCCACGATAGCGCAGGCAGCTTCCCGCGGTACCGCCGTCAGCCCGGTGAGATGGTTATTGAGAACAATGAGCTTGGAGATCGCGGTGTTGATACGCATATGATCGTAATCATCAGCCACTCCCGCGATGGTGCGGGCCAGGAGCTTAGCGGTTTCGGTATCCGGAGCCGCGTCACTGACCGTCACCTCGCCGGTGCGCTCATCAACGATATTGCGCCACAGCCGCTGCAAGAAGCGCTGCGAACCTACCACCGCGCGGGTATCCCAGGGCCGGGAAACATCAAGCGGACCCATGGACATTTCGTAGACGCGGAACGTATCCGCACCGTACTGATCAGCCATATCATCAGGTGTGATGATGTTCTTGAGGGACTTGCCCATCTTCCCGTATTCCCGGTTGACCTTCTCCCCCCGGTAGTAGAAGACCGTTTCGCCGTTTTCTTCGCGTTCTTCTACCTCATCGGCCGGCACGTAGGCCCCGCGAGCATCGGTATAGGCATATGCCTGTACGTAGCCCTGGTTGAAGAGCTTGTGGAAAGGCTCCGAAGAGGAAACATAACCCAGGTCAAAGAGGACCTTGTGCCAGAAACGCGCGTAGAGCAGGTGGAGCACCGCGTGTTCGACGCCGCCCACGTACAAATCCACCCCTCCGGAAGTGTTACCGGCCTCGGGACGCGGGCCCATCCAGTAGGCTTCGTTTTCCGGGGCGCAGAAGCTATCCGAATTGGTGGGATCCACATAGCGCAATTCGTACCAGCACGAACCTGCCCACTGCGGCATGGTATTGGTTTCGCGGCGGTACTTCTTGAGACCATCACCCAGGTCAAGCTCCACATTCACCCATTCCGGGTTGCGTTCCAGCGGAGGTTGGGGCAGTGAATTTGCGTCGTCGGCATCGTAAGACGCCGGCGAGAAGTCTTCCATTTCGGGCAGCTCCAAGGGGAGCATCGATTCGGGTAGCGCGTGCGCAATACCCTCCTCATCCCAAACAATCGGGAAGGGCTCACCCCAGTAGCGCTGGCGGGAGAAAAGCCAATCGTGCAGGCGGTAGGTGACGGTGGCGGTTCCGGCACCGCGTTCTTCCAGCCAGGCGATAATAGCGGCCATGGATTCGGATTTCGTCATGCCGTTGAGGGAGATTTCCTCATTGGCGGAATCAACGAGGATGCCATCCCCGGTGTAGGCACCCTCTTCCAGGTCCGGGCCGTACGGATCCTCCGCCGGGCCGATGGTGCGGATAACGTCCAGATTGTATTCGCGCGCGAAAGCCCAGTCGCGATCATCATGGGCAGGAACCGCCATAATGGCACCGGTTCCGTAACCGACCAGCACATAATCCGCCACGAAAACCGGAACCTTGGCGCCGTTGACCGGATTAATCCCGAAGAGCCCGGAGAAAACGCCGGTCTTTTCGTGAGTATCCGAGGTGCGTTCCATATCCGATTTCGCGGCGGCGCGCGCCCGGTAGGCCGCAACCGCTGCGCGCGGAGTGGCGTATCCGCCAGTCCATTCTGCGCGGGTGCCTTCCGGCCAGCTATCGGGAACCCGGAGTGCCTGCGCATCCGTATCCGTACCCGCTTCACTTCCGCCCAAGGCCTCATGTTCGGGAGCAACGGCCATGAAGCTGGCCCCGAAGAGAGTATCGGGGCGGGTGGTATAAACATCCAGGACCCGCCCGGAGCCGTCAGAAAGCTCAAAACGAACCGTGGCGCCGTGGGAGCGCCCGATCCAGTTCTGCTGCATGGCCCGCACTTTATCCGGCCAGTCAATGGTGTCCAGGTCACTCACCAGGCGGTCCGCATAGGCGGTAATCCGCATCATCCACTGGGCAAGATTGCGCCGGAACACCGGGAAGTTACCGCGTTCGGACCGGCCTTCCGCGGTGACTTCCTCATTGGCAAGCACCGTTCCCAGCCCCGGACACCAATTAACCGGGGCTTCCTTGATATAAACCAGGCGGTACTCGCTGAGCGCATCCGCTTTTTCTTTCCTGGAGAGCGCCTCCCAGGGCCGACCATCCGGCGTGGCCTTTTCCCCACTGGCGAATTTCGCTTCGAGTTCCGCAATGGGCCGGGCCGCTCCGTTGCCACGCCCGTCCCGGCGCGGGTAATCCGGGTCAAACCAGGAATTAAACACCTTGGTGAAAATCCATTGGGTCCACTTCACGTAATCAATATCTGTGGTGGAGAAAACCCGCCGTGAATCGTGGGAAAGCCCGAGGCGATGCAGCTGAGCTGCCATATTGGCAATATTTTCCGCGGTGGTGATAGCCGGGTGCTTGCCATTTTGCACCGCGAACTGTTCGGCGGGAAGTCCGAAGGCGTCATAGCCCATGGTGTAGAGGACGTTCTCACCCTTCATGCGGTGGTAGCGGGCCACGGTATCCGTGGCAATATAGCCGAGCGGATGGCCCACGTGCAGGCCGCGCCCGGACGGATAGGGGAACATGTCCTGGATGAAGAACTTCGGCGCCGAGGTATCCCCCGCGAGATCCCCAACCGGGTTCGCGGCGTAGAAGGCACCTTCCTCTTCCCAGCGTTCCTGCCAGTGGGCTTCGATCTCATTAGCCAGTTCTGCGGTGTAGCGGAACTGGGTCATATCCTCAGCGCTCAAGGGTACTCCTTTTCGACGGTCGACTTCGGTCAATTGTAGCTCTCTCCTCCGACAAATCTCAGGTCGTCCACAGCGGTGACTAGACTGGCACCATGAGTGTCTTTTCAAAAATTATTGCCGGCGAGATTCCGGGTCGTTTTGTTTGGGCCGACGACGTCTGCGTTGCTTTCGCAACTCTTGAGCCGCACGCCCGCGGCCATGTGCTAGTTGTTCCGCGCGCGGAAATTGACCGTTTCACCGATCTTGACGACGATACAGCCGCGCATCTCTTCATCGTGGCTAAGCGTATTGGCAAGGCCCAGATCGCGGCTTTCGGCGTGGAGCGGGCGATGCTCGTCATCGCCGGACTCGGGGTACCTCATACACACCTGCATGTTATTCCGGCTGATTCGGAAAACGTCACCAGTTTCGCATCGGCACGCAAGGATGTTCCCGGCACCGAATTGGATGCGGCCATGGAGGAATTACGCGCGGCCCTGCGGCAGCAGGGCTGGGGTTCCTTCGTTCCGGCCCAGCTCAGTTCCCTCGCCTAAGCCAAGTTGCCTAAGCCAAGTTGCCTAAGCCCACTGCGTTATGCCCGCTCGCCTAGGCCACACACGCAACGGTCTAGGCCAGCCCCACCAGTTCCTCAATGAAGTCGGCAGTATCGGTCCAGTCCCGCACCGCGTGGGTATCGATGCCGAGCCGGGTAACGGGGTAGTCGTTTCCGGCGGGGTCGAGGCGGTCCCCCACGAAGAGCATGTGGGCGATGGGGATACCGGTTTGCTTGGATAATTCCGCAATTCCGTAGGCTTTATCCACGCCCTTGCGGGTAATATCCACGGACGTTGAACCGCCCGAGCGCACCTCCAGGTGCGGCAGACGCGCTGCGACAGCTTCTCGCAGCGCGTTTTTCTTTTCCCCGCTCGGATCCCAGGCGCGTTTCGCTTCCAGCGGGGCGCTTTGCCCGAGCGCGGAAAAGGTCACCTGGGATCCGCGGTCTTCCAGGATCTCGCCCCAGGTGCTACTTTCCCACAGCCCGAGCCGCCGTGCTTCTTCTTCCAGGGCCAGAGCGGCATCCCGACGTTCTTCCGCGGTGAGGTTACGGACGTACACATCGCGCCACGCTCCGTCCTCGTGAACGAGGTAGCGGGTTCCGCAGGTGGGCATGAGGTGGAGACGCGCAAGCTCTGCGGGGGTGCCGTCTAGTCCTTCCAGGAGTTGGCTTTCGAACTGTCCGAATTGGCCGCCGGAAATCACGCACACGTCGTACGTATCGAGCAGTGCCCGCAGGGCCCGCGCCATGCGTTCCGGGAGCGCGGATTTGGAAGGTGCCAGGGTATCGTCCAAGTCAAAAGCAATAAGGCGGTAAGACGTCATAGCCACAGTATGGTGCACCGAGCACCCAAATGCGAAATAACTAGGCAACGCTACCTACCCGCAGAGTAGATGCCCCTTGTTTTAGGGTACCCACACATTCTTACGACGACGCAGCGGGCTGATACATCGCGATGTATCAGCCCGCTGGTGGGTTTCGCCAGCTTGGGTATCCGGATTTTTAGCTCCGGAGGGCCCGGCGGTAGTGTGCTGCGCTCCGACTACTGTTCGTCTTTGATGGCTGCTTCGCAGAGCAACCGGGCACCGCCAATAATAAGGACAGCAACCACGAGGCTGAGGAGGAAGCTGAGAACTCCGGCAAGCGCAACCATGGCAGGCGTGTATTCGCCAAAGACGCTAATCATCGCGAAAAGCGAGACGAGCACGTGGCAGCCGGCCACAATGAAGGCGAGGATCATGATGATCGGTGCGATGGACCGCGCCACCCGGGTGGAGAAGTTCGTGGAGAACAGTGCCGCGAAGCCGGAGGGATTCTGCGGCTGCTGGGGCTGGGGCGGGTAGCCGTAGCCCGGCGCCGAGTACGCCGAAGGCGCCCACTGGCCCTGCTGCGGGGCGGGAATATAGCCCTGGCCCTGCGCCTGATTCTGCTGGGTTTGCTGATTCTGCTGATCAAAACCCTGCTGGTAGGACTGCTGTTCCGGCTGGGCGCTCTGCTGACCATAACCGGGGTTATTATCAGGGAACTGGTTATTCTGTTCGCTCATGAGTATTCCTTCCGTAACGAGCGATGGCCACGACGGGATCATGACCCGGGGCACTTCACACTTAAAATACCAAGAAAGTGGAAGCGCGCGTACTCATTTCACTACCCGCCGGAGGCGGGTAGGTACCAACTAAGGGTAGCTATCCGAAGCGGCCACCGCGAATAGGCCAGATCCAGCACGGAACCTGGCGGCGGGCCGAGGGATAGGGCTACCTGGACATCTTCTGGCAGTATCTCATTCATACCTGAATGATGGCATGAGGTTACGACAGAAAATCTTGAGGTAACCACCCCTGGGCCCGCCGCATTCCGGTTCAGCGTGGGCACCACCATTATTGGCGGTGCCACCGGCACGCTACGCTTCAGCTTTCTCGAGCTCTTGAGCATCCAGCTTCGGGGAGGCGCTCACGATTCCCTGGCGTGCCCGACGCGAGAAGCGGTGGAAATCGCCCACGATGACATCGTGGCGCTTGGGGAAGAGGAAGTACTTCGAGACAAGGTTGGTGAAAGTCGCGAACATTTCCCGCCCGGATTGGAGCTGCTGAATATGCACGGCATTCCACATAAGCCAGGAAAACTTTCCGGTAATAGCCGGCAGATGCGGAATTTCGGTAACCGCGAAACCAACGCCCACGGTGGCCATGGTGCCCTTGTCGAAGTAGTCGAACGGCTCAGTCTCCTTGCCCGCCAGGTTATTGGAGATAACCTTGGCGATATGCCGCCCGCCCTGGATAGCCGGCTGGGCCAGCTGCGGTAGGCCGCGTTCGCCGCTCACAGCTACGTCGCCGGCAGCGAAAACGCCGTCGACCCCTTCCACCTGGAAGTGTTCGTTCACCTGGATACGCCCCCGCGCCCCTTGCGGCACGTTCCATTCCTTGACTTCGGGCGGAACACCCACACCGGAAGACCAGACGATCAGCGAAGCATCAATCCACTGTTCCTCTTCCGTCTTGGTGTTCTTCACCAGGATGCGATTCTCTTCCACCGCGGAAACGGCCTGGTTGAGAAGCACCTTGACGCCGCGATCTTCAAGAGCGCGGTGGGCGGCGTTGCGGCTCTTCTCATCGAAAGGCCCGAGAACCGTGGGGGCCATATCCACGAGGATGATCTCACACTGCTCGGTATCAATGCCGGGGTACAACGTCTCAAAATCAAAATTGCGTAGTTCGGCAATAGCGCCGGCGGTTTCCACTCCGGTGGGGCCCGCACCGCACACAACCACCCGGAAAGGCCCGGGATTGTCAACCGCATCCATGCCGTCCAGCAGCCCGTAGAGCCGGTCGCGGACTGCAAGCGCTTCATCGCGCGTGTACATCGGCAAGGTGTGTTCCGCGGCTCCCTGAATACCAAAGTATGCTGCGCTCACGCCGGTGGCGAGGACGAGATAGTCATAAGACATCGTGCGCTCATCATCGAGCTCGATGAGCTTATTGCCGGTATCCACGTGCTGGAGTTCCCCGAGCACAAAACGCAGATTCTTTTGCTTGCTCCGTAGTGCACGCAGGTTGTAGGTAATATCCCCCGCGTTGAGCGCGCCCGCAGCCACTTGGAAAAGCAGCGGCTTGAACGTGGTGTACGGATTTTTATCAATGAGCGTTACCCGCACGGGTGCCTGGCGAAGGCCACGTGCCGCTTGGATACCGGCAAAGCCACCTCCGACGATGACCACATGCGGTAGCGCACTTCCTTTAATATTGTGACTCATACCCCATAACATAGTGGATATGTGAGCTACTTTCCAATACTTCGCGTGAGCGCAAAATAGTGACACTCGGCAAATATCACCGCAGCACCGCAGCAACCAGATCGGCAACAGGAGCCGGACCCGCCGGGAGGATCCACCGGGCGGCAGCCTGAGTCTCGGCACTGGCCTGCGGCATTGCGTAGCTCAGCGCGATCTCCCGCATCCAGGGAATATCATTGGCGGAATCCCCCACCCCCAGCGTATGTTCCGCTTCGAGGCCGCGCGCCCGCAGCGCCAGCTCTATTCCTTCCCACTTGGTCACGCCCGGAGCAACCACATCAACAAAATGAGCATGCCCGCGCACCGCCCCGGGAAAAGCTGCCTGCCAGAGTTCTTGCAGCCGGTCCAGCTGGGTTTCAGTTCCGGAGAATGAGAGCTTCGTTATGGTATCGGCCGCAAGGGCGGCGACGTCGCCGCGGAGCGGTTCCCGCCCCGCGGAAGCGTTGCAAATAACGTCCTCAAACAAGGGCGCCCCAAAGCTTTGCACGACGACGCCTTCTTCGCCATTAACAACCATCCCGAGCCGGTGTTCCTCCGCGAATCGGACCGCACGCGCATAGGTCGCAGCGCCGAGCGGATGACGGCGCACTACCGTGTGCCCGTCCCAGACGATGGAACCGCCTTCGGCCACCACCCATCCGGGAACGCCCGCCTCCGCGAGGATATCGGCAGCCCCGGCAATGATTCGCCCGGTGGCCAGGGTAATGGGAATGCCGGCAGCGTGGAGTTGCTGGAGTGCCCGGATATTTTCCGGGAGCACCCGCGAACTGGCATCGGTAAGAGTGCCGTCGACGTCGAATAGCACGTTCGTAGGGCGAGTGAATTCGCGTTGCGCAAAGGTGATGTTCCCACCGGAGCTCAGCACTCCCAACCGATGGCGTACTCGTGGCATCTAGGTGTCGCTTTCCTCTCGCTCTGGAACCCGAGTCAGTAACTTCCTCAATAATTGTGTCAGCTCTTTTTGACGTGTAGGTTCCACGATGGCAGATTGATGTGACTCTAGCGGCTTATTACATCATCAATATTCAGCGTGTCATCAAACCACAGCAGTGCTTCTGGGTTCACCCAGTGCATAAGATGTCTAGCTTCCGTGATGTCTTTAGCGACGTTACGCCGAAAAACCGGCTCGAGGTGCGCCGCGCGGTTACGGATAAACGTCATATTGCCCAGCATTGCTGAGACCTGTTTCTGTCGTGTCCAGATATCTTTGTGTCCGTTCGGGAAAGCGTATTGCAATGAGGGCATCCATAGCGTTACGTACCACGACTTCCACCATCGCAGTCACCCTTTGTAGGGCAGAGGCAATGCGAATGTTGCGTTCATAGAGGCCAAAAGCATCATCTACATTACCGTTAGTGGCTATCAGATAGGTGCCCATACGTTCCTCGGAGAGCAAATGCAACATAACGGCCCGATCCCACGTACCTGCTAACGTTGACATCCTTTCCTCCCACGGTAAACTGGTGGCGAAGACCCCGGAACGATCACCAGCTTCGGCTGAATCGCCGGGGTTACGTCTACCTTGATTTTTCTTAGGATACGAGAAGTAGTGTCTCTGCGTACAGATGAGAGACGTTGTGGGCCACATATGCTAGAGCTTCTCACTCGGTACCACAGTGTTGCTTTCGGCCACGGTGGAGGTTCTATTGTTCCAAGGCCTATGGACACTTAGGGGCCCGTCCATCAACTCAGGCAGACTCCCTGGCCCAAAAGTTCCCAGAATCCCTGTCTAAAAAATATATGGACATAAAACGTGGCCGATACACCTAAAACTGAAAATTAGGAATTGACCGGGGTTTTATTGCATGATTGCCAAATATATCAACACCAGCAGTGTATTTGGTGGAGCTAAGGGGATTCGAACCCCTGACCTCTTCCATGCCATGGAAGCGCGCTACCAACTGCGCCATAGCCCCAAGCGACTTATAGAACTTTAGTCGGAGAAGAAACGCTTGGCAAATCAGAACTCGACTTTGTGTCGAGCATCGCATTCTTCCTGGTGGGAGCCTAGCCTTCCGGCCCTTCCACCTCAAAGTTCTTCACCGGATCGTGCTCGTCCGCGAGGAAACGGTTGAAGCCGGTGAGGCGCCACTGCACATTCCCGTTCTTACGCCGCTGCAACATAGCCCAGTGGCAGTTATCCAGGCCGCCCAGGCCCTGCCAATCAGCCCCGCAGCCGAGAAGCACCCCGAGCCCGCAGGTAATCGCCGCGCCGTGCGCGGTCACAACCAGCAGGCCCCCATCCATACCTTCGCTGGCCTCGGTAATGGCCGCGGCCACGCGCGCGCCAACATGTTCCTTCGTTTCTACCCCGACGCCCACGGGCTCCTCCCCCGCGCGCCACTGTGCAAATTCACGCGGATAGCGCTCCGCGATCTCAGTGCGGGTCAAGCCTTCGAACTGCCCGAAACAGCGTTCTTGTAACCGCGCATCAGTTGCCACTTCACGATCAACTAGACGGGCAGCCTCAAGTGCGGTGGCATAGGCCCGTTGCAGCGGGGATGCCACAAAATGCGCCGGGCCGGCAGCAGCGATGTGGGGGGCCACGTAGCGAGCCTGACCGAGCCCGACCGCATTGAGGGGAATATCTGTGGAGCCCTGGATGCGCCAAGCCAGGTTGTAATCAGTTTGGCCGTGGCGCCAGAGCAGGATGCGATCTGCCGTCATGCATGCGCCTCAGCGGAACCGGCCGTCTCGGGGTCCCGTGATTCCGAGGCAACCTCCGGCGTTACAGGCGCCGGATCCCCGGCGATAACCGCCTCATCATCGAGCTGAAGATCCACGTGCGGGCAATCAGCCCACAAACGCGCGAGGGCGTAATCAGCGCGGTCCTCATCGCGTTGGATATGCACAATGAGTTCCCCGTAATCGAGGAGCACCCACCGCGGGTCGAAAGTGAGTCCCTCGCGGCGCAAACGCTGCCCGCCGGCCTCATCGAGTTTTTCCTCCACGCGATCCACGATGGCGCGCACTTTCGGTTCCGAATCACCGGAAATGATGAGGAAAACATCGGAAATGGCGAAACGCTCACCAACATCGAGAGCTTCAATCGATGTCGCTTTCACCTCCGCCGCTGCCGCGGCTCCAATACGGGCGAGCTCTATCGCACGATCCGAAGCTGTCACAAGATCTCCTTGATGTCGGGGATAATACCGGGGGTTACATATTCAAAGGACGCGGCCTGCGCGCCATGCTGCAAGAAGAAGAAGCCAATGACCAGGCCGAGCACGACGCTCACCGCAATGAGGAGAAGCATAGTCACCGTCCAACGGCGCGGCGAGGACTCATCTTCGAGTTCATCCTCGTCCACATACTCGTGCGCGAGCGGATCCGGGGTAAGCGGGTCCGTGGCATGCAGGTCCGGCTGCGCCGCGGAAACGGAAGCGGGCGACAACGCCGCTGCGGCGTCGTTCCCGGCCTCTTCTACTTCTGGCGCTGCATCACCCTGCGCACCGGAGGCACGCAAAGCATCGTTTTGGGTGCGGGCCAGCAAACGCTCCCGCAAGCTACCACCTTCGGAAAACTCGGGCGCGGCCTCGGCTTCCAGAGCAGGTTCGGGCGCGGCCGCTGGTGCGGAGGCCGTAAGCGGGGGCACGAGCGAGTGGTCATCTTCACCGATACGTGCTTGAGTATCGGCTTCGAAACGGTCGAAAACTGAGATACGCTCACCCGTCGGGGCCGGGGAAGGCACCGGATCGGGAACCGAAACCGTACCGGCATCCAACACCGCACCGGGATCGGGCGTCGCTACCGCGGGCTGCGCGGTGGCTTCTACCTCCTCAGCTGCTTCGGCACGCTCGGCAAGAATAGCCCGCCGCCGCGTTGCTCGCACCACCGGAATATCCCGGGTGCGCCGCAATTCTTCCACCGGCGAAGCCTCGCCTTCTTCGAGAGGTTTCAAGAGTCCGCGCTCGCGCATCTCGCTGCGTGTGAGGCGCCGCCCGCCCTCGCTCATTTCTTCTCCTCTCGGTACGACCGTCCTTGATCAAGCTTACCCGGTGCCTCGCGCTGGGCATAAAGTTTGTATTTTCTAATGTGCTGCACCACGCCTTCGGGCACCAAATACCAAATGGGTGCGTGAGCTTGCACCCGTTCGCGCACATCCGTCGAGGAGATCGCCATGGCAGGAACCTCCACAATTTCCACGGCGTGTTTGGGCAGCGCGGAAACATCAATCGTGTGCCCGGGGCGCGTGACGCCGATAAAGCGGGCCATCCCCCACAGTTCCTCGGCGTTCTTCCAGCGCAAAATCTCCGGAATAACATCTGCTCCGGTAATGAAGTACAGATCCGCATCCGGGTAGACCTCACGCAAATCCCGCAGGGTATCCACGGTGTACGTCAGGCCGCGCCGCTCAATATCCACCCGCGATACCGTAAAGCGGGTATTCGACGCGGTGGCAATAACAGCCATGAGGTAGCGATGTTCGGCCGGGCTTACGTGCTGGCCCTGTTTGAAAGCGGGGCGGCCGGTGGGCACGAAAACCACCTCGTCCAGCCCGAAACGATGCTGCACTTCCGAGGCGGCCACCAGGTGTCCGTGGTGAATCGGATCGAAAGTTCCACCCATCACCCCGATCCGCCGACGCCGGTGCTTGCGTTCGTCGAAAGGAATTTGCACCGGTTCGTCTTTATCGGATTTATCGGACATGCCCCTCGCCCTCTGCAATCCACGTCGTCGTGGTCATTTCTTCCAGTCCCATAGGTCCGCGCGCATGCAGTTTTTGAGTGGAGATACCAATTTCCGCGCCGAGCCCAAATTCGCCACCGTCCGTGAAACGCGTCGAAGCATTCACCATAATGGCGGCGCAATCCACCTCATCGATGAAACGATTAATGGCACGCTGATTTTCGGCCACGATAGCTTCGGTATGACCGCTTGAATAGCGGGCAATATGCGCGAGCGCCGCCTCGATATCGGGAACAACCGCCACGGCCATCTCCGGGGCCAAATATTCAGTTTCCCAATCTTCTTGCGTGGCGAGCTGGGTGGGAACATCCCCGGCGAAACGCTGGGCCGCGGCATCGCAATGCAAGATCACACCGCGCTCATGAAGTTCACGCAAAATCCGAGGCATGAAGTCCGGTGCGATATCCGCGTGGACAAGAAGCGTTTCGGCCGCATTGCACACGCTTGTCCGATGCGTTTTGGAATTAACGACGACGGCGCTAGCCCGCTCCACATCGGCGCTGGCATCCACGTACACGTGATTATTGCCCACCCCGGTTTCGATGGCGGGAACTAAGGATTCGCGCACGACCGTCTGGATCAGACCTGCGCCTCCGCGCGGAATAATAAGATCTACCAGGCCGCGCAATTTCATGAGTTCTACGGTGCCTTCGCGCCCGAAAGCATCAATGGTCTGCACGCAGTCGGCCGGGAAGCCGGCCTCCGCTACCGCTTGCCGCATGAGCTCGACCAGCACCTCGTTGGTGCGTATAGCAGCACTCCCCCCGCGCAGTATCACCGCGGAACCCGCTTTGAGGGCCAGGGTGGCAGCATCGACCGTTACATTGGGGCGGGCCTCATAAATCATGCCAATCACGCCCATGGGAACCCGCACCTGGCGCAAACGCATGCCGTGAGCCGAGCGCGAACCGCGGATCACTTCGCCAACCGGGTCAGCCAAGCCCACCACGTGTTCTACCGCCTGGGCAATGCCCTCGATGCGTTCTTCGGTGAGGAGGAGGCGATCAATCATTCCCGGGGAAAGCCGACCCTGTTCCCGGGCCACATCCTGCGCATTTGCCGCCACGATACGAGCGGTTTCCCTACGCAAAATTGCGGCGATACGGCAAAGAGCATCATTTTTCGACGTGGTCTGCGCCCCGCGCAAAGAACGCGCAGCCTGGCGCGCGCGGCGGGCTACCTCGGCCACGCCCTCGGTTAACGTTGCGGTCATAGTCTCTACTTTAGGCCAGAAAGGCCCCCGTTACCGAATAGGAACACCGAAGAGGAACAGCGAGCGGGAATGAGGAGCACTCATATATATTCGGGCAATCTCATGGGAATAGCGCCGCCCGCCCCCGCGTTGCAGGTAGCGAGATTTCCAACAAATTTGAGGAGAACCATGGCAACCGTTACTGTCACCACTGAGAACTTCAACGAGACCGTACACGAAGGCATCGTGCTGCTGGACTTCTGGGCGAGCTGGTGCGGACCCTGCCGTGCATTCAGCCCGATTTACGAAAAGGCTTCCGAAAAGCACCCCGATATCACCTTCGGGAAGGTAAGCACCGAGGATAGCCCGGAGCTCGCGGCGCATTTCCAGATTCAGGCGATTCCGACCATTATGGCTTTCCGCGATGGTATCCGCGTCTTTGAGCAGGCCGGGGCGCTGCCGGCCGGTCCGCTCGAGGATCTGATCGGCCAGGTCAAGGAGCTGGATATGGACGAGATTCGCGCCCGTCTCGCCGCTCACGAAGCTGAGGAATCCGCACAACAGGCTGAATAAGCTACCGACTTTCCGCCAAGCACCGAGGGGCGAACTGGAATCAACCAGTTCGCCCCTCATTACTCCCCAGAAAAATTAGGAAATTTCAGCGCGCCCGAAAAGCACCGGAAGTACTCCGCGCACCAGCGAAGCTAAATCGGTGCGGATGGAGGTAGGCCGGTAGATGATGCCATCTGCCGCACCCATCCCCAGCCAGGACTCGGTGGTATCCGCAACATCGTAGACCGTTCCCACCACGTGAGCGCTGCGGGTGAAATCCGGACCGCCCAGGGCCTGCACCAGGAAGAGGCGTTCGCGAGCAGCGGTGCGGGTAGCCGAAATAATGACGGTCATGTCGAGGAGGACCTGCAGGTCGGTATCGTATTCTTCTGCCGCCGCCCTCAAAGCGAAACGGGCTTCGCGGGCGCGGTGCGCATCGGGCGCGGAGAGGCGCATCATCGGGGAAATACCGCAGATTGCCCGCAGATTCAGATTCGGGACATCTTCAGCGCGCACGTGCGGCATGAGGCGTACCCCGGCCGCAATAGCATTTTCCACGTCGCTGCGCAGGGCCGCGAGGTCGGTAGCCGGGGTGATCGGAAGACTTACCAGAGCCGGGGTATCGCTGGAGTCCTGCTGGGTTCTGGCCACCGCTTCCCGTAAAGCCTGGGCCGTGGCGGGTACTTCTACCGCGATATCACCGCGGGCACGTGGACCTAGGCGGCTTGCCGTTTCCATCGCGGAGGCGACGCGGGCACCGGGAAGTACGAATTCCCCGGAAAACTGGACGAAATCAAGTCCGCCTTTCCAGGCCGCATCCGCGCAGGAGGCCAGGTGCGCGATGGAAGCCCCGTGGGCTGGGCGCGCAGCTGCGCCGTCGCCGCAAAGATTCTCCCCGCCGCCGAGCGCCGAGAGATCGACTCCTAAAAATGTTTCTCTTAAAACTTCCTCATTCGTGGTGGTGCACAGGGTGGTCAATTGGATGGTCATTAGTACTCACTATCGGGACGAAGACGGGCAGAGGGGGCACTGGCAGGCGCAAGAAGGCGCGCGCTCATAAAGTGGTGATGCCAGCGGCGCCAATGCGCCATGGTAATTCGATAGTCCGCGCACATGCTGGAGGTGAGGCCCTGGAGCGTGACAAACTGCGACATCGAATTCTCCGTTCTTCGTCGGCTCGGGTATTCCGAGCGATTGCGAGGGTGCTATATAAGCACTTGCGATAACGCTAGATCTTTATTGTCCAATAGGCAAGACAAACACGAGGGTTTTTTGCGCATATCACTATTCATTTATCGTGATTACTATTCGATCAAGGTGATGCAATACTTCGCTAAACTCTCGGGTGTCAGCGCTACAACCTGGGCGAATAAAAATACCACCCTGCACAGCTAGTGCAAAATTATGCACGTTTCCCGTAGTTACAGGTCCGTAAAGTAAGACGTAACACAGATTTGTGCACGCCGCAGCGTTCCTGTGCGGATGCCATTGAAGCACGCTCGACCGGCACACGCCAAAGGCGGTGCACCCGCACCTGGGACAGGTGATGCTAACGGCGTGACCAGTTAGGAGCCCAAGAGCACGATGTCATTGGCGTGCACCACCGGCTTCTTGCCGCGCGCCCCGGTGCTTCCCACCAGCTCGATCAGTTCTTCCACGCTATAGGCACTCAGACCCCGGGCAATAACTTCTCCGTGCCCATCACAAAGTTCCACGATATCCCCGGCCGCAAAACGGCCCGAGACCCCGATGACTCCCACCGGGAGCAAAGATGCGTGATTGCCCGTGACCGCCGCAACGGCGCCGTCGTCCAATGTAACCCGCCCCCGGGCCCGCGCCGCGAATTCCATCCAGCGCCCCCGCGCGGACACATGCCGTTTGCTCGGCACGAACCAGGTTCCCACATTCTCCCCGGCCACGGCCCGCTGCACATTATCAACGTGGGTGAGAATCACGCCGACGCCACCCGAGGTTGCCAATTCGGCCGCCGCCACCTTGGTGCGCATTCCCCCGGTTCCGACCGCCGAACCCCGCCCGGTAATCCGCAGTCCGGCGAGGTCTTCCTCGCCGGTCACCTCCGCAATGCGGGTGGCGCCCGCTTCGCTGGGGGGCTTGGTATACAGGCCATCCACATCCGTGAGCAAAATAAGAGTGCCGGCACCCACAAGGTGGGCGGTCAGTGCGGCCAGCCGGTCATTATCACCGAAGCGCAATTCGTCAGTGGCAACGGCGTCGTTCTCATTAACAATCGGAACCACCCGCAAACGCAAAAGCGTACGCATCGCCGTAAGCGCATTGGCGTAGTGGCGCCGGTTCGTGACATCAGAGGCGGTGAGGAGCACCTGGCCCACGCTAATGCCATGCGCTTCAAAGCGTTCCTCGTACGCAGCCATGAGGCGGGACTGGCCCACCATGGCCGCGGCCTGCTTTTCCCGCAGGGAACGCGGACGGCCCAGCTTGAGCGGCCCGATACCGGCCGCCACCGCGCCGGAGGATACCAGCACCACATCCACCCCGCGGGCGTGCACGTCCGCAATGGTGTTGACAAGAAGATCGAGGGTTTCCTGGTGCAGGGCACCGTCCGGCCCCGTCAAGGAGGAGGATCCCACTTTAATGACTATTCGACGGGAGTTCTCAAGGCAGTCACGCCGGGTCAGCGAGGTGGATGAGGTACCGGACACGAGTCACTCTTTCTTATCTGATGGTTCGGGACACCGCAGGATAGTTTAGTCCCCTTCCGGGGTCCCTGCCTGCGGATCCGTCCATATGCCGGCCTCCCGTTCGGAACGCAATTCCTGCCGGGCTTCCTCTTTGGCATCCATGCGCTCGTAAAAATCGGCGCGCTTTTCGCGGCGGGTGGGGCGCGAGCGCTCGGCTTCCACCCGGATATCGCGCCCGCGCGGCCCGTAAATTTCAGCGACGGCGGCAACGGTTGGTTCCCAATCGAAAACGAAACCGGTCTGCGGCGGGCCAATGACCACCATATCGCCTGGCACCGCACCCAAACGAGCCAGCTCGTCCTCGATGCCCAGCCGGTGAAGCCGCTCCCCCAGGTACCCGACCGCCTCATCATTGGCGAAGTCCGTTTGCCCCACCCAGCGTTCGGGCTGGCGCCCGCGCACATTCCAGAACTCCTGCATGCCGTCGCGCCGCTTGACGATAGTGAAACGATCATCGCGTTCCCGCGTCAGATGTAGCACCGGGCGCACCGGTTCAGCAACCTCGCGATTCGCCTTTTCTTCGCGCACCACCCGGGCCAGGTAGAAGGAGAGCTCACGCAGCCCTTCGTGGCTGGCGGTGGAGACAGAAAAAACATCGAGGCCGCGGTCGCGCAACTCCGGGGTCACAAATTCGGCAAGTTCCCGCGCATCCGGGACATCAATTTTATTGAGAATCACCACGCGGGGGCGTTCGGTGAGAGGAAGCTGGCCTTCGGTGGGCGGGATATTGGCCGCGTAGCGGGCCAGTTCGTATTCGAGGGTATCCAGGTCCGTGAGCGGATCCCGCCCCGGCTCTAGCGTGGCGCAGTCGATGACGTGCGCAATAACAGCGCAGCGCTCAATATGACGTAAAAACTCCAGCCCGAGCCCGCGCCCTTCCGAAGCCCCGGGAATGAGGCCGGGAACATCGGCAATGGTGTAGCGCTCCTCGCCAGCGGTCACCACACCGAGGTTCGGAACAAGAGTGGTGAACGGATAATCGGCAATTTTCGGGCGAGCAGCGGACATAGCCGCGATGAGAGAGGATTTCCCGGCGGAGGGGAAGCCCACCAGGGCAACATCAGCCACCGATTTCAATTCGAGAACAACATCGAGTTCTTCGCCGGCTTCCCCGAGTAGAGCGAAACCGGGTGCCTTGCGGCGCGGAGAAGCGAGGGCCGCATTTCCGAGTCCGCCTACTCCCCCGCGTGCTACCTCGAAAGAATCCCCGGGGCTCACGAGATCCGCAAGCACGTCGCCCTCGCTGTTTTTCACGACCGTCCCCGCCGGAACCTTGAGCACCAGATCCGCGCCGTTCTTGCCCCGCTGGTTATCACCGGCTCCGGGCTGGCCGTTTTCCGCGCTACGGTGCGGGGTGTGGTGGTAGTCCATGAGGGTAGATTCTTGGGAATCCACCTCAAAAATGATGGAACCCCCATGGCCGCCATTGGCGCCGTCGGGCCCCCCGAGAGGCTTGTACTTTTCCCGACGCACCGAAACGCATCCATTTCCACCGTTGCCGGCGCGCAAGTGCAAGGTCACCTTATCGACGAACGAGGCCACGTATGCCCTCCCCTTTTTCTGTAGTGCTGACGCGTCACCGCGGCGGCTTAACCGCCGCGAGTAGATGGACGTCTGCGTAGCCGGTACTCGCGCACCGAGCCCGCGTTAACGAATGACGGGGTGGAGGTTCAATCCCCCACCCCTCATCATAGGTGCGTGCGGCGCTCGGGCCGCTCCGCCTTAAGCCTGGGTCACGACGTCGACAACCTTGCGGTCGCGACGGGTACCGAACTGGACCGTTCCGGCTGCGGTAGCGAACAGGGTATCATCCTTGCCGCGCCCGACGTTATTACCCGGATGGAACTTCGTGCCACGCTGGCGAACGAGAATTTCACCGGCGGATACTACCTGACCGCCGTACCGCTTCACCCCGAGGCGCTGGGCATTGGAGTCGCGCCCGTTGCGCGAGGAAGAGGCGCCCTTCTTATGTGCCATCTGTCTACCTTCTTACTATCTCAAAACTAGCTGCTGACGCGGCAGATCCTATTGGATGCCGGTGACCTTGAGGCGGGTCAGGGGCTGACGATGCCCCTGGCGCTTCCGGTAACCCGTCTTGTTCTTGAACTTGATGATGGAGATCTTCGGTCCCTTTTCATCGCGCACAATTTCCGCGGTAACCTTCGCCGAAATGCCATCGGCAGCCGTGGTGATCTTATCCCCGTCAACGAGCATGATGGGTTCGAGTTCGACGGTATCGCCGACTTCACCTTCCATCCTGTCAACAACCACGACGGTTCCGACAGAAACCTTTTCCTGACGGCCCCCGGCCTTGACGATCGCGTACACCACGTTTGCTCCTGTTGATTACGGCTACTTTTCGCGCTGGACAGCGCACTTAAACGACTGAGTGCCTAAGCACCGACCATCTACTTTACTGTGTCGACCCGCTTTCTTACAAGTGAGACAGCGCATGAGACCGGCCGTGTCGCTATGGGATGCGCCACGTACCTCCCGGTTGTAGCGCTGTGCCCGCTCCGAACTACCCTTGGGAATTGGCCGGGAAACTCAGAACCCCCGCCCCGTTTCCGGTGGAAATGGGACCCGATGAGACCACGGCGCGCCGCTTGGTGCCCCCGCTGGTTCCGTTAGCTGCCTCACGCGATCCGGTATGGATAGCGGACGACGGCGACACCGTCTTTGCGTGGGAACTAGCAGAAACGGCCGTGTGCGTCGGGCTCACCACGCCGGAGGAAACCACCATGCCAGTCTTCCGCGCGGTGCCTGTGCCCGCGGTGCTACTTCCGGCGCGTACGGTGCCCGTGGCTGCGGCCGCGGCGCGTTCCTGCCCCGCGGTAGTACCCTTCGTGTCCTTCGTTCCGGTGCCCGAAGTATCTGCGGCCGCCGGTGCGGTTCGCGAGCTACGACGACGCCGGGTAGCCGGCTTTTCCGACTTCTCCTGCTTATCACCCTTCGCGGCTTTCGCGACTTTCGCGGGCTTGTCCAGTTTTTCAGATTTCGCCGGTTTCGGGGTTTCCGCGGGCTTCTCAACCGTTTCCAGCTTCGGGGCCTCTGAATCCTGGGGCTTATCTTTATCCTGGCCATCCTTCTGCTGGGAGTCGGCATGGCCCGCAGCGGCGATGGAATTCATCATTTGAACAGCCGCCTCGCGCTGCGGCGCCGAAGCCTCCCGCCGATTCTTACGCTTGCGGGGCGCGTGGGATTCTTCGTTTTCCTCTACCGGGTGGTCGTGAATGATGTAGCCGCGCCCTTCGCAGGCTTCACAGACGGTCGAGAATGCCTCCACGAGTCCCTGCCCCACGCGCTTACGGGTCATCTGCACCAGACCGAGGGAGGTTACTTCCGCTACCTGGTGGCGGGTGCGATCCCGCCCCAAACACTCGATAAGCCTGCGCAGCACAAGGTCACGGTTGGATTCCAGGACCATATCGATAAAGTCGATAACCACGATCCCGCCGATATCGCGCAGCCGCAATTGCCGCACGATTTCTTCGGCCGCTTCCAGATTATTACGGGTCACCGTTTCTTCGAGCGAGCCGCCCGATCCGGTGAATTTCCCGGTATTGACGTCCACCACCGTCATGGCTTCGGTACGGTCAATAACGAGAGTACCCCCCGAGGGTAGCCACACCTTGCGATCAAAAGCCTTGGCGAGCTGTTCTTCCACGCGGTAGGCCTCGAAGATATCGCGCGAATCATCCCAGCGGCTCACCCGGTCCATCAGTTCGGGAGATAGTTCTTCCACGTAAGTGGAGATCGTCTCCCAGGCATCATCACCCTGCACGCGCAGAGAGTCGAAATCTTCGTTAAAGATATCGCGCACCACTCGTACAGCCAGTTCCGGTTCGCTCTTGAGGACCTGCGGCGCAGTTTTCGCGACCTTGGCCTTGCGCTGGATTTCCTTCCAGCTCTTGGTCAGGCGCTCCACGTCATTCTTGAGTTGCTCCGCGGTAGCACCTTCGGCGGCGGTGCGCACAATAACGCCATGATCCTCCGGCACAATTTCTTTAAGAAGCTTCTTGAGGCGCGAACGTTCCGAATCGGGAAGCTTACGCGAAATGCCGGTCATATCCCCGCCGGGAACAAGGACCAGGTGGCGCCCGGCGAGGGTGACCTGGCTGGTGAGCCGCGCACCCTTATGGCCAATAGGATCCTTGGTGACCTGCACCAGCACCGTATCCCCGGACTTGAGCGCCTGCTCAATCCGGCGATTCTTTCCCGTAACCCCGGCAGCCTTCCAATCCACTTCCCCGGCGTACAGGACCGCGTTGCGCCCCTTACCGATATCCACAAAAGCGGCTTCCATCGAGGGCAGCACATTTTGCACCCGCCCTAGGTACACATTGCCGACCATGGAAATCTGAGTATGGCGCGCCACGTAGTGTTCCACGAGTACATCATCTTCGAGCACCGCGATCTGGTTGAGACCGTCACGTTCACGCACGATCATGTCGCGCTTCACCGACTCGCGCCGAGCCAGGTATTCCACTTCCGTAATGGAGCCGCGCCGGCGTGCCGATCCCTCGCGATTCTCGCGGCGCCGAGCCCGCTTGGCAGCCAAGCGAGTGGAGCCCTTGGGCGCTGCCACTTCATCGTCGGACGAAAGGCTACGACGGCGCCTCCGGATGGGCGCTACCGAAGTTTCATCCGTTTCCGCGTGGTCGCTTTCTTCAGGGGCGGCGTCGTCGTTCTGGGAACCTCGCGGCGCGCGAGCGGAAGAATCATGCTCGCCGCGTTCGCGCCGCCGGGTGCGCCGGGAGGAACTATCGCCAGAATCGGAATCTGCGCCGCTGGAGGAATCGTCATCAACGAGGTAGGTGACCCGGATAGCATTGGCGGCGTCGGGTTCCTGGAAGAGTGGAATATCCGTATTAATACGGAAGCGTGGAATTTCCACCGCCTCTTCTTCAGGTACCGGAATGAAAAACGGACTCGCCGCAGCCGCACTCACGGTGCCGTGCTCCGACGCGGTGGCTTCTTTCGCCATTCGTCTACACTTCCCGACAGGCGCGCACCCCGTATCCCGTGCGGACCTATCACCATTGCGGCCGACGCCGCGCAAGCATATTCACGTTCGAGGGCATATCCGGCGCTCATCATCTGCCGGCCAGGTTCTTCACAGCCTCGAACCACCGGGGCGATACGGTAGCGCCCGGTACACTGATACCGATTCTACATGAGGAGTACTGGACTGGCGCTGGGAGGTTCCCGAAATCTCCGCAACGCCGAGCGCCTGCCGGGGCCTGCAATCACCACCACACAGACCCGCCCGGGACTTTCGTCCCTATTTTTTGAGAGGTGTCGCTAACCTGTGTGCCAGATGGCACATGAGCGCCGGGCCGGACAAAAGTCCCTCGTGTTCGATACCTCTTATTGCCGCGCGGATGAGTAGGATCGAGGGTGAAAAATTTTGATCGCGCTGCTACGGGACCACCGCGGCGATCCACGCGCGATCACACGTGTTACACATCGGAAAGGTGAAAAGGTGGATCCGATCACCCTTGCGCGATGGCAGTTCGGTATTACAACCGTCTACCACTGGCTTCAGGTGCCCCTGACCATTGGTCTGTCTGTCATCGTGGCGTATATGCAAACTAAGGCCCGCAAAACGGGCGATCCGAAGTGGCAGCGGATCACCGATTTCTTCGGCAAGATCCTGCTCATCAACTTCGCGCTCGGCGTTGCCACCGGTATCGTGCAGGAATTCCAGTTCGGTTTGAACTGGTCGGAGTACTCGCGTTTCGTCGGTGACATCTTCGGTGCCCCGCTCGCTTTCGAGGCCCTCCTGGCGTTCTTCCTGGAGTCCACGTTCCTCGGATTGTGGATCTTCGGCAAGGGCCGTCTCTCCCCCAAGATGCACAACCTGACCATCTGGCTCTTCTCCATGGGTACCGTGATTTCCGCGGCGTGGATTTTGGCGGCCAACTCCTTCATGCAAGATCCGCACGGCGCGGTCTTCAACCCGGAAACCGGGCGCGCGGAGCTGGACGGCATGGCAGGCTTCCTTGGTCTCTTCGCCAATACCACCTGGGTGCTCACCTTCCTCCACACCTTAGGCGCTGCGTTTACGCTGGCCGGCGTACTGGTGGCCGGCTTCGCTTTCTGGTGGATGGCACGCTCTATTCGCCTCTCCGGCAACGAAGTCGAAGCGCGCGAATACTGGAAACCCACCGCTAAGCTCGGCCTCAAGGTCACCCTGGTCGCCGCGATTATTGCCGCCCTGTCCGGTCACTACATGGGTCAGCACCTCGGCGTCATCCAGCCCCCCAAGGCCGCGGCCATGATGGGCGTGTGCCAGGGCGAAGAAAACGCCAAGCTTTCCCTTGTTATGTGGGGTAATAGCTGCGAGGATGCTACCTCGATCTACGTTCCGATTCCCGGCCTGGAATCCTTCATGATGACCAACCACTGGTCCGGTCCTGATTCGCGCCTGGAATCCATTAGCGAAGCCAATGAGCGCGTGCGTGACCGCATCCACCAGATGGAGAACGTCAACGCGGAGCTCGTGGAGAAGTTCGATACCGCTTTCGAAAACCAGCAGGTCACTCCGAACGTTCTGGCCTCCTACTACTCCTTCCGCGTCATGGTGGGAGTGGGGATGCTGGATCTCCTCATCGCGGTCCTCGGACTGTGGGTGCTGCGCGGGGATCGCATTATGCGCTCGGAACGCTGGGGCAAGTTCTGGCTGTGGATGATCCCGCTGCAATTCGTGGCGAATTCCGCGGGCTGGATCCTCACCGAAATCGGGCGCCAGCCGTGGATCGTTTACCCGACTCAAATTGATGGCGTCCTACTCATGACGGACCTGGGTGTTTCCCATTCCGTCAACGGTGGCAGCGTCGCCTTCTCCCTGACCATCTTCACGGTGCTCTACTCGGCACTCGGCGTGGTGTGGATCTGGCTTCTGGGCCGCTACCTGCGCGAGGGTATCAATACCCACAAGAAGGTCGTCGAATACGATGCGAAATCTACCCCGAATTTCGTTTACTAGGAGGACCTCATGGAACAAACATTTTTGATGACTCTGTGGTTCATCCTCGTAGCGGTCCTGTGGATTGGTTTCCTGGCCCTGGAGGGCTTCGGCTACGGCGTTGGGATGTTCCTCAAAACCTTTGCGCGTAACGAACGCGAACGTCGCGCCATGATCAATTCGATCGGCCCCCACTGGGACGGCAACGAAGTGTGGCTGCTCACCGCGGGTGGTGCTACTTTCGCGGCGTTCCCAGAATGGTACGCCACCATGTTCTCGGGCATGTACATCGCCCTCGTCCTCGTGCTCGTCTGCCTTATTATCCGCATCTGCGCCCTCGAATGGCGCAAGATGATCCGCACCGAGCGCTGGCGTAATACCTGGGACACCCTGCACTGCATCGTGTCGTGGATCGTATCGATCCTCTTCGGGGTGGCTTTCGCCAACCTCGTGGCCGGGATGAAAATCGAGGTGGGCAACTACTCCTCCGGTGAGTTCGTGGCCGTGGCGCCCGATGCGGTGACGTGGGAAGCCCTCGCGGATAACCACCATTACCTGACCGGCGGGTTCTTCTCGCTGCTCACGCCTTTCACCGTCCTGGGCGGGTTGGTCACCCTCTCGCTCTTCTTCAGCCACGGCGCGCTGTGGCTCTCGATTAAGACGGCCGGTGAACTCCAGCTGCGTTCCATTAACTTGGCGAAGCGCACCACCGTGATCTCCACCGCGATTACCGCGGTTTGGGCTCTGTGGGCCTACTTCGTGTACAGCTCGCAAGTCCTGGCGATTATCCCGCTGGCTATCTGCGCGGTGCTCCTTATCGCCACCGTGGCAGCCACGTGGGCTAACCGGGAGATTCTCGCCTTCGGGCTGCACTTCGCGGCCATTGCCGCGGCGGTGTCCACCATCTTTGCGATGATGGTTCCCTATGTCATGAAATCGTCGATCAACGAGGCTTACTCCCTCACGATCGCGCAAGCCTCGGCCACCGCGCCAACGCAAACCATCATGACCATCGCGGCACTTATTTTCGTTCCGATCGTCCTCGGTTACACGGTGTGGGCATACTCCGTGTTCCGCAAGCGCATTGACGCCGGGCAAATTCCCGAGGAACCCGTGGGATTGGAACCGAAGAAGATCCGCGAGTTCGAGATTCGCTAAGTAGCACGTGAGATCAGGAGGCCGCGCGCACGCACCGTGCGCGCGGCCTCCCTCATACGGCAGCCTCCCATCCGCACTCTCGGATCCTGGGGCCCTGAAGTATGACGTGACTCCACTACGGGGTGGTGGTACGCGGTTAAACGCGGTGCTCCCGTGTCATACTCAGGGACGGGCTACCATGACAGCAGTGTGCAAGGAGAAGAATGAAGCCCGTTGATTCTCGACTTATGAAATTTGCGCCCACGGCGCGTCGCTACGTTGCCTTGCTCGGTGGTGTTGGTTTTCTGGAAACAGCCCTCGTGCTAGCGCAATGTTTCTTTATTGCCGCCTCCGTTGCGCCGGTCGCAGACGGCGATCTCACCTTCCGTGACATCGGCTGGCCGGTATTCGGGGTCGCAGCGGCCTTTACTGCCCGCAGCATTCTTATCTATATTCGCGAGTCCTACGGCCACCGCGCCGCGCTGCGCACCATCGCTAATCTGCGCGCCCGGGTGCTACGCCGGGCCGGCGACCTGGGTGATCGCTGGCTCGCCGCAGGGAACACCTCCACCACGGTCACCCTGGTCACCTCCGGGCTGGATGACTTGGAACCCTATTTCGTCAAATTCCTCCCCCAGCTCATTCTCACCTGCACCGTCACCCCTTTCGCCCTCGTTGTTATCCTGTTCCTTGATTGGGTGAGTGCTATCGCCATCGTGGCCTGTATCCCGCTCATCCCTATTTTCATGATCCTTATCGGGCGGATGACCCAGGCATTCTCCAATGAGCGGCTCGCCTCCATGCAGCGCCTGGGCCAGCAGCTCCTCGACCTTTTGGGCGGTCTGAGCACCCTCAAAGCACTCGGGCGCGAAGAAGGGCCGGCCCGCCGCGTCAAGCACCTCGGGGATGACTACGCCAAGAAAACACTCCAAACCCTGTACATCGCTTTCCTCTCCGGCGCGGTGCTGGAATTCCTCGCCACGCTATCCACCGCCCTCGTCGCGGTCGAGGTGGGCCTGCGCATGGTGGCCGGAAATGTCTCCCTTTTCACCGGCTTGACGATTATTATGCTGACCCCGGAAGTGTTCAAACCCCTGCGGGAAGTGGGCACCCAATTCCATGCCTCCTCCAACGGAGTGGCCGCCTCCGCCCAGGTCTTTGACCTACTTGAGCAGC
This sequence comes from Actinotignum sanguinis, assembly GCF_030230305.1. Lineage (NCBI taxonomy): Bacteria > Bacillati > Actinomycetota > Actinomycetes > Actinomycetales > Actinomycetaceae > Actinotignum > Actinotignum sanguinis. The sequence continues at coordinate 117,622 of NZ_JASPCQ010000002.1, forward strand.
CCCTCCCGGTGGAAGACGGCACGGTTGAGTGCCCTGATCTAGCCAGCTCCCCTATCGTGATCCGCGATCTCTCGGTTCTTGCGCCGGGCCGCGATACCATCGCGCCCGCGCAGCTGAACGCGGAGATTCTTCCCGGGCGCGTCACGGCATTGCGGGGGGCTTCCGGTTCCGGAAAAACGACGACGGCGAATGTGCTCCTCCGCTTCATTACCCCCGATAGCGGAACCGTGCATATCAGCACCACCCCGCTCGAAAATATCCGCCAAGAAAGCTTGTGGAAGCAGGTGTCCTGGGTTTCCCAACGCCCGGTGATCGTGCCGGGAACCGTGGCGGAAAATATTGGGGTTGCCCCGGGCCCAGCCCTGGAACGGGCCGCGGCCCTCGCCGGTTTTGACGAAGTCATCGCAGAACTTCCCGAAGGCTGGAATACCTTTATCGGTCAGGGCGGCGTGGGCCTCTCCGTGGGTCAGCGGCAGCGCCTTGCCCTCACTCGCGCCCTGGTTTCCGAGCGCCCCCTCGTGCTCCTCGACGAGCCTTCCGCGCACCTGGATGCGCGCAGCGAACGGCGCGTCGTCGAATCCGTTGCGCATCTACGGGCGCAGGGACGCACCGTTATCGTTATCGCGCACCGCACCGCGCTCCTCGACCTTGCCGATGCGGTTATTGATGTCGTATCGACGACGGCGCAGCCAGCTGCCACATCTTCCGGCACCGCGCGGTCGGTCCCGGAACCCGCCGCCACTCCATCGGCGCCCGCGCCTTCCGTCCCCGCGCCCGCCAACTCCCAGACAACCGAGGTGACCAAGTGAGTACTTTCCCTCAAGATGAACGCCGTGCTCTCCTCCGTGCCTTGCGCCTCCTGCGCGTGGATAAGGGCGGATTCTGGGGTTCCGTTGCGGCGGGTGCTGCCGGACTGAGCAGTTCGGTGGCCCTGGCAGCTGTCTCCGCCTGGCTTATTACCCGGGCTTCCCAAATGCCGCCGGTCCTCGCCCTCGGCGTGGCCACCACCTCGGTGCGTTTCTTCGGGGTGTCCAAAGCACTGCTGCGCTACGTCAATCGAATTTTCTCGCACCGGGTCACCCTCTACGGAATGTCTAATTTGCGTACCGCCGTCTACGCGACGCTGGCTGATTCCCCTACCGACGTAGTGACCTCGGTGCGCCGCGGTGACTTGCTCGCCCGCACCGGACGCGATGTCGATTCGGTCGGTGACGTCGTCGTTAAAGCGGTCCAGCCCGGAGCTGTTGCCGGTATTGTCTGCCTCGTCTCCTGCCTCATCGTGGGGATTCTATGCCCACCCATCGGCCTGCTGCTGGCCGGCTGCCTCCTTATTTCCGGGATTCTTGCGCCCTATCTGGCCATGCGCGGGGGGCGTATCGCCGAAGAAGCGCAGGTGCGTGACGAAACCGAGATTTCCGCAACCGCGCTGACCATGCTTGATTCGGCCGCCGAGCTGCGGGTAGCCGGGCGAGTGGACGCCATGGAAGAGGTGCAGGAAGCCACCGAACAGCGGATCTTCCGGCACCGTGATGCCGCGGCCCGCCCCCAGGCCCTCGCTATCGCCCTGGATACCCTTGCTATGGGTATCGCCGTGGTGGGTGCGATTCTTATCGGGAGCCGGGCCCTGGATGCCGGCACGCTTTCCGCCACCGCGCTGGCGGTCTGCGTCCTCACCCCGCTCGCCGCTTTCGAAGCCACTCAAGGCCTGGGAGAGGCAGCCATCCAACTGGTACGTTCCGCCAAGGCTGCCCAGCGTATCCTCGAGCTCCTCGACCGCGCCCAGCGCAGTGAGGAACCGGAAGCCCCGGCACCGCGGCACGAGCGTGGCTTGCATGCTACCGACCTCATTATTGGGTGGCCGGGTGGGCCGGACGTGGCCGGGCCTTTTGAGCTGCACGTAGAACGCGGCTCCTCCGTTGCCATCGTGGGACATTCGGGGATTGGGAAATCCACCCTGCTTTATACCCTGGCGGGAATGCTGCGCCCGCATGCCGGCTCGGTCCGCCTGGACGGACACGAAGTCTCCACCCTGGATCGGCGCACCGTCTCCCGCACCCTCACCCTCACGGCGGAAGACGCCCACGTTTTTGAAACCACCGTGCTAGAGAACCTGCGGGTGGCGCGCCCCTCGGTCACCGAAAGAGAGGCCGTGGAACTGCTGGTACGCGCGGGCCTGGGCACCTGGCTCACCCAGCTCCCGCGCGGGGTTCATACTCTGCTGGGAGAAGATGCCGCCACGATCTCGGGTGGAGAACGACGGCGCCTGCTCCTTGCCCGGGCGCTAGCCTCCGATGCGGAATTCCTACTCTTGGATGAACCCGGCGAGCACCTCGACCCGGAAACCGCCGATGAGCTTATCCGCGATTTGCTTCGGGCCGGTAAGAATAGCGCCGATCCGCGTACTATTATCTTGGTGACGCACCGGCTCACGCCCCTTGATGCCGCCGACGAGGTTATTGTGATAACCCGTGCCGACGGTGGTATCGCCCACGTGAGCGCGCGCGGCACCCACGAGGAGCTCACCGAAAGGCTCGCCTCGTACGCATGGGCGGCGAAACAGGAATAAGGATGCTGGATACCACAACGGTTATTTTCAATGCGCTCGCGTTGACCGCGCGCCTGGATCGCACCCAGGTGCTCGAAAATTTGGCCGGCGCCGGATTGAAATTAACCGGGGCGTCTAGCGCCGCCGTTCTCATGTTCAATTCGGCGGAAAAGGTGACAAGCATCGTCACCCTGGGCCAGCCACTCCCCGCAGCTGCCAGCCTCACCCCCACCAGCCTGGATCGTGATCTTGAATCCCTGGGCACCGAAGATACCATCATGTGGGATCGTGCCGAGGCAGTCAGTGCCGTGCATGATGCAAGCGGCATCACCCCGGAACCTGCCGCGGGAAGCACTCCCCTGACCGCTGCCAGCCACCGGGATGGACTCTACGGCCCGGGTATCACAAATTTCCTCACCTCACGCCTCATGACCGGGAATCGGGTGCTCGCCCGAGTCATCTTCTTCAATAAACCCGGATCTTTCAGCGAAGCAGATATCAACCTCATCGCGCTTTTGGCGCGCGCCGCTACCATCGCCGTCGAAAATGCACGCCTGTACGAGGAATCGAATTCCCGTGCGCAATGGCTCTCCGCCTCGCGGCGCATCACTATTGCGCTGCTGCAAGGAAGCGATGAAGAGGAAGCGCTCCAGCTCATCGCCACCGAAATGCGGCGGGTTGCGGATGCCGATTTGGCCCTTATTATTCTCCCCTCGGTGGCTGATACCTGGGCCTGTGAATTTGTGGCGGGCGAGGTCGGGCAGGACCTGGTGGGCACCACGTTCGGGCGGGATTCCCGGGCGCGGGCGGTGGCCCAAAGCGGGCTCGGCCGCATTATTGATACAAGCACCGCGCCACCTTCCCCCAATAATCCACTCGGCCGTTTCGGCCCGCTTCTTTACGCGCCGATGGCCGGCGGGGATACCGCGCGCGGCGTTATCATTCTGGCTCGGGTGCGCGGGCGAGCAGAATTCGACATGGTCGATTTGACGATGGCGGAAAGCGTGGCGAATCAAGCAGCCCTCGCTCTGGAGCTGGCCGACGCGCGCTACGTACAAGCCCAATCTGCGCAGCTGGAAGAACGCTCCCGTATTTCGCGCGATCTGCACGATTTCGCGATCCAGCAGCTCTTCGCTTCCGGGATGCGCCTGTCCGCGCTGCGTGATGATCTGGCAACCGAGGATGCGGTGGCCGATAACGTGCTCGACACCCTCGATAACGCCATCGAATCTATTGACGAATCCGTGGCGCAGATCCGCCAGATTATTTACTCGCTGCGCGGCCCCGATACCTCGGTTCCGGTGGTTTCACGCCTGCGCCGTGAAGTTAGTTCCGTGACGGCGCAGCTCGGTTTCACCCCGAGCCTACGTATTAGCGTGCGGGGCGAAGATATTGATAGCGGTACCCACACCGAAATTGATGACGCTATCGGCTCTGATATTAGCGACGATGTTATCGCCGTGGTACGCGAATGCCTCTCCAATGCGGTGCGCCACGCCCACGCCCATACCATCACCGTCACGGTTACCGTTACCGAGCGCGATATTAGCGTGGAAGTTGCCGATGATGGCGTGGGCATTGGTGAATTGAGCCGGCGGTCAGGCCTTTCTAATCTTGCGGCTCGGGCCCGGCGCCACCACGGTACTTTCTCCATTGCACCGGGCAGTCAGAGCGGTACGGTGGTGCGCTGGCGGGCCCTCATCGACGGCTAGGCAGGTACCTGACTCATCGGGTAAAAAGGTGTGCCTACTGGTTGCGCCACCCGGTGGCGCGCTGGCCGGCCACCCACGCGGCAACCTGGGTGCGCCGCTGCAGGCCCATCTTGGACAGCAGCGAAGTGATGTGGTTCTTCACCGTCTTTTCCGCAACCCCGAGCTGCTCACCGATTTCCCGATTGGACAGCCCATCCCCGATCAACTCAAGAACATTGCGTTCCGAGGGGGTGAGATCCGCGGTGGGATCATCGTGATCAGCGCGCCGCCGTGAGACCGTGCGCTCATCAAGAAGAACACGCCCTTCGGCCACGGCCTTGATATTGTCCGAAATTTCCGCCCCGCGCACCGACTTCAAGAGGTAAGCTTTCGCGCCGGCATTGAGGGATTCGGAAAGGGCGTCGTCGTCATCAAAGGAGGTGAGGACGATGCACTTGGTATCCGGGCTGACCTCCTGGAACTGATTAATAATATCGATTCCGGTGCCGTCCGGAAGCCGCAGGTCTACCAGCGCAACATCAGGGAGCACCAGACCGCCGCGCCGCACCGCTTCTTCTACGCATCCGGCTTCGGCAACCACCTCGAGGCCCTCAGAACGGTCAACCACCTCAATGATTCCCCGCCGTACCACTTCATGATCATCAATAATCATGACGCGAATATTTTGTGCCACGCGCCGGCCCTCCTTTGTTTGCATCGCCATCATCGGTCAATAATCCGCCCTTATTCTACCCAATCGGAGCGACTTGACATACCGGGCACAGCGTGGTGGAACGTCCCCCGAGGATAATTTTCTGCAACGGGGTTCCGCAGCGCGCGCAGGGCTGCCCGGCCCGCCCGTAGGCCTGCAAGGACCGCTCAAAATATCCGCTCTCCCCGTTGACATGCACGTAGAGCCGGTCAAAGGATGTTCCGCCGGCGGCCAGCGCGGCGTTGAGTACCGCGCGCCCGGCGTTCAGCAGCTCGCGCGCTGCCGTGGCCGTGAGCGCCGTGGCTTCCGGGTGGATACGCGCCCGGTAAAGCATTTCATCGGCGTAAATATTGCCGATGCCGGAAATTATCTCCTGGTCGAGGAGCACCCGTTTCATCGCGCGCCGCGTGGTGGTGAGAACGCCCAGCAGCGCCGTTTCATTTAGATAAGGATCGAGCAGGTCGCGGGCAATATGAGCCACGGGCACGGGTACGACGGCGCGCTTAGATCCCGCTCCGCCCGGCCCGCCATCAGCGGTGGGCCGGAAAGCGACCGGTGCCAGGTAGCCGAAAGTACGCTGGTCCACGAAATCGAGAACACGGCCGTTATCAAGTTTGAATCGGGCCCGCAGGTGGCGCCGTTCCCCGCCGGTATCGCTGTTCCCGCTCGGTTCATCTACCCGAAACTGCCCGGACATGCCCAGGTGGGCGAGGAGGGCGAGGTCCTCCCCCACATCGCACCACAGGAATTTCCCGCGCCGTACCACCGCCCGCACGGTGCGCCCCTCCACGGCTTCTAGGCCCTGCGGGGCTCGGCGGGTCACGCGGGTGCCGAACGCTTGCGCGGTGAGGATGCGCCGGCCCGTGAGGTGTTCGGCGAGCCCGCGCCGGATTGATTCAACTTCGGGAAGTTCGGGCACGCCGACCTACTCAGCCGCGCCGGGCGTGGCAGATGCACCCGCGCCGGGAGCTGCGCCGTCGTTCCCACCTGCGCCGTTGTTCCCATTGCCCCCAGCAGCCGGCTTCGCCTCACCCTTCTCAATCAGATCCGCGAGAATCCGGTAGGACGCTTCGGCGGCGGCGTGGCGCGCGTTCTTCTGCGAGCTTCCTTCGCCGCTCCCCCATTCGCGCCCGGCCATCGATGCCACCGCGGTGAAAACCCGCGCGTGGTCGGGACCGGTGGAGCTCAACTCGAACTCCATGGTGCCCTCCCAGCCCAGGCCGTGCGCGAGCTCTTCGAAACTCGTTTGCCAATCGAGGTTCGGGCCCAGCACCGAGGCATCTTTAATCTTGGAATCGAGGAGCCGGTCCACGATCTCGCGGGTGGGTTCCATTCCGTGTTCCAGATAAGTTGCGGCAATCAGGGCTTCCACCGTATCGGAGAGGATGGAATCCTTGTTACGCCCACCCGAGCGGTCCTCACCGCGCCCCAGGCGCAGGGAATCACCCAGGTTGATCCGCCGCGCCACATCGGCCAAGGCTTTCTCAGAAACCGCATAGGTTTTCATCTGCGACATATCGCCTTCGGAAGCATCGGGGTATTCCCGAAATACTTTCTCCGCGATGATGAGACCCAGGATGGAATCGCCTAGGAATTCCAGGCGTTCGTTATGGGGTTCGTCGTGTTCGAAAGCGAAACTGCGATGCGTGAGGGCGCGGCGCAGCAAGGGCCGGGGCAGGTCGATTCCCCACTGTTCCACTAATTCACGATAGGCCATGCTTACTCCTGTGCCCGCAGCTGGGCTTCCAGCGCGTCCAGGGCGTCCGAGTGCAGGGCGGGTGCCTCGTGATGGTGCCCCGCAGGCAAATCTTCCAGGCGCTCCCCGCATCCGGCGCACAGGCCCTGGCAGGTGGGTGAACACAGGGGTTGGAAGGGCAGGTTGAGCACAATGGCATCGCGGAGCACCGGTTCCAGATCCACGTGGTCATCTTCAATGACGGGGTGTTCTTCTGCGTCCTCATCCCCTTCGGCAATGAGTTCGGCACGCCGCTGCGGGTAGTAGGCCAGATCGGATACTTCCTGGGTGCGTTCTTCGTGGATATCGCGCAGGCAGCGTGAGCACTGGCCCTCCACGGTGAAATGCACCTGCCCGCCAATATAGACGCCTTCGGATACCGAGGTGAGGTTAAGATCCACGTCAAGTTCGGATCCGGTTGGGACGGCCATGAGCTCGATACCCATATCCGCGGGCGCCGCGAAGCTTTCCCGCACCGGCATAAGGGAGCCGTCGCTACGCGGTAAATCGTGCAGCGAGACAACAAAAGGACTACGAAGGTCCACTATTCCTCCTCGGAATGATCAAAAACAGCGTCGGTGGTTTCTTGGCGGCTGGCAAGGACTTCCCGGCCCGCGTAAATCTGGGCAAGGGCCGCATCCATTTTTTCGTGCGCGGCCCGCACGGCCTCTTCAAGCGCAGCCGCGACCCCGTTCACCTGGCCTTCCAAATTAGCGAGGGTGGAATCGGAGTAGTGGTTGGCACCTTCGCGCAGCCGTTCGGCCTTCTGCTTGGCTTCGTCCTCGATCCGCGCGGCGGTGGAGCGCGCCGCAATGGTGATGGCGTCATTGGAGACGAGCCGGCTGGCCTGGGCGCGTGCTTCCGCCACAATATTTTCTGCATCCTGGCGGGCCGAGGCAATAATGCTCGCGGCTTCCTGGCGCCCGGAGGCGCGCACCGAATCAATATCGGCCAGCACGTCGTCGGCGCGAAGCACCTGATCGGGCACCGCATCGCGGGCCAACTGGAGCAGGTCGCGCACCTCGGACTGGTTGATCATCACCGAGGCGGACATAGGGATGGAACGTGCATTATCCACCAGGGCGAGGAGCTCATCGAGGATCTCCACCACCGATTCCCCGCGCGTATCGTGAGTCATTGCATCTCCTCTTCCAAAGCCCGCGCCACCCGCGCGGGAACGAAACTCCGCACGTCACCTTTGTGCCGTGCCACATCTTTAACCAGCGAGGAGGCAATATGGCCTTTCGCCGGATCCCCCACCAGGAACACCGTTTCGATTCCCGATATTTCCCGGTTCATGAGCGCCATGGGGTATTCCGCATCCAGATCCACCGCGGAGCGCAATCCTTTGACGATGGCATCCGCCCTGATATCTCGGCAAAAATCCACCAGCAGCCCGCCGAAATCCTCCACCCGCACATTGGTCATGTGGCGCACTTCTTCGCGAATGAACTCCACGCGTTGCCGCGGTGAAAAAAGCGGATTTTTCGAAGAGTTATGCGCGACCAGAATAACAACCTCGTCAAAGAGGGAAGCGGCGCGGGCAAAAACGTCGAGATGTCCAAACGTGACGGGATCGAAGGACCCGGGGCAGACTGCAAGCGTCATAGTTATAGCCTAATCTTTCCTGAGGCGCTCGGCCTAGTCGACGCGCGATTACAGCGTGCTCTCGCTGCGCTGCGCCGTCCACAACGTCGCGGTTCCGTACCGGCGCGAATCATCCAGTTCCCATCCTTGCGGCCAGCTGGGTTCCGGTGAGGAGCTATCGCGTTCCACAACGACGACGGCGTCCGCGGCTACATGCGGGGTGAGGCCGTCGAGCACTTTCGTAATCTGTTCTTCGGTGTAGCGATAGGGCGGGTCCACGAAGACGACGTCGAAACGATAATTAGGTTCCTGGGAGAGGTACTTTTCCGCTTTCATCCGCACCACGGCCACATCGAGGTGGGCGCGGGCGGCGTTGTCGCGAATAATGCTGACCGCAGGCCCTTCTGATTCCACCAGAACGACGGCGCGTGCCCCGCGGCTTTTCGCTTCCAAGCCCAGGGCACCGGAACCGGCAAAAAGATCGAGCACTTCGCCATCGACGATAAAACCGCGGTGGTCCAGCCGGGAAAATACTGCTTCACGCGCTTTTTCCGAGGTGGGGCGCGTTCCCGAACTCGGCACCCGCAGAATATGCCCCTTGGCGGTTCCGGCAACAATACGTGTCATTGCTTATCCCCTTTCCAGGTAGGTGGCTCGCTCGGTATCCAATGCGTCCGCGGCGCGCTCCAATTCCGCGCTCACCGCACCGCGTTCCACGAGGTCGGTGGCAACGGCGCGCGCGGTAGCGATAATATCAGCGTCGCGCACCGCGGAGAGGAAACGCAGGTGGGAGGTGGTTCCCGCCTGCCGAGTCCCCAGCACATCTCCTTCGGAACGCAGCTCTACATCTTTCTCCGCCAGAGCGAAGCCATCCGTGGTGGCGGCGAAAGCCGCGAGGCGCTCGGCGGCCAGGCTCCCTTCCGGGGCTCCACTAACCGCGAGGCACAGTCCCGCTTTGCTGCCGCGCCCGATGCGTCCGCGCAACTGGTGCAGCTGGGAAAGCCCGAAACGTTCAGCATTCATAATGATCATCATGGTGGCTTCCGGAACATCCACCCCCACTTCGATAACGGTGGTGGAGACGAGCACCGGGACCCGCCCGGCCGCGAAATCTGCCATAGCGGCATCTTTTTCAGCCGCGCTCAACCGCCCGTGCATCTCTCCCACCGCGATTCCCGCGAATTGTGGAAGGGCGCGCAGGCGTTCAGCCAGGTCAGTTACCGTGGCCAGCGTATGTTCCGCGCCCGAATCCTGCGCGGGCGGGCTTGCGTCGTCGTCCTCACTAATACGGGGAGCGAGCACGTATACACGCCCGCCACCCGCTATTTCTTCCCGGGCCCGCCACCACATGCGCGCGATCCAGCTCGCGCGGTTTTCCGGAACGACGACGGTACCCACGCCGGCGCGCCCACCGGGCAGTTCACGCAAGGTAGACACGGCCATATCTCCGAAAACCGTCATGGCGACGGTGCGCGGGATAGGGGTGGCGGTCATCACGAGGGTGTGCACGCCACGCGCGAGGCTATCGCGCTGATCCACCCCGAAGCGGTGCTGTTCATCCACCACCGCCAGACCGAGGAAAGGAATCTGGACGGTATCCGAGAGCAGCGCGTGGGTACCGATAATAATGCCGGCTTCTCCCGAGGCGATCCGGGCCAGGGTAGCGCGACGTTCGGTGGCGGTGAGTGAACCGGTGAGGAGCTCCACCCGGGTGGATTGTTCGGCAGCACCCAGCATCCCGCCCGCGCCCAGATCCCCGAGCAGGTCGCGCACGCTGCGGGCGTGCTGGGCGGCCAGCACTTCGGTGGGGGCCAGGAGTGCGGCCTGGCCTCCCCCGTCGACCACCTGGAGCATGGCGCGCAGGGCCACCACGGTTTTCCCGCTCCCCACGTCTCCTTGGAGGAGGCGCTGCATCGGGGTGGTGCCCGCCAGATCGGCGGCGATTTCTTCGCCGACCGCGCGCTGCCCCGCGGTGAGCTCAAAGGGCAGGCGGGAGTCGAAAGCGTCCAGGATGCCTCCGCGGCGCTGCGGGTAGGCGGTGGTGGGATGTGCGGCGCGGGCGGCGCGGCGCCGGGCCAGGACGGTGTGGAGCACGAGGGCTTCTTCGTGCCGGAAGGGCAGGTGGGCGAGCGCTGCGCTGATGGGTTCCTCAGGGCAATGGGCGCGGCGTAGGGCCGCGAGCCGGGAGGGCAGGCCGTGGGCGTGCCGGTAGTCTGCGGGGAGCAAATCAGGAACATCCGCGCTGGTCAGCCCGGTAAGAACAGTGCTGACGGCCCGTTCTATTTTCCAGGAGGGCAGCGCGGCGCTGGCGTGATAGATGGGGATGGGCCGGCGCAGGCGCTCCACGTCAACGCTCCCTTCATCCTCTACCAGATCGTAATCGGGGTGGGTGAGTTGCAGCGTGCCACGGTAGGAACTCACCGTGCCGGAAAATGTGGCGACCGTGCCGGGGTGCAGGCGCCGTTCGTGGTAGGCCAATACCCGCTGTGACTTCGCAAAAAAGGTGAGGCCGAGTTCGCGGGCGCCGTCGGTCATCAGAACGGAGAGGATAAAGCCGCGCCGCGCGCGCATGGGCCGTAATTCTGCATTCACCACCCGGCCGATCACGGTGACGTCCTCGCCTTCGCGCACCTGTTCAATGGGCAGGAGTTCACCGCGCCGGGCGTAACGAAAAGGAAGGTGGTAGAGCAGCTCCCCCACCGTGTGCAGGCCGAGCCGCGCGAAAGAGGTGGCGCTGCGTTTGCCGAGGGCACGTTCCAGTGGCACGCTCAACGCGGTCCAGCCATCCGATACCACGGCCGGGGTACCGCCTCGCGTATGTGCCGCCGCCTGCGCGCTGTCCATACCATTCACATTAACACCCGCGCCATATTTTCCCTAACGGCGCCCTGTCCCGCGCGGTACGCTGTTTCTCACTGCTCACGGTGGTGCCGGTGGTGCGCACCCGCAACGTTACGGCCCTGCATTATTGTTGATGGCGACGACGCCGCCCCCGCTACACGTGCCCTACGCCACGGAGGGAGCCTTTGGCAAGTAAGCCGCTTACCGCTATACTAGTGGAGTTGTAATTTTCCTATGCGCTCAGGTGTATCTACCGAACAGCGGCAGGTGCGCGAGCGGATCCATGATCAACCGAAGGAGAACACCGTGGCTTCTGTTTGTGACGTCTGCGGCAAGCACCCGGGCTTCGGGAAGAGCGTCTCGCACTCGCACGTGCGTACAAGCCGCCGCTGGAACCCGAATATTCAGCGTGTTCGCGCGCTTGTGAAGGGCGCCCCCAAGCGCCTCAACGTGTGCACCTCGTGCCTCAAGGCCGGCAAGGTGCAGCGCGCCGCCTAAGTACTGTGGCTTCGCTGAGTTCTGGCTCACTCCCGTGAGTTAGCCAGAGCCAGCACAGGAAGGCCGCACATCCATTAGCGATGTGCGGCCTTCCAGTTTAACTAGTCAGGCGACGTTGACGGATATTACTTCTTGAAATCAACAACCATGCGGCCTTCGATCTTGCCGGCCAGCATTTCGTCGATCATATCGTTGATGTCATCGAGCGGGCGGGTAGCAACAATCGGCTTGACAAGGCCCTGGGCTCCGAAGTCGAAGGCTTCAGCCAGGTCCTGGCGGGTGCCCACGAGGGAGCCCACCACCTTGATGCCATCCAGAACGGTGCGGTGAATATTCAGGTCAATGGTGCCCTTGGGAAGGCCCACGCACACCACGGTACCGGCGGCCTTCATCGCATCCACAGCCTGGCCGAAAGCAACCTGGGATACCGCGGTTACCACCGCAACATCCACGCCGCCAACTTCCTTCTGGATCCATTCCCCGGAGTTGATATCCGAGGAATTCACCACGAGGTCCGCGCCGACCTTCTTTGCCGATTCCAGCTTGTCATCGTTGATATCCACGGCAACCACGCGGGCGCGGAACACATTCTTGGCGTACTGGATAGCCAGGTTGCCCAACCCGCCGGCGCCGTACACAGCCACCCACTGCCCCGGGCGAATATTGCCATTCTTGAGAGCCTTGTAGGTGGTCACGCCCGCGCAGGTAATGGACGAAGCTTCGGCCGGATCCAACCCATCGGGAACCTTGACGGCGTAGTCAGCCACCACGATGCACTTTTCCGCCATGCCACCGTCAACGCTGTAGCCGGCGTTTTCCACGCTACGACACAGGGTTTCGTCACCGGTCACGCAGTATTCACAGTGACCGCAGCCGCGGAAGAACCAGGCCACCGAAACGCGGTCACCGACCTTCAGCGAGGTGACATCCTCACCGATTTGTTCCACAACGCCCACGCCCTCATGGCCAATAATGCGGCCGGGCACGTCACCGAAATCGCCGAGCGCCACGTGGATATCCGTATGGCACAGGCCGCAGTATTCGATATCGACGAGTGCTTCGTTGGCCTTGATGGGACGCAGTTCAACGTCCTTAATGTCAACGTAGCCGTCCGAGGGTTCTCGAACTGTCGCTGCTCGCATTTTTTCCTCCTATTTCAGCGGGAGCACCCTTGCTCCCAGTTAACGCGGTGCGGGCCTCGCACCACTTTCTATTTTTACGAGCGGCAGCATAACAATCCAGGGGAAAACGTCCCTATTTCGCGCAAAAAGAATTTTATTACGGTTCCACCCTAATTCAACGTTTGTGATGTGCGGCGAAAATGATCCCAGCCGTTCCCCCGATTCCAGGCTCGCCCGTCCACGGTGACCAGACCAGCCGGATGCGCGGCTTCCACTGTTCCAATAAGGCTAAATCCTTCCGGGAGATGCGGGATGCGCGCCCCCCAGGCTCGTTCCGGGCTCACGTCCATGGTGGCGAGAAAACCGTGGTCCTCTCCACCGCTAAGAACGCAGTCATAAGCCCACTCGAGCGGGTCCGAACGCCCCAGGTGGCGGGCCACCTCAAGAAGATCCTGAGCGTGGCGGTTCAGAGTTTCGGAATGAATATCGATATGTACCCCGGAGGCAGCGGCGATACGCTGGGCGTCACGAATCAAACCATCAGAAACGTCCATCATCGCCCCGCGCAATCCGGCGCGCACCGCGCTGAGCACCGCGGGGACAGGCGGGCGCGGGCGCAGGAAATCCTGCATGAGACGGGTTGCGGCATCCGGGAAAGCTCCCCGATCCGGTGCAAAACCGCGGTTGAGGAGTTCAAAACCGGCGGCTGCACGCCCGAGGTTCCCGCAGTGGATAAGCGGCTGCCCTGGTGCTGCCGCCGAGCGCCGCAGCGGGGTGCGTCCTTCTAGATCGCCCAGAATAGTCGCGCTGATGGCGATATGGCTCCCGCTCACGAGGTCTCCGCCGTCGACCCCACACCCGAGCGGGCCACAATATTCCGCAAGCCCGCGCGCGATATCCGCTACCCAAGCCACCGGAACATCCCCCGGCAGCTCCATGGCGACCACGAGGGAACGCGGCCGCGCCCCCATCGCAACAGCGTCAGCGATATTTTGGGCGGCGACCCGCCACCCCACATCGCGTCCGTTGAACCAATCCCGCCGAAAATGCACCCCCTCCACGAGCATATCGGTGGAGACCGTGACCCGACCGTCGCTCAGGCCGAGCACGGCACTATCATCCCCGCTAGGAACGATTGTTGTTTCTCCGCGCGGGAGTAGCGGGACAATCCGGGCGAGGAGCTCCGCTTCGCTCAGGTCACGTACCAGCGGTCCGGGCACCCGCCCGGCAGTGCCGCCGGCGAAACGGCCCCCGGTACCATCCGCACCGGCACCCGGCCCCTGAGTTTCGTGGCTGCCCACCATTTAGCGCAGCCCTACCCCGCGCGCGAGGGCGAGGTCAATAAGTTCGGAAATAAGCTCGCGGTAGCTCAGGCCGGTTTTCTCCCACAGGATCGGGTACATAGACACCGCCGTGAATCCGGGGATTGTGTTGTGTTCATTGACGTACATGGCCCCGGTGGCGGTGTAGAAGAAGTCCACGCGGGTCATGCCTTCGCATTCGAATACTTCGAAAACGCGCTGCGCCAGGCTCCGCATCTTCTCCGCGTCCGCATCCGGGAGAGCCGCGGGAATCTCCATGTGGAACCCCTCGGTTGCCACGTATTTCGTGGCGTAGTCATACCATTGCACATCCAGCACGATCTCCCCGAGCACGGAGGCCCGGGGGGCGGCTCCGCCACGCCCGCCGAGAACGGCGCATTCGATTTCACGGCCGGGGATTCCTGTTTCCACAATAACTTTGGGGTCGACGGCGCGCGCGGTGGCAATGGCGGCGTCGAGCTGCGAAAGCTCAGCCACCCGCGTGATTCCCAGCGAAGATCCCGCGCGGGCTGGTTTGACGTAAACAGGGAGCTGTAAACGTTCGGCAACTTCCGCGCGCACACCGGCCGGGTCACAGTTCCACCGCTGCGGTTCCACAAGTACATAGGGAGCAACCGGAAGACCGGCCGATTCCAGCACCAGTTTCATATAGTGCTTATCCATAGCCGCTGCGGAGGCGAAAACTCCGCAACCCACGTAGGGAATACCCATCATTTCGAAGGTGCCCTGGATGGTGCCGTCTTCACCGAAGGGACCGTGCAGGAGCGGGAAGGCGACGTCGATAGGCCCGAGGCTGCGTGAGGTGCCGGCTTCCCCGCGCACCACGAAACCGCCTCCGGGTCCAAAATCTGCCAGCACGCGTTCCCCGCGATACTTCACTTCCGCACCGGCTGCCACCTCCTCTGTGCTCATGGGAACCCAGATTCCTTCGGTGGTGATTCCGATGGGGATGACGGTGTAGCGCTCCGGGTCGATGGCTCCCAAAACAGAAGCCGCGGTCAGGCAAGAGACGGAGTGTTCTCCGGACACGCCCCCGTAGATGAGGGCGACGTGATGTGTGGCCACGAATGGACACCTTTCTACTCAGTGCTGTACCCAGGGTAGTACGCCGGGGCGCGCGGCAAGGTGACAAACCCGGGCGCGGCCTACTACAGTAAACATATGACACAGAACACAATGAAGTCGTTTCTCCTGCTCGCAGGCGCTGCCGCCCTCACGCTGGCCGGTTGCTCCGGGACCGGGAAAGGCGCCCCGGTGAGCGATACTTCCACCGCGCCCACTACCCCGAGCGCCTCAGCTTCGGCTCCGGCGGCCAGCCAGTCCCCCAGCCTTACACCCAAGGACGCGCAAGCCTCCCTCAAGGGCTTTATTGAAGGGGACTCGCAATCACCGAATTATCCCAAGCTGACCGAGAATTCCGCGGTGCCCACCGCGGTGCGGGTGGCCGGCCATGAGGGTTGGGATCGCGTGGTCGTGGAATATGACAGCGACGCCGATCTGGAATGGTTCAGTTTCTTCGGAGATGAAGCCATTCAGGATGGTTCCGGGCGCCCCCTAGATATTCCGGGCAAGCGTTTCCTCACCCTGAGCATTTCCGGGGTCACCTACCCGGAAGATCCATCTCAGGCTGCGGATCTCTCCGTTGCAAACCTCGGAGGTGCGAAAGCGGTCCAGGGTGTTCATGTGGAACACGCTTTTGAAGGCATGCACCAGGTGCATATCGGGCTGGATAAGGATCGCCCCTACCGGGTTCAGGTACTGGAGAGCCCCAAACGGGTCGTTATTGACGTTGCCAATAACTAGATTGACGTTGCCAATAACTAGGCGTCCAGCGGCGTAACATCCGCTCCCAGGGCCTGGAGTTTATCCAGGAACTTTTCGTAGCCACGGTCGATAATATCCACCCCGGATACCCGCGATTCTCCTTCGGCCGCCAGTGCGGCAATGAGGTGGGAGAATCCCCCGCGCAGATCGGGAACCACAATATCGGTGGCCCGCAGCGGGGTGGGTCCCTGGATAACAGCCGAGTGGTAGAAGTTACGCTGCCCGAAACGGCATTCGTGCCCGCCCAAGCATTCGCGATAGGTCTGGATATTGGCGCCCATATCCCGCAGCGCTTCGGTGAAGCCGAACCGGTTTTCGTAGACGGTTTCGTGGACGATGGACATGCCTTCGGCCTGGGTAAGGGCGACGACGAGCGGCTGCTGCCAGTCGGTCATGAAACCGGGGTGCACATCTGTTTCAAAAGATACGGATTGCAGGGCGCCACCCGGGTGCCAGAAGCGGATGCCCTCGTCACGCACATCGAATTTGCCGCCGACTTTACGGAAGAGGTTGAGGAAGGACGTCATCGACTGCTGTTCGGCCCCGCGTACGAAAATATCCCCGCCGGTGGCTAGCGCCGCCGCCGCCCAGGATCCCGCTTCGATGCGGTCAGGTAGCGAGGTGTGCGAATAACCAACTAGTTCATCCACGCCTTCCACGCGAATAACACGATCAGTATCCACGGAAATAATCGCGCCCATTTTCTGGAGCACCGCGATGAGATCCATAATCTCGGGTTCCACCGCGGCATTGGAGAGCTCCGTCACTCCCTCCGCCATCACGGCCGTGAGGAGAGTCTGTTCGGTAGCCCCTACCGAGGGATAGGGCAGGCGCACCGGCTTGGCCCGCAAGCCCTTGGGCGCCACCAGGTGCATTCCGGTTTCTTCCTGCACGCGCTTCGCGCCGAATTCCTCCAGGACACGCAGGTGGAAATCAACGGGCCGCGAGCCGATATGGCAGCCGCCCAGGTCCGGAATATACGCTTCGCCCAGGCGGTGCAGCAGCGGACCCGCAAAAAGAATGGGGATACGTGAGGAACCGGCCAGCGCATTCACTTCGTGCGGGTCGTGAGGCAGGTGAATATCGCCGGGGGTGATGTCCACGGTTCCGGCTTCCGGCTGGTAATTGACCGCCACACCGTGCAGGCCCAGCAGCTCCGAAACCACGGTGACGTCACGGATTTGCGGCACATTACGCAGCACGGACGTTTCTTTGGTGAGCAGGGAAGCAACCATGGATTTCGACACAAAATTCTTTGCGCCGCGCACAGTAATCTCACCGCTCAGGGGGACTCCTCCGCGAACCACAAGTTGGGACACCATACTCTCCGCCTTTCTCGCGTGTCACAGGTACCCAGCCAGCATACCGGCCCGCGGCCGGTTTCCGGAGTTATGAGGATATCCGGGTGGGGTGCGCCACCCCGCGGGTGGCCTTATACCGGCGAATCTGGATCCAGGCGCGCCGACTGTACCGGCACCTCAGGAAGGTGCCGCTGCGGCAGGGTACGCGGGGTAAAACCCGGTTGGCGGGCTTCGTATTCCTCAATGAGGGAGATATCACGCAAGGTCAGGGCAATATCATCCAGGCCTTCCATAAGGCGCCAGCGGGTGTAGGGATCAATCTCAAAGGGGTAGGTGGTATCCGCGCAGCACACTTCGCGAGCTTCTAGGTCCACGGTCAGCTCCCGGCCCGGCTTTTCTTCTAAGAGTTCCCATAGCCGGGTGGCGGCGTCGTCGCTAATTTGCCCTGCAACCAGGCCCTGTTTTCCCATATTGCCGCGGAAAATATCACCGAACCTCGGGCTGAGAACGGCACGGAAACCGTAATCGCGCAGCGCCCACACGGCGTGTTCACGCGAGGAACCGGTGCCGAAATCCCGCCCGGCCACCAGAATCGAACCGGCCGCGTACGGGATCTGGTTGAGGATAAAAGCGGGGTCTTTGCGCCGTTCGTGAAAAAGCGCGTCCTCGTACCCGCTTTTGGTGATGCGTTTGAGGTAGCGGGCAGGCAGGATTTGATCGGTATCGACCGCGCTTTCGCGCAGGGGAACGCCGATGCCGGTGTGCTGGGTGAAAATCTCCACGGGTGTGTTCTTTCTACGTTCTACGAGCGGGCGGCGCGGCTCGCGGCCGGTGCGGCATGAACCGCGGCCGATACGGTACCCGCGCCCGCAACCGGGGCGAGAGCAGCCACCGGCGTGAGGTCGGCGGGATGGGAAATATGGCCGGTGACCGCGGTAGCGGCAGCCACCAGCGGGGAAACGAGGTGGGTGCGCCCGCCCGGGCCCT
The DNA here is from genome assembly GCF_030230305.1 of Actinotignum sanguinis. Taxonomy (NCBI): domain Bacteria; kingdom Bacillati; phylum Actinomycetota; class Actinomycetes; order Actinomycetales; family Actinomycetaceae; genus Actinotignum; species Actinotignum sanguinis. The sequence continues at coordinate 135,786 of NZ_JASPCQ010000002.1, forward strand.
GCCGACCGCGGAAATTACGATTCGACGTCGAGGCGCAGCGTTGGCCGGGCGTGAGTTGATCGGGATTCATGCCCAGGCACATGGAACAGCCCGCGTTGCGCCATTCAGCACCGAAAGCCCGGAAAATTTCATCCAGCCCTTCGGCTTCGGCTTGGAGGCGTACCCGCGCCGAAGCCGGCACGATCATGACGCGCACATCTTTGGCTTTGTGGCGCCCGCGCCACACCGCGGCCACCGAACGCAGATCTTCAATGCGCCCGTTCGTGCACGAACCGATGAAGACGGTATCCACGTGAATATCGCGCATGGGCGTGCCCGGCCGCAAATCCATATAGTCGAGGGCTTCACGCGCTGCTTGGCGCTCTTTTTCTTCCGGCAGTGTTTCCGGATGAGGAACGACGCCGGACAGCGCCACCCCCTGCCCGGGATTAGTACCCCACGTGACAATAGGCTCAATGTCGGAGGCCTCCAGAACCACTTCTGTATCGAAATGCGCATCCGGATCTGTGTAGAGCGTGGACCAGTAGGCTACCGCGGCATCCCAGGCATCCTCGCGCGGGGCGTGCGGGCGCCCGCGCACATACTCCACCGTGGTAGCATCCGGGGCAACGAGGCCGGCGCGCGCCCCGGCCTCGATAGACATATTGCAGATCGTCATGCGCGCTTCCATGGACAGAGCTCGGATTGCTTCCCCGCGATATTCAATAATGTGCCCGGCTGCTCCGTTCGTTCCGATCTTGGCGATGACGGCGAGGATGATGTCTTTCGCGGTTGTCCCTTCGCGCAGAGTGCCGTTGACGGTAATCGACATATTTTTGAAGCGCTGGAGAGGCAGGGTTTGGGTGGCGAGGACGTGCTCAACTTCCGAGGTGCCGATACCAATCCCGATGGAGCCGAAAGCGCCGTGGGTCGAGGTGTGGGAATCCCCGCACACAATCGTCATACCCGGTTGTGTCAGGCCCAGCTGGGGGCCAACGGCGTGCACAATTCCCTGATCCGCGTGCCCTAGCGAATAAATGGGGATGCCGAACTCCGCGACGTTAGCGCGCAGCGCTTCTACCTGTTTACGCGAAGTGGTATTCGCGATGGGACGATCAATATCAATGGTGGGAACGTTGTGGTCCTCCGTGGCGACGGTACGATCCGGGCAGCGCACCGGCCGCCCTTCCAGACGCAGCCCGTCAAAGGCCTGCGGGCTGGTCACTTCGTGGATGAGATGCAGGTCGATGTAAAGAAGATCGGGCGTGCCTTCCGCGCCACGCCGTACCAGATGGGCGTCCCAGATTTTATCCGCGAGCGTGCGCCCCATCCCTGCACCTCCTCTTTCCCTCCCGGGAACTTTTCCCGGGTTCTTCTTGCGGTTACTTTTTACTTTTCCAACGGTGATCGGTTGCGGTGGTCCGCGGATCACTCTACCGAGTTTCGTCCACATGGCAAGACGAAATTCTCACAATGCGGACATTGTACTAGCGCCATGCAGCAACCACGGAACTCCACAGCAATCCGCAGCGGTTTTCGCCACGTACCCCGAAGCCGCAGCACTGCGCGCGGCACCACAGTGTGGACATTTGCATCTCACTTATTGAGATGAGAAAATTTCGGTATGGTTGATTCTCCTCACGCTCAGCCTGCGCCCGCCCCGGAGGGAAGTGGTGTGGGCGTTCTCGATAAGGCTGCCGCCGTGCTCGATGCTCTCGAGGCGGGCCCGCAAACACTAGCGCAATTGGTGACCGCCACCCATTTAGCGCGGCCGACGGCGCATCGCCTGGCCGTCGCCCTGGAATATCACCGTTTCGTTTCCCGCGATAACGAAGGGCGTTTTTCTTTGGGGCCACGCCTGGGCGAGCTCTCCTCCGCCACCGGTGAAGACCGGCTCATCGCCGCGGCAAATCCGGTACTCATCGCGCTGCGCGACCATACCGGGGAATCTTCTCAGCTCTACCGGCGCCAGGGCGACCAGCGTATTTGCGTGGCGAATGCCGAACGCACCATGGGCCTGCGCGATTCCATCCCGGTGGGCGCTTCCCTCTCAATGAAAGCCGGCTCGGCAGCCCAGGTGCTGCTCGCCTGGGAGGAACCCGATCAATTACATCGTGGGTTGCAGGGTGCCTCATTTACGGCCACGAATCTTTCCGCGGTGCGTCGGCGTGGCTGGGCGCAAAGTGTGGGCGAACGCGAGGCCGGCGTGGCTTCTATTTCCGCGCCCGTGCGCGGGCCGAGCGGGCGGGTTATTGCCGCCGTATCAATTTCTGGACCGTTGGAGCGGATGGGCCGCCAGCCCGGGCGGGTGCATTCCGCAGCGGTGGTGGCCGCAGCCGGGCGCCTCACCGATGTTCTTCAAACAACCGAAGGTATTAACGAGTAGCCACCTAACGCCGCCCGCCGCTGTTCCGGATAGCCCGGTCATATTCGGCCAGCACCAGAGGAATCACCTCCTCCCAGCCGTATCCGGGCGCCACGCTTGCATTGTGGTGGGCCATGCGGGTGCGCAGCGCAGTATCTTCTACCAGGCGGGCCAGCTGCGCGATCATATCCGCATCCGTTTCTGCCAGGAGTGCTGAACGCCCATCCTCGAGGAAATCATCAGCTCCGGTGCCCGCCGGAGAAATAATGGGCAGCCCGGCTGCCCGCGCTTCCAGGGTGGCAATGCCGAATGCCTCACGGCGCGAGCTAGTGAGATAAATATCCGCGTGCCGGTAGGCATCCATGAGGCCGGCCCGATCCGTGCGACCGGGAAGATGAAGCCAACCTTCCCCGGGACCCGGATTCCCGTAGGCGCGCCCGCGCCGTTCCAATTGGGAGCGTAACGGGCCATCCCCGTAAATCGTGAGGTGGATATCCCGCCCGGTCAGCTGGCGCGCACCTGCCACACAGTCAATGAGGGCAGCGTTGCGTTTGCGCGGGGCCAGACGCCGGGCGGCCACAACCTCCACTGGTGAGCCGGGGTGATTCTTCCGGCCCGCAGCCCCGGCAGTGCCAGCTCCCCCGGCAGTGCCAGCTCCCCCGGCAGTGCCAGCTCCCCCGGCAACGCCAGCCACCCCGAGCGTATGCGAGGCCGCGGGAGTGCCCAGATGTGCGAGCCGGTAGGCGGCAACCGTGCGCCATTCCCCCAGATCTACACCGTTGGGAATAACTTTCACTTCACCACCTACTGCCCGGTGGACCTGCCCGGCCACCCACGTGGATACCGCGTTATGGACGACGCCACGCGCCGTAACCCGGCGCAGCGGGGCAAGCAGCTTTTCCACCGGATCCAATACGCAGTGCCAGGTAACGGTAGTGGGGATGCCGTCCGCCGCGGCGATGCGCATAGCCGCCCAGGCAAAAGGCGAAACAACTCCGGCTTGAATATGCACCACATCCGCCCCGCGCATAGAAGCACGCAGCTGGGCGCCGTGCCCCGGGGATACCGGGAGGTTACCGAAGAGCGCTGAAGTAATGCGCTGGACGGGAATACCCGCCACGATATCCCGATCTTCTGGGATCCCGGGAACCGGTGGGGTATCACGCGGGGTGGCGGTGATCACCAACACCCGGTGGCCGGCGGCCTGTAAGGCTAGGGCAAGATCGCGAGTTTGTGCTTCGATCCCGCCCAGGCGCGGGAGGAAGCAATCCGAGACGAGCGCGATGCGCATAAGCCCTCACTTTCTTACGGAAGATGCCCCACAGCGGAGTTCCATTGATTGAGCATCCCACCCGCGGCGGGTAGGTGCGCCGTCGTTCCTTTTCCTAGCGTCAGCTTAGCGCCCACCTCCGACAGAAAAAGCACGCGGAACGGAATGCTCTTTGCCTGGGCGCGCCCGGGCCTTAAACTAAAGCATGGCTATTCTTCCTATTTACATCACCGGCGATCCTGTTCTGCATCGGCCGGCCGAACCCATTACGGAGTTTAACGAGGAACTGGCACAGCTGGTCGAAGATATGTATGAGACCACCGTGGCGGCTCCCGGAGTCGGGCTGGCCGGGCCGCAGGTCGGTATTGGCAAGCAGATTTTCGTGTGGGTTTACGCCGATCAGGATGAGGCTCCCGAACGCGGCGTCGCGATTAATCCCACGCTGTTTATTGAACCTGTGAATCCGGATGAAGAGCCTTTCGAAGAAGGTTGCCTGTCCTTCCCGGGCGAACAGTATCCCCTGGCCCGTTCTCCGCACGCTTTGCTGCGGGCGCAAAACGAAAAGGGCGAGCATTACGAAATCGAGGCAACCGGGTGGTTCGCTCGTATTCTCCAGCACGAATATGACCACCTCACCGGGCATTTGTACGTGGATCGGCTCACGGGGCGCGAGGAAGCCGCTGCCAAACGTGCTAAGCGTGAGCACGGCTGGGGCAAGAAGGGGAACACCTGGCTGCCCGGGCGCGATAACCTCGAATACTAACGCTTCCGATCCCGCGCAGCCACCGCGCGGACTCCCATTCATTTTTTGTTCATATTTCGGTAACGTGAAATGGATATTTTGGCGACATGATTGCATCCCAGCCCAGCTCATCGGCCCGCACCGTCGCGGTGTGCGCCGATGGACTGGGGCGCAATCGTGCGCTGAACAACCTCATTATTGAGATGCTTGAACGCGGGCATGCCAGCTGCGCCACGCTCCTGGTTGCCGCTCCCGCGGCAGATCATGCGCTGCGGGCTTTGGCGGCCGTCGGCATCGATCCCGGGCGGATTTTGCTCAGTTTCGCCATTAGTTCACAGGGGCCCGGGGCGCCGTGGCGCGCCGTCGCCGCACATGCCTCAAGTTTGACGGACCGCGCCGGCCGCTACCTATCCGCGGAAAAAAACGCCGCTCCCCCGCCACTCGTGCACGAAGATATCCTCGCGGAATTAGCGGCGCAATTCTCCTGGATGGAGGATCGCGGGTATCGCCCCGCGGGGATTGCGGGGCCGCGTTACGGTTACGATTTTCGCGGACGCGGCCTGGTTATTGATTGTGCCTTGGAGTTTTGCGCGCGCGTTGGCGTGCCGCTGCGTTACGCGCGTCGGGGCGATCCACTCCTTGCCGCCTCGCGTTACCTGGCGGATCGTGCTGCGGGTGCCGGGGAGGGCTCCGGGTGGCACGCGAACTCCGGTACCGATGCGGAAGTCGCGGCTGCGCACGCCCGGCGCGTGGAACGTGCTGATGCTCTTGGGGTGCTACTTCCGGACGACGTCGTCTTCTTCCCGCCGGAGTTCCCCGCGGATAGTTACGGGGACTTGCGCCACGCGTACCTTAGCGCGTTGGAGGAATGTGCCGGCCCGGCAATCCAGGTGGTCTTTACTCCGGCCCGCGAGGATAGTGGGGCGGGGCGCGGGGAATGGGAAACCCGGCTCATGCGCGATCCGTCATTCTTGCGGGCGGTAGCAAGGGTGCGGTGCGCTGCATAATGCCCTTGCCGCCTACGGCCCCATCGAATCATGGGTTCGCTTCTTTTCGAGTGCAGTCGCAATATAAAACTAGACTGCCCCACCGTTAAAAACTGCTCAAGGTGAGAGAGAAAGAGACTGTAGTCGAGTTCCAGATACAGGCGCATATGATCCAACTGGATACCAACAGTCCCTTGTATGCGCTGAGTCGACTGCCGATAGCCCTTTGCTTCGTCCGTTACGAAGGTGAAGTTATCATCAAATAGCAGTGCGACTCCGATGATATCGCCGGCGAATTGCTGCACCTTTTCACTAAGAACGTCCGACCGCTGCAAGTTCTTTTTCCTTCAGCTCTTCTTCGCGGTAAAACTCCACAAAGCCTTCGAGCGCTTCAAACTCTGGACGTAGTGCAGCCTCTTTGTCGTTCATCCAGTAGTTTTCCGCTCTTTCGTTATAGTCCTCGCGGGTGGTGCGTAGTTCGTCCAAAATCTCGTTCTGACGAGCGAGCACTTGGTCGAGACTTGTATAGCTTCCTCGGATAATCATGTGGTGACACCTCCATCCGTATGACCCCAGCCTAATCGAAACATTGCGCTGTGCAAATAGGGAGTTAATGGAAAAATGATGTCTCCAACCCGCGCTTTCCCCCCTGGAATGACAACAAAAATACCGTTCATTTCGGTTGCTGAAAACGTCATTCGCATCGTCGCGGCGAGACGACTCAAGGCGGGAAAACCGAAGCTTTCCCGCCTTGTGCTGTACCCCGTACCGGATTTGAACCGGTGTTACCGCCGTGAGAGGGCGACGTCCTAGGCCGCTAGACGAACGGGGCCTATGAGGATGCTAGAAGCATCATCGCTGGGGTACCAGGACTCGAACCTAGAATGGATGAACCAGAATCACCTGTGTTGCCAATTACACCATACCCCAAGGGTGTGGACCTCAGAATCATTACGCTCCCGAGGACGACAGATAAAAAGCTTAGTGGAATCTCCTCGAGCTGGCAAATCCGCTGAACGTGTGACGCACCACGTTCTCAACCGGCCTCGGTTCACGCAGCACACCCGCTCTAACTGCACCCGCATAAGCGAGGCCGAAACCTGCAGCTACCATTCACGCACGCGCCCCTGCCGCCCAGCTTCCTCCCGCAAAACTTCCGGTACCCGCAGCCAGATGCGGGAACCCGGCGTGCAACCGGTCAGCATTGTGTAGCCATCGCACGCGGGCAGGGGAGAAAACATGGTGCGCACGGCCCCGGCGATGGTGATGTCAACGGCGTCGTAATCGCGGCGCGCCCGCGCCCAATTGACCGTGTAGGTATCCAGACCACCGAGAGTATCCGGACTCCATGTCCGATCCAGAGGAATCCGGAGCGGATAGCGCTCTACCAAGTTCACCCAGTCAGCCGCGGTAACAATCCGATAGATCCGCGAAGGATCCGGCTCGGCCGTATCCGGAACCGCGGTACGGGCCAGGCTGGAATGGGGGTAGTCGCCGGCGTCGTCGCCGAAAAATGACCAGGTGCTGGAGAGCTCACCGAGGGGGTGACCGGCGAAGAAATCGCCTACGTCGAAGCTGAGGTAGCTGAAGGCGAGGTAGTCCTCCGGGCACGCCGGACTATCTGACGGGCCCAGGATCTCGATGATCTGCGAACTTATCTCCCAGTCAAGCGGAGCACGGCTGCGGCGCGAACGGTGACTGCGGCGCCTGCTCGGCAATGCGACCTCGTGGAAGAGTAACTGCGCAGGCCGGAAACCCACCTCCCATTCGGGCGGGATGCGCCCTTCGAGTACGCAATCCCGCGCAGCGGCTTCCTCCGTGCTCAACGCCCAATCCGCGGCAAGAACACGCTCAATATCCGCGTTAAAAGCAAAATGGATAGAGAACTCGCCCAGCGCCAGGTTAGCTCGCTGGAAACGGCCCAACTCAGCCAGCGGCCAGGACGGTTGGGGAATTTCAGCACCGAATAGCCCCACCCGCGGAACGCTCTCCACGCTGCCATCATCCATGGTGAGGGGCTCGAAGAATACCCGGTCACACGCCCCCTCACCCACGCGCGCGCCCAGGGCTTCACCCGCACCCGCGTAGTCACGTGCGCCTGCACCTACCCGCTCCCAGGCCCTTCCCCAGGCACGCAGGTAGGTTCCCGGCGCGGGAAAAGACGCGGCGGGCCGCGGCAGCGGCGTCGTACATACCACCATCGCGGCCCTCCACGTTCGTATCTGAACTACCCGGAAATTTTCTCTAGGAGTTGGTCAATTCGGAGCACCGCTTCCTCACGCCCGAGGATCGCGATGGAGTCAATAACAGGAATGGACACATTCGTACCCGTCATCGCCACGAAAAGCGGGCCGAAGGCGAAACGCGGTTTGATACCGAGCCCCTCCACCAGCGCCGCATCAAGAGCGGGCTTGATAGCTTCCGGCGTGAAATCATCCAGGCCGCTCAACGCTTCGCGAGCTCCCCGCAATGCCTCGGGCGCCGAATCGCGCAGCTTGGATAGCGCTTTTTCGTTGTATTCAAGCCCCGCGGCGTCAACGAACAGGAAGCCGAGCAGATCCCGGGCCTCTCCCAGCAGCTGCATGCGGGTCTGCGCCAGCGGCGCCGCCGCATCAAGAATCTCCCGTTCGCGATCCGTGAGCTCCTCATAGGTGGAAGCACTGAGTACATCGCTGAGGTAGGGAACCAGGCGCCGGGTGTAATCCGCCACCTCAAGGAGGCGGATATGGTCCGCATTAATGGCCACGCACTTCTTATCATCAAAACGTGCCGGATTCGGGTTGACGTTGTGGATATCGAAATGCTCCACAAGTTCTTCTTTGCTGAACACATCGCGCTCAGCGGAGAATGACCACCCGAGCAGGGCCAGGTAGTTGAGCAGGCCCTCCGGGATCATGCCGCGTTCGCGGTGGAGAAGCAGATTCGATTCCGGATCACGCTTGGAGAGCTTCTTATTCCCCTCCCCCATCACATAAGGCATATGCCCGAAACGCGGAGTCCACTTCGCGATTCCCAGTTCTTCGAGGGCGCGATAGAGCACGATCTGGCGCGGCGTAGAAGAAAGCAGATCTTCCCCGCGCAGCACGTCCGTCACTTCCGTGAGGGCATCATCGATGGGGTTCGTGAGGGTGTACAGCGGATCCCCGTTGGCGCGCACAATCACGTAATCCGGGGTGGAGCCGGCCCGGAAAGTGATATCCCCGCGGATAACATCCGTGAACGTAATATCCTCATCGGGCATGCGCATACGCAGCACCGGTTCGCGCCCTTCGGCCCGGTAGGCCGCCTTCTGTTCTTCGGTGAGGTTGCGGTCATAGCCGTCGTACCCGAGCTTGGGATCCTCCCCGCGTTCCCGGTGGCGCGCCTCGATTTCCTCCGGGGTGGAGAAAGATTCGTAGGCGTAACCGCGCTCCAGCAGCTGCGCCGCGACCTTGCGGTAGATATCACCGCGCTGGGACTGCCGGTAGGGACCGTGCGGGCCGCCCACCTCTACACCTTCATCCCAGTCCAGCCCGAGCCAGCGCAGGGAATCAAGAATCTGGTGATACGACTCTTCAGAATCACGGGCTGCATCGGTATCTTCAATACGGAAAATGAAAGTTCCACCTACGTGCCGGGCGTAGGCCCAGTTAAAGAGGCAGGTGCGTACCATACCGACATGCGGGGTGCCGGTGGGTGAGGGACAGAAACGAACTCGGATCTCGCGTCCGGTAGCAGTTGTGATAGCCATGATGGGTTAAGGATACGCTACGGATATGACATATGATTTCGACACTCGCACCGTCTCTGATCTCATCGCGCAGGGCTCGCATAAATGGTCCGCGTTCGGGGATGCTATCGCCATGTGGGTGGCCGAAATGGATCTGGGAATCGCACCGGAAATCCGCGATTACCTGGTGAATGCAGCGCAGCGCGGCGCCCTCGGCTACCTCCCACCCCGCGAAATTCCGGGGATTATGAACGCGGTTTCCGACTGGCTCGGCCAATTCGGCCCAGCGCCCGATCCCGAGCGCATGTTCCTTATTCCCGAGGTTCTTAGCGCCTTGCGGATCACAATCACGCAGTTCACAGCCCCGGATGCCCCGGTTATCGTCCCCACTCCGGCCTATATGCCGTTCCTCACACTTCCGGGAGAGTACGGGCGCGAGGTGCGCCAAGTTCCCTCGATTTTCCGCGCGGGCCGCTGGGAACTGGACCTGGAGGCATTAGAGGCAGCTCTCACCCCCGGTTCTCTGCTTATTTTGTGTAACCCGTGGAATCCGGCGGGCCGCTGTTTGAGTGGCGCGGAGCTTGACGCGCTTGCTGCCGTGGTGGAACGGCGTGGCGCGCGCGTTTTTGAGGATTGTATTCACGCCCCGGTGCTTATCGACGGCACCTACGTTCCCTACGGCCCGCGCAGCGCGGCCACCCGCGCGCATACCATCACCGCGACCAGCGCAACGAAGGGCTGGAATATCCCCGGGCTCAAGGCCGCGCAGCTCATTTTTTATAACGACGACGACGCAGCCCGCTACGCGCCCCATGCCAATGCGTGGAGCTCTCCGACTTCCACGCTGGGAGCTCGCGCCACCAAAATCGCTTTCGAGGAAGGCCGGGATTGGAATCGGGCGGTGTGCTCCTATATCGGTGAAACACTGCGGGTCGTAGAAGAGCGGGTGCAGACCTGGCCCGGGGTGCGCATGGCGCACGTGGAAGGCACCTATATTGCTTTCCTTGATTTTTCCGAGGCGGAATTTGTGCGCGCGGAGAAGGAACGTGCCCGCCGGGAGGGACGCGAGCCGAAGGGCGCCGTCGCCGCAATTCTGGAACAGGCGCAGGTGGCGCTCACGCCCGGCCGGGCATCGGGCGCCGGTTTTGAGCAGTGGGCGCGCATGGTGCTGGCCACCCCGCGCGCTATCGCCCTGGAGGCCCTGGATCGGATCGAGGGCCTGCTGGAGTCCAGTTGTTCGCAAAGCTCAACGCGCCTTCGGGGCGCCGGTCGCTAAAGTCTAGGTGAAATACTAAGGTTAATGATATGAAAATAGCACGCTTGAGTTTAAGCCAGGGCCCGCGCTACGCGGTCTACGACGAAGGCGCCGATGACTTCGTTATCCTCGCCGATGACCCGATTTTCGGGGACATTCAACCTACCGGGGAGCGGGTGGCCGCCGCCGACGCCGTGCTCCTCTCCCCCATGATTCCGCGCTCGAAGGCCATTGGTTTTGGCAATGCAACCGCGCCGGGTACCACCACTGCTGACCTCTTCTTCTTTATGAAGCCCAATACGGCAGTGTGCGGGCCTGATGATCCGATTATTATTCCGGACTGGGCCAGCGAAGGCCTCGCCCACGAAGTGGAGCTCGGGATTATTATCGGGCGCGTTGCCAAGGATGTTCCCGAAGAACGCGCGCTGGACGCCGTTTTTGGTTACACCATTATTAATGATGTGACCGCCCGCGGGGATGTGAACGGCGCCCAGAAGATGTTTGATACCGCGCTCCCGGTGGGCCCCTATATCCTCACCGATATTGACGTGAGCGATCTTGCGATGACCTCGCGGGTCAACGGGGAAACCTACACCCGGGCGCGGACCTCGGATTACCCGCTCTCCGTGGCCCAATCGGTGGCGGCGGCCTCGCGGCGCTGCACCCTACTACCCGGCGATATTATTCTGCCCGGTGCCTTTAACGGTGAGCCCCCGCTGAAAGCGGGCGACGTCGTCGAATGTGAAATCGAAGGTTTCGGGGTGCTGCGCAACCCGGTCCTCGCGGCAAACTAAAGCTCAGGCGGGCGTCAATTACACAACCGAGGCCCGTCCGCGCCGCGGGCGGCCTGTGCAGGAGGATAGATGAAGAAGCATCGCGATGGTTCCCTATCGCAAAAAGCTCCTTTCAAGAACGAGTCGTATCACACGGTTCCGTGGCTGCTCGCGCAGCGGCAACGCAAGCATCCGCGCGATATCGCGGTGCATATCCAGAACTCCATCGGTGGGAACTGGAAACCGTTGACGATTACGGAATTCCTCGAGCAGGTGCGCCTCACAGCGCGCGGGCTGGTCGGCCTGGGTCTCGGGCACGGCGAACGCATCGGTATCCTCGCGGCAACCTCCTACGAATGGGCACTGCTGGACGCGGCCGCTTTGCATATCGGGGTGGTGCCGGTTCCGATTTATGAAACGAGTTCGGCCAAGCAGATCGCGTGGATGGTTGCGGATGCGGAGATCACCCATATCTTTACCGATACCCGCGCCCACGCGGAATTGGTGGATTCGGTAACGCCGCCCGCGATTCCGCCCGCGACCGTCATGACGGAGGATTGGCGCGCCGCGCTGAACGCCGCGGCTCTCGAGGTTCCCGAAGAAGATCTCGAGGCCCGCATCGCGGCGGTCACCGCCGATTCCCTCGCAACCATTATTTACACGTCGGGCACCACCGGGGATCCCAAGGGCGTGGAACTCACCCACGGGAATTTCGCGCGTACCGTGCTGGGAACCTGGCATTACGAACCGGAAATCCTCAATAATCCGCAGGCATCGCTCATCCTCTTCCTCCCCATGGCTCATGTGATGGGGCGGATTTGTGCCTACTTTGGCCTGGCCACCCGTATTTCGGTAGGTTTCGTCGGCAATCTCAAGAACCTCATGAGCGACCTGGAAACTTTCAAACCCACCCTGCTGCTCGTAGTTCCGCGGGTACTGGAAAAGGTTTATAACGCGGCCGAGGCGAAGGCCGGGGCGGGTGTGCGGCGCCGAATTTTCCGCTGGGCGGCGGATATCGCGGTGCAGAACGGGACGCGGCGCCGGCGCAGCCCGATTTTCGCGGTGAAGCGCGCACTGGCACGCAAGCTAGTTTTCAATAAATTACGCGAGGCGATGGGCGGACGAATTCGCTTCGCAATTTCCGCCGGGGCGCCGCTGGGTACCCGCCTGGGGCGCTTCTATCGCGGCATCGGCTTAACGGTGGTGGAAGGCTACGGCCTCACGGAAACCACCGGTCCGGCAAATGCCACGCGCGCGGCGAATCCCGTGCTGGGCACCGTTGGGTGGCCGCTGCCGGGCATGCGCATTAAACTTGCCGACGACGGCGAAGTCTTGGTCAAGGGCCACTCTGTTTTCCGCGGTTACCATAACAATCCCGAAGCTACCGCGGTCGCATTTGCGGACGGTTGGTTCCACACCGGGGATCTCGGGACGCTCGATAAGCGCGGCAACCTCACCATTACCGGCCGAAAGAAGCACCTGATCGTCACGGCCGGAGGTAAGAATGTGGCACCGGCGGTGCTGGAGGACAAGCTGAGTTCCCACCCTCTCATCTCCAATGTGGTGGTTCTGGGTGATGGCGAACCCTTTATTTCCGCGCTGATTACCCTTGACGCACAGATGCTCCCCTCCTGGCTTTCTTCACACGGCTTGCCGAAGATGACTCCGGCCGAAGCTATGAATTCCGAGGCAGTTCAGGCTTCGCTTCAGCGGGCGATTGACCGCACCAATGCCCAGGTATCGCGAGCGGAGTCCATCCGTAAATTCGTGATTGTGCCCGGTGACTTTAGCGAGGCGAATGGTTTGCTCACGCCCTCGCTTAAGGTGCGCCGTGAAGTGGTACTCGAGAGGTACCGCGATGTGGTGGACGGTATTTACGGGGCCAATCACTCCGAATCCACGAAGAAATCTGAGGAGAAGGAACGCCGGCGGGCGGCCCGGAAAGAACGGCGCGCGCAGCGCCGACTGGGGCGGCTGCGGCGGCGCGGTGCAGCCGGGCAGCAGGGTGAGCGATCCGGCCGGCAGGATGGCCAGCAGCTTGGCGAGCCGGGCAGCGCCGAGAAGTAACGCGATGGAGATTAACGGGCGCACGGTCAGTTATGCCGTTATCGGGCATCCGGTAGGGCATTCCCGCTCCCCCGCGATGCATAACGCATCCTTTGCTCACCTAGGTGTGAACGCCGTTTACCTCGCGTATGACATCGCTCCGGATTCGGGCGCTCGGGCAGTTAGTGCTTTACGCGATCTTGGTTTTGGCGGTTTTAACGTGACAATGCCGCATAAAACTGCCGTGTATGAGACCGTTGATGAGCTTTCCGACGATGCCCGACTCATGGAGTCCGTAAACACCGTTCACATACATGCGAATGGACGCACGGTCGGTCATAACACCGATGGACGCGGGGCTCTTGCCGCGGTACGGGCGGCCGGCTACGCCCCTGGTGAAGCGGTGGTGGTGCTGGGTGCCGGCGGAGCTTCGCGCGCGATCTACACGCGGGCCGCCCTCGAAAGGGTCTCCCGTATCCGGGTATTTTCCCGGCGCGGCCAGAATTTCGAGCGTGCGCGCGATATCCTCGCGCGCTTACGTGGTGAAACCGGAGTGGATGCTCAGCTTTGTGACCTTGCCGATGAGGGTACACTTCGCCGCGAGGTGGATGCTGCTTCTCTTCTGGTCAATGCCACGAGTGTGGGGATGAGTGCCCATCCGGGTGCTCTCATTCCAGAAACGTGGCTACGCCCCGATCATATTGTTTTCGATGCGGTGTACGAACCTTTGGAAACTGAGCTTCTGCAGCGGGCCCGCCGCGTTGGCGCAGGGTGTGTATCCGGCCTGGATATGCTTCTGTGGCAAGGTGTTTTCGCGGAAGAAATCTGGCTGGGCCGCACCGACATTCCCGTGGAGGTCATGCGGGCGGCCCTGAGCCAGTAGATTATTATTCAGGTATTCTTTTCCTTCCCGCTACTTTTCTACGCTATTGGCGCCGGTGCCACCAGCAGGTTCAACCAGAGCAGCTTCAGGATCTGCTGCGCTCGGGCCGGGAGTGCCGTCGCCATAGCGAATAATATGGCTTTCGTTCATATCGTCCTCTTCGAGCATGCGTAGCTGTTCTTCACGACTCAGCATCTGAATACCCCAACCGGTTGCGGCCAGAATCAGTGCCACGATCATGCCTGACCAGTTAACAATCGCCCACGGGACATATTGCAAGGTTTCCACTCCGAGGGTTGCCGCCATATATGCACCGGCAGCAGTCCACGGGAATAGGGTTTCGGTCACGGTTACGGAATCTTCGAGCGTACGTCCCAATGTCATGGGGTGATAGCCGCGGCGTACGTATGCCGGGCGCAGTACTTCACCGGGCATAATGACGGAGATCTGGCCGTTGCATGTGACGGAAATGGTTCCTAGTCCCACGCCTATGGTGCTGGCGACCAAGCCGAAGCGCGACTTAACACGGTGAAGTAGCTTTTCAATGAGGTAATCGAGCGAATGCGACACCCCCATGATTCCTGCGAAGGCTAAGGCACAGAAGCAGATCGCCAAGGTTCCTAGCATGGAATTCATTCCGCCGCGTTCCAGCAATGTCACCATGTCATCGCTCGGAGTCAAACTGGCCCACTCGGGCCGCTGTATCATATCGAGATTGAACCCCTTAACTAGAGCGGTGAAGGCATCTGCAATCGTCGACTTTTGGAAAACAAAGGTGTTGAAAAGCCCGAGGGCAACGCCTGCCATCATGACCGGAATGGTCGGGAAACGCAGTGCCGCACCAACGAGAACAACAATAGGTGGCACCAGGAGCCACGGCGTGAGGTGGAATCCGGCCGCTAATTGGTCGAGGGTTTCCTGCACTGCGGAAGTGTCGACTCCAGCAGCGGTTCCCTTAAGCCCTACGATCGCGAAAACAATAACGCCGATAATGAGCGCACTTCCGGTGGTCCATGTCAGATTCTTAATATGCGTGAAGAGCGGTACGCGGGTAATCATCGCGGCGATATTTGTTGAATCTGAGAGCGGAGAGAATTTATCGCCAAAGTAGGCGCCGGATACAACGGCTCCTGCGATCATTGGTAGATCAGCACCCAATCCGATGGCGATACCCATAAAGGCGACGCCGATGGTACCTGCGGATCCCCACGAAGTTCCGGTGCACAGTGATACGACGGCGGTGCCGAGCAAAGCAACCAATGCCAACCACCGCGGGTCAATAATGGCTAGGCCCCAGTACACAAGGTACGGGATCGTCCCTGAAATCATCCACGCACCGATGAGTAGCCCAACGGTGAGAAGTATAAGGAGTGCAGGCCAGGCTTTCGCTGTCTTTTCGGCTACGGATTCGATCATCTCATCCCAGCTGTACCCCAAATATTTAGCAACGCAGGCGGCGACGGCTGCCGCCGCAATAATCATAGGTTCAACAGGCAAATCAAAGCCGATGTATCCCCCGCCGATGAACAATGCCAGGGAAATCACCGGCAAAAGCGCCAGGAAGACCGTTGGCTTCTTTTTCTTCCTATGTATCTCGGCCTCGGTGCCGCGATTGTTTTCCGAAGTCATCATTGATCCTTTCGCTGTGTCGATGACGACAATTCCTCGGTGAAATATGCGGCTAGTACCCTGTGGAGAACAGGGAGCTGCCACAGCTTAGGTCAAAAGCGCTGACTGCGCGGAGATTTATCTCAGTTTCTGTACTGTTGCTTCGCAGCGTTGCAGTGCAGTGTCAAGAAGTGATTGAGGAGCGGCGAGATTAAAACGAAGGTATTCGTGCCATTCCGGTCCAAATCCCTTGCCATATGAAGGATGCACTCCAGCTCCGGCGCATACCTCTGCGGCGGTAGCCGCACCCAGTCTCCTGGTATCGCACCAGAACAAATATGTCGCATCCGGAATGACAGCCTTTTCGCGCGCAAATAGGGCTCCGAAGCGCGGAACAAAAGCTTCCATATTGTTATCTATATAGGCGAGCGTGGTATTGAGCCATTCCTCGCATTGTGTCCAGGCTGCAATAGCGGCGGGAATGGCGAAATAATTGGGATTATGGAACCCCGCGGCGCGCAAGCCCTCTCGAATTCTGGCACGCAGTCGATGATCCGGAACTATTAACGCTGAAGCCTCTAGACCGGCCATATTGAAACTCTTTGAGGGAGAAAGCGCTGTGATGAGCCGGGTTCGCAATTTCGCATCCGCGTAGCGCGCTAACGGCAACCACCTCCGCCCAGCTCGCAGAATATCGCAGTGGATATCATCGGATAACACCAGACATGAACTCTTTGCTAATAATTCCGAAAGCCGTTCCAGTTCCTCTTGGGTGAAGGCCCGCCCGGTCGGATTATGGGGATTAGTAAGAATGAAAAGATCCGCGTCTGGCAATATTGTTGCGAGCTCGTCAAAGGGGATATGCCAGGTTCCCTCCGTGTAGAACATGGACGGCTCAGTAACCTGACAACCGCAGCGGCGAACCACTTCCATGATGGGGTCATAAGCCGGCGAGAGCGTGATGACCTTCGCTCCGGCCGGCAGCATATGGGCGCAGATCATCGCTGTAGCTTCCACAATTCGTGGAACAAAAACGACGGATTCTTCGCCAAACTCGGTACCGTGACGACGCGCAAACCATGACGTACACGCGCTCGCAAAATCCGGAAAAACCTCGGTGTAACTGTAGATTCCCCGAGCTGCTGCTTTCTCAATAGCTACACGGATTGCAGGAGCACACGCAAATTCCATTTCGGCAACTGAAAGCGAAATGTGTTCCGGGGGCAAGGTCTCCCATTTAGCGGACCAGGTACCACGCCGATTGATTACACGATGGAGATCTTCGAAGTCACCTCTAGTTATGCGCATCATTGCAGCCTCCTCACTACAAAGGGAGATGAACTTCTTTGAACACTCACCCTTTGTTTTGTTTCAAAACATACTCGCGAAATAGTAGTTTTGTCAACGTGAGAGTTTTATTATCACAACCCGGCGTGAGGTGTCATCGAAAGATTCCGGCTACACATATCAATTCAAGAGCACAAATGAAAATTGAGGTGATTTCATGACAAGAGTGCGCACGGAGGGACTCGAACCCTCACGCCCGAAGGCACTGGAACCTAAATCCAGCGCGTCTACCAATTCCGCCACGCGCGCGTACCGGTCTATCCTAGCGGATTTCCCGGGGTAGGAAAATTCAGAAGCTGCCCGAAGAAAAGAAAACTACCGGCAGCATCCCGATTCCTTACTTATCCCGATTATTCATCGATACCGAGATCGCGGCGCAGCCGAGCCACATGCCCGGTAGCTTTCACATTATAGAAAGCTGCCGCGACGGTGCCATCCGGATTCACCACGATGGTGGAGCGACGCATCCCTATCACCGTTTTACCCCAGTTTTGCTTTTCTCCCCAGGCACCCCATTCGCTTGCCACCGCGTGATCTGGATCGGAGGCGAGCACAAAGTTGAGCCCCTGCTTCTCCCGGAACGTTTCCAGCGACGTGAGCGAATCGGGGGAAACTCCCACCACGGCATATCCAGCCGAGCGCAGCGAATTGAGGTTATCCCGGAAATCGCAGGCTTCGGTAGTACACCCCGGGGTATTTGCTTTCGGGTAGAAGTACACGATGACGCCGCGGGCGCCGTCGTTCAGATGCTCGGATAGCCGGAAGGTTCCCGCCGTGCTCTCCAGGGTGAAATCCGGGGCACGATCACCAGAATTTAACATCATTTTCCTTCACAATAAGCACAGCCCACGCGATCAGCATTGCGATACCAATGCCCAGGGGCCACAACCCCAGGGGCGTGGGCGCAAACCACAGCATGAAAACAGCGCCGGCCCCGAATATCCACGGGCGTTCGCTACGGTACCCGAACCCGCAGGCCGCAGCACCCACCGTACCGAGCGCAAGAATCACTCCGTACTGCGGAAGGAGATTCCCGCTGATTGCGATATACCAACCCACAACGAGGGTTGCCACGCCCAGCACAAGAATGGCGAGGGCAAGGTAGTTGAGGTATCGAGCTTGGCGCATGCCACTCAGTCTAACCCCCTAGCTGGCGCATCACACGCCGCGCCCCGGCCCACGCTGGCCCACGCCGGCCCGATACGCGAAAATGCAGATGTTTCGCGGGTAGCGTGGAGTGAACCACGGGAACGCGAAGCCCGGCAAAATTAAGAACATGAGTGAAGTCGACGCAGCTGATATGGGTCCGTGGCTCAGCCCCGAGGAACTCGAGTTTGTCCGGCACAAGGTCCCGATGGTGTACGTGGATATTGTGCCGGTTCGCCTGGATGAAACCGGGCGGGTGATCGCTATCGGGATGCTGCTGCGTGCCGATTCCGAGGGGATTTTGCGGGAGTTTCCCTCGGGGCGGGTGCTCTTCCACGAACCGGTGCGCGCCGCGCTCATCCGCCATATCGATAAAGATCTGGGCTCGGTGGCACTTCCCCAGCTTCCGCCCTACCTGGCACCGTTCACGGTCACCGAATACTTCCCCACTCCCGAACCGGAGGCGGGGTACTACGATGCGCGCCAGCATCGCGTTGATCTGGCCTATATCATCCCCATTCATGGGGATTGTGATCCAGGAAATGACTCCCTGGAATTCACCTGGTTTACGCCCGGGGAGGCACGCACCGCGGAGCTGCAGGCCGAGATGTCAGATGGGCACGCGGCTCTGCTGCGCGCCGCCCTTGGCTATATCGGCCGCTGCTAAGCACTGTAAACACCGCTTACGGCAGCGATTACGTCGCCTGTAAGCGGTGCTTACTCAGGGCCGGAGCGGGCCCCGCCCGCTCCATTAGCTCTGCTCCACCAGCTTTGCTCCCCCGGCACCGTTCCAGCAGCGCTATTTCCCTCTAGTGCTGTTCCAGCAGCACCTGCATAATCACCGGGGCTAGCTGGGCAAATGCCTTACCGCGGTGGCAGATAGCGTCCTTTTCTTCCGGGCTCAGTTCCGCATTGGAACGGCTGGAACCGACCGGCGCGAAAATCGGATCGTATCCAAAACCGCCGCTACCACGCTCAGCGGTAAGGAGAGTACCCGGCATATCCCCTTCGCGTACCTCCTCACGGCCCTGCGGGGTTACCAGTGCGGCCGCGCAATGGAAATGCGCGCCGCGATTGGCCAGGGGCACATCTGCTAACTGGGCGAGCAGCAGGTGGCGGTTTGCGGCGTCGTTCCCGTGCGCACCGCTCCAGCGCGCCGAAAAAATCCCGGGGGCTCCACCTAGAATATCCACACACAGGCCCGAATCATCAGCAATAGCCGGAAGGCCGGTGGCCCGCGCGTAGGCCCGTGCTTTGATGAGGGCATTCTGCGCGAACGTGGTGCCATCCTCCACCGGTTCGGGCACCTCAAACTCCCCGCCGGAGACCAGTTCGATTCCGTTCAACCACGGCGCCAGAATATTGCGCAGTTCCGTGACTTTATGGGCGTTTCCGGTAGCGACGACGACGCGCCGCGGCTGCGCTACTTCCACTGGTCACCGCCGGTAAAAACATCGCTACGCACGGGATTCTCCCCTGCGAAAAGCACCCGGTGCTGGAGCTCACGAAGCTCGCGGGTGCCCTTATCCGCCAGATCAAGCAAAACCGCCAGATCGGCACGGTTGAAAGGGTGGTGTTCCGCGGTTCCCTGCACCTCCACATAGTCCCCACTGCCAAGCGCCACGATATTCATATCGGTATCTGCCCGCACATCTTCTTCATAGGGAAGGTCAAGGCGGGGCTGGCCATCAATAATGCCCACGGACACCGCGGAAACCGAGGTGGTGAGAACCGGGCGACGCACCAACTTACATGCCCGGGCCCAGGAAATAGCATCCGCCAGGGCCACGAAGGCGCCGGTGATAGCCGCGGTGCGAGTTCCGCCGTCGGCCTGCAACACATCGCAATCCAGAGTGATGGTGTTTTCCCCCAGGGCTTTCATATCAACGGCCGCGCGCAGGCTGCGCCCGATGAGCCGCGAAATCTCATGGGTGCGGCCCCCGATTTTCCCGCGCACCGATTCGCGCGGGGAGCGATCCGAGGTAGCACGCGGAAGCATGGAGTATTCAGCGGTAACCCAGCCTTCCCCGCTGCCTTTACGCCAGCGCGGCACCCCTTCTTCAAAGGAAGCAACGCAGAGCACGGTGGTGCGCCCGTAGCGCACCAGCACACTGCCTTCCCCGGTTTCAAAATAGTGGCGGTCAATGGTAACGGGGCGCATCTCATCTGCGGTGCGCCCATCGGCACGAGTGGCGCTGGAGTTCTTGTCAGTCATGCCTTAAGGCTACCGCGCCGCTACGACATGAAAAATATGGCCGCGGCCCCGGGAGCCTCGAAACCGCGGGGACCTACCGACGCGCGGGCTTAGATGCGGAAGGCTTCCCCGGCCCGCACGCAGGCAACCCGGCCCTCGTATTCTTCCCGGGCCGCGGCTCGCACGGATTCCCGGTCCGTCCACGGCTGCAGGTGGGTGAGGAGCATCTCACGGGCTCCGGCCTGCGCTGCCAATATCCCGGCTCGCGAACCGGTGAGGTGAATGCCGCGCACGGTATCCCGGCCGTCCTCATAGGCGCATTCGGAAAGGAGCAGATCGGCGCCGCGCGCCGCGGCGACGACGCCGTCGCACAGATCGGTATCCCCCGTGAACGTGAGCACCGCGTTCTCCCCCGGGCGAATATCAGAAGGCCCGGTGATCCGGTAGGCGAAGGCCTCCACCGTGTGCAGGGCGGGGAAAGCCTGGATGGTCATGGGGCCAACGCGGAACGTATCCCCGCTGCGAACCTGGCGGAAATCAAAGACGTCATCGTACGTTTCCTCGGGGCCGTCGTCGCCCAGTTGGCGGGCGCGCCGCCGGGCATCCCCGGGGCTATAGACCGCCACCCGGGGCAGCGGGCCGGAGGGGTGCCAGCGCCGGTAGACCTGCATCCCGATGAGGTCCGCGCAGTGATCGGCGTGCAGGTGCGAGATCACCATGGCATCCACAAGCGCCGGGTCGGTATAGCGCAGCAGATGGCCCATGGCACCGGGACCGAAATCCAAGGTGAACGTGTAGGTTCGCGGAGTACCGTTCGCGTCTGTACCATCTGCCTGGATCAGGTAGGCCGAGGCCGGCGATTCGGGCCCGGACATCGAGCCGGAACATCCAATGATTGTCAGTCTCATGCCGAGAGTTCCTCCGTAGATAGCACAGTTCCTACTTCCGGACCGAGGAATCTGCGGGCGAGGCGCCCGAAACTCACCGGGTCACCGGTGGCGTAGAAGCGGCGCCGGGGGGTGCCCGGGCCGGCAAACATATCGCGGGTAGCTAGTGCGCGGTAAACGTCGCGGGCGGTTTCATCCGCGGAGGACACGATAGTGACGTCCTCCCCCATGGTGTAGGAGATCACGCCGGCGAGCAGCGGGTAATGAGTGCAGCCAAGCACCAGGGTATCCACTCCGGCCGCCCGCACGGGGGCCAGGTAATGTTCGGCCACCGCCTGCACCTGGGCGCCGGCCGTCTGCCCCTGTTCCACCAGCTCCACGAACTCCGGGCAAGCCCGGGTGGTCAGCTCCAGATTCGGGGCAGCGGTAAAAGCATCTTGGTACGCGCCCGATTCGATGGTAGCCGGAGTGGCGATCACCCCGATTTTCCCGTTCCGGGTGGCCCGTACCGCGCGGCGCACCGCCGGGCGAATCACCTCCAGCACCGGGATCCCCATCTCCGTAGCAAAACGCTGCCGCGCATCGGCAAGCGCCGCGGAGGTAGCCGAGTTGCAGGCGATGACCAGCATTTTCACACCGGATCTCACCAATTTATCCATGATGTCCATGGCGTAGGAGCGCACCTCGGGGATGGATTTGGTGCCGTAGGGGCAGTGCGCGGTATCCCCGATATAGGTAATGGATTCGCCCGGAAGTTGATCAATAATGGCGCGCGCCACCGTGAGGCCACCTACGCCGGAATCAAAAATACCAATGGGACGGGAATCCATACTGTCAAGTTACCGCCGCAGGTCCTTGTTCTGAATGGCAGTGATGAGTGAATCTTGCCACCACGCGATAATCACGTAGAGCACGCCGATCATATCGTCGGTGGTATCGATCTGGGGGCGTTCGGATTCCATAATGCTGAGCGCACGCGAGGTCACCGCCTGCGATTCCGCTGCCGTGGTGATATTGCGGCGGCTGCCGAGCACGATGCGGATATCATTAGCGCCGGCCAGCCACGCCCCGGCATCCTCATTACTCACCCACACTTTCTCGCTTGCCAGCGAAGTATAGAAAACCAGCAAGTTGCAGATTTTTGCGTGGCAGACCGCGGATTCGGTGAGCGAACGTAATTCGTCCGCAAGCGCGGGTTCTTCCGACATATCGGGGAGGAGGCGGGCGAGGGCGGTATCCATATTGCGCGCGGGAACGTAGCAGCGCGTGCTCTCCAGATCAGCTAATTCACGTTCGTAGGAGGCAAGCACATCGCTGGATTCTTCCACGTGCTGCGCGCTAGTTCCGCCCGTCACGTGGTTAGTTCCGCCCGTGAGGTGGCTAGTTCCACCCGTAAGATCGCCGGTTCGGCTACCTTCGTCGTGCATTTCTTCGTCCAGGTTGTAGCCGAGCAGCGTTGCGACGTCGCGCGCGAGTCCGGCAAAAAGTTGCCGTTCGGTCGCGTCAACACTGGCGCGGTAGCCGCCGCGGGCGGGGCGGAAAGGCAGCATGGTTATCTTCCACCTTCCGGTTCTTCTTCGATGGTGGCGAGCAGTCCGTAGGTGTGCATAGCCCTAGCGTCTGTTTCCATTTGTTCGCGCGGTCCGGTTGATACGACGGCGCGCCCGCGGGTATGGACCTCTAGCATGAGGTTGAGGGCGCGGTCGGCCGAATGGCCAAAGTAGGATTGGAATACCCACTGCACATAGCTCATAAGGTTGATCGGGTCATCGTGCACAACGGTGCGCCAGGCGCGGGCCGGGCCGGCCACCGCTTCGAAAAGCGTGAGGCTTTCGGTGCGGGTAGCTGGGCTGCTGGCCCCTAAATCTTCAGGAGATGGGTGCGCGCTCATACCTCCATCCTAGTGCCAAGCTCTACCTGGCGCGGCCGATCATCCCCGGTCCACTCCGATGCGCGCGGGTAAACTCGTGCATATGAGTGTTTCAACTGCTTTGCTCACCGATATGTACGAGCTGACCATGGTGGATGCCGCCATGCAGTCGGGAAAGGCCCAACGGCGGGCTGTTTTTGAGATTTTTGCGCGCCGGCTGCCGGGCGGGCGGCGCTACGGGGTGGTGGCCGGAACGGGTCGCCTCCTTGATGCCCTGAAGAATTTTCGTTTCGGGGAAGAAGAAATTGAGTATCTGCGCGCCAATAAGATCGTTTCCGATGCTGCCCTGGAGTGGCTGCGCACGTTCCGCTTCTCCGGCGATATTTGGGGTTACGCGGAAGGAGAAATGTACTTCCCTGGCTCCCCCATTCTCACCGCGGTGGGAACTTTCGCGGAGTGCTGCGTGCTGGAAACCCTCGCGCTATCTATTTTCAACTATGACTCGGCGGTGGCTACGGCTGCCTCGCGGATGACGATTGCGGCGCACGGGCGGCCCTGCGTGGACTTCGGGGCGCGCCGCACCCACGAACGCAGCGCTGTTTCCGCGGCCCGCGCGGCCTATATCGCGGGCTTTGTGGGAACTTCGGATCTGGAGGCCGGGCGCCAGTACGGGATCCCGGTTTCCGGCACCTCGGCGCATTCTTTCACCCTGGTCCATGATTCGGAGCGCGAAGCTTTTGATACTCAGATCGCGGCGATGGGCACCGGCACCACCCTCCTGGTGGATACCTACAATATCGCGCAGGGTGTGGAGAATGCGGTGGCGGCCGGGCGCGCTGCCGGCGGTGAGATCGGCGCGGTGCGCATCGATTCGGGTGATTTGATCGCAACGGCTTTCCAGGTGCGTGAGCAGCTTGATCACCTGGGGGCCACCTCCACGAAGATTACCGTCACCTCGGACCTGGATGAATACGCGATTGCAGCGCTCAATTCTGCTCCGGTGGATGGCTACGGGGTGGGGACCCGGCTGGTGACCGGTTCGGGGGTTCCCACCGCGCAAATGGTGTATAAGCTGGTCCAGCGCGAAGGCGCGGATGGCCAGCCCGAAGAGGTCGCCAAGGCCTCGGAAAATAAGGCTTCTGTGGGTGGCCTCAAGGTTGCCGGGCGGCTGGAAAGCGGGGGGCATGCCACCGAAGAGCTGGTGGTGAGCGCCGCTAGTTTCGCGGAGGGCCTGGCCTACCTGGAGAAGCAGGGTGCCCGCCCGCTTCAGGTCCACCTGGTGAACGCCGGCGTGATCGATGAACGCTACTGCGGCACGGAGGTCCTCTCCGCGGCCCGCCTGCGCCACGATACCTCGCGCGACGCCCTCCCCTACGACGGTTGGCGCCTCTCCGCCGGAGAACCCGCTATCCCCACCCGCATGGTGGATATTTTCCCGGGCGACGACGCCGCGGCTTAATTCCCGCTCGCCTTTCTGCTCGCCGCGGCCGTTGCGACTTGCTGCACCTCGTTGCGGCTTGCTGCACCGGCCGCACACTCACACGGCGCTGTTTCGGGGGTGACGCGCTTAGCGCTGGCCCACGAACCAGCGCCGCAGTGTTTTCACGCGTGCCTCAATCTGGTCGGCACTGGCGCGCGCCACTTCCGGGCCGCCGCAGGCCCGGCGCAGCTCGGTGTGAATAAGGGCGTGCGGGTCCCCGGTTTTCTTCGCCCAGGCGGCCACCAGCTGGGTGAGTTCCTTACGGGCGGTGCGCCGCCGGGTAAGCTCATCGGTTCCGGCGGCCGGGCGCCGAGTGCGGGCCTTTTTCGCCTGCTCGGCCTGATGGGCCCGCAGCAGCGTAGTTACTTCTTCGGGTTCAAGCAGGCCCGGAATCCCCAGGAAATCGGCTTCTTCTTCCGAACCGACAGCTGCCCCGAGCCCGAATTCACCGCCGTCAAAAAGCGCCCTATCGAAAAGCGCGCCCGATTCCAGCGCTTCGTAGCCCGGGCCGGCCAGTTCCTCACTGGCTTTTTCTTCCCGATTGGCGGCCTCAAGCAGCTCATCTTCCCAGCCGCTCACCTCCGCCTGCTTCGAAATGGCGTGATCGCGTTCTTTTTCCATCTGAGCGGCCAGCTCAAGCAGCACCGGCACGGACGGCAGAAACACCGTCGCGGTTTCCCCGCGCCGGCGCGCCCGCACGAAACGCCCGATAGCCTGCGCGAAATACAGCGGCGTGGAGGCCGAAGTCGCGTACACGCCCACCGCGAGCCGCGGCACGTCCACCCCTTCGGATACCATGCGCACCGCCACCATCCACCGGGAATCTGAACCGGCGAAGCTCGCGATTTTTTCATTCGCGCCTGAATCATCAGAGAGCACCACGGTGGGGGCCTCCCCGGTGATCTCAGTAAGAATATCCGCGTAAGCCCGCGCGTCTTTCTGGTTGGAGGCGATCACCAGCCCACCCGAATCAGGTAGCGAGCGGCGCACCACCGTGAGGCGTTCGTTCGCGGCGGAAAGCACCTCCGGGATCCACTCCCCGCCCGGGTTGAGGGCGGTACGCCACGCCTGCGCCGTCATATCTTTGGTGAGCGGCTCCCCCAGGGTCGCGGCCACCACGTCCCCCTGTTTGGTTTGCCAGCGCACCTGCCCGGAATAGGACAGGAAGATGACGGGCCGGACAACCCCGTCACGCAGGGCCTGGGCGTAGCCGTAGGTGTAATCAGCTTTCGAGCGCAGGTTGCCGTAGCCATCCGGTTCGTAGGTCACGAAAGGGATGGGCGAGGTATCCGAGCGGAACGGCGTGCCGGTGAGGGCCAGGCGCCGCGCCGCCGGGGTGAAGGCTTCGCGGATGCCATCGCCCCAGGAGAGTGCATCCCCGCCGTGGTGGATCTCATCCAGAATCACGAAGGTAGGCCGCGCAGCGGTGCGTTCGCGATGCAGGGCGGGGTTGGCGGCCACCTGAGCATAGGTCACGCACACCCCGTTGAAGAAGGATCCCTCGGTGCGTTGCGCATTCGTAAAATCAGCGTCCAGCTGAATACCCACGCGGGCCGCGGCCTGCGCCCACTGGGTTTTCAGGTGTTCCGTGGGGCAGACCACCGTGATGGTGCGAGCCTCGTGGCGCGCGAGCATTTCGACGGCGACGCGCAACGCAAAGGTAGTTTTTCCCGCGCCGGGGGTTGCTACCGCGAGGAAATCACGGGGCATGCGCTCCAGGTAGAGGCGCAGCGCTTCGGCCTGCCAGGAACGCAGGCTCGAGGTGGTTCCCCAGGCCGCGCGGGCCGGGAAAGCCGGAGGGAGATTCGAAGCTGCGGAAACAGAGGGACTATGCGGGGTGGAAGCGGGAATCGAACGGTGCAGACTCACTTGCCACTTCCCGGCACGTCCGGCCCGAAGGGCCATCCGGAGCCTTGGTTGCCCATCTGTTTGCGGATCTCCTTGCAGGTGGGGCACACCGGGTAACGATCCGGGTTGCGCGAAGGAATCCAGATCTTCCCGCACAGCGCCACCACGGGCTGACCGTATACGGCCGAGGCCACGAGGCGGTCCTTGCGTACATAGTGGGAAAAACGCTCTTCATCACCGTGGGAGAGGCGTTCTTCGGTGCGCTCCAGCAACCCTACGGATTGTTGAGATTCCGTAGCCGGGCCGGCCGGGGCCGATGGTGCGCCCGGAGTTCCTAAAGGATCGGGAAGGGAAGTACTCATGGGCTCTATTGTACGGCCCGTGCCGGGAGTGGGAAGCAGCCGGGCGGCGCCGTCGTACCTCACCTCACCACAAAGAAGAATCGCCTCCCCGGCGTAAACCGAGGAGGCGATGCTGGACAGCCCGTGGCGTTACTTGTTGGACACAGCCTTCTTGAGGTTGGAGCCAGCCGAGATCTTCACGCCGTAGCCGGCGGGAATCTCGATTTCGTCACCGGTGCGGGGATTGCGGCCCTTGCGGGCGGCGCGCTCGGTGCGCTCCACGGAGAGCAGGCCGGTGATCTTCACGGCTTCACCCTTGGAAAGCGAATCGACGAGCACTTCCTGGAGCGCGGCGATCGCCTTATCGGCATCGGACTTGGACAGGCCGGAACGGTCGGCGATAGCTGCGATGAGCTCTGTGCGGTTAACGGACATGAAAATACCTCTCGATATCTGTTCAGGTACATGGCTCATAAGAACCACTAAGCAAAAATGTAGCGGAAACTGGCGCCAAAGTGAGAATTTTCTGCGAAATCGCCGCGTGTCGGTTAAGACATACATCACAACTCCCACCAATTTCCACAGTTGTCACAGGATTTGCGCGGCCTTGCCGCCTCCATTTACCGGCGCACGGGCCTGGTTTCAGGGCATAATGAGTAAGGTTCAGGATGCCTCCGGGCCGGTCAGTAGCGCGAAAGCGAGCACGCGGGCCGAGGCGTCGTCGTCGAAGAAAGGTTCCCCGGTGTCGCGACTTGTCGCTTTCATCCGCTCCCATCCCCGCCCCTTCAAAATCACTTTCTATGTGCTGGTGATCGCCGGGGTGGCGGCCGTGGCTCGTACGCAACTTCAGGAGTTGAGCGGGGAGCATATGGCGCAGGTCCTCAGCTCAACGCCGCCGGTGGTCCTCGTGGAGCTCGTGGCTCTCGGTTTCCTGGCTTTTACCGCCACCGGTATTTATGACATTTTCGCTTCGCGGCATTTCGGGGTAGAGGTCCCGGTGGGAACCGCCGTGAAAATCGGGTGGATTGCCCAGGCTTTCAATAATTTCGCGGGGCTGGGCGGGCTGACCGGCGGGGCGATTCGCTCGCGCTACTACAAGCGGGCCGGGGCCTCCACCAAAGCCGCCGTGGATGCCAGCGTGGCGGTGTGGGCCGCGAATCTGCTCGGACTTTTCGCCATGCTGCTGGCCACCCTCCCTTTCGCGTTCCGCTATGACGGGCGTTTCCTCATCGTGCCCGTGGTGGCATGCCTGTACATCCCGGTGTATTTCCTGGCCGGCAAGGTGCATATCTGGAAGATTGACCTGCGCAGCACCGCGATCGGCACCCAGAACTTCCGGCAGAAACTCCAGATGCTTTTCGCCTCTGTTGCGGACTGGCTGGCCGCGGCGGTGTTCTTCTGGATCTGCGTGCGCACGTTCCTGGGCGAGGTTTCTTTCGTGCAGGCGGTATTTGTGTACGCCACCGCAACGCTCGTGGGCCTGCTCAGCTTTATCCCGGCGGGGCTGGGAACCTTCGACCTCACCGTTATCGTGTTCTTCCAGCACCTCGGTTTTGATTCCTCCACCCTGGTGCTTGCGATTATCGTTTACCGGGTCACCTACTACGCGCTGCCGTGGCTGGCGGCCACCGTGTACTGGCTGGCCGAATACGCCTACCCGCGCCTGGGCCTGGAGGACCGGGATAAGCGCGAACGCTGGCTCATTAATGCGCTCTCCACCGGCGTGGTGATCCTGGGGATTTTCTCCATCGTCAACGCTTTCGCGCCTTCTTTCTACGCGCGGGTGGCGCTGCTACATGTATTCCTCCCCCACGAAATGATCCGCTCCTCGCGCATTGTCTCGCTGCTGGTGGGGATCATGCTGCTTATTTTGGCGCGCGGGGTGCGCCAGCGTGTCAGCCGCGTCTTCCCCATCATTTTGATCCTGCTGGGCGTAGCCGCGGTGGCCTCGGTGGCGCGCGGGCTAGATACCGGCGCGCTCATCGTCATCATTCTGTTCTCGATTCTGCTCTACCTGGCACGCGGGGCCTTCAACCGCGAACCCCTCCCCTTCGAATGGCGTTCTTTCGCGTTTTCCGCGGTGATCGCGGTAGGTATCCCGCTGGCAATTTTCGCCTGGCGCTGGATCCACGGTGCCCCGCAGGCGCACGTATACCCCACCGCGCACGCCCTTCTCACCGGGCTGAGCATGATCTGCTTCGTTTCCCTTATTTCCCTCGCGCTGCTCTTCTCACGTTCCCGCGCCCCGCATTTCGAGCTTCCCACCCCGGCCGATGTGCAGCGTTTCGAGGCGTTCCTGGCCGAACACAATGCCGGCAACGCTTTCACCCACCTCTTCTACCTGGGCGATAAGCAGGTCTTTTATTCTTCCAACGGGCGCGCGGCGCTCCTCTACCGCCCCTACCGTTCCTCCATGCTGGTACTCGGTGATCCTTTCGGGGACGAGGCTGCTTTCGAGGAGCTTTTCGAGGAATTCGTCACCTATGCCGATGAGCACGGCTGCTCGGTCGCGATTTACGAGATTGCGGATATCTACCTGGGGGCGTGCGCGAATATCGGTTTCTCCTTCGTGAAAATCGGGGAGGATGCCACCGTGGATCTGGCCACGTATTCCAACGTTGGCAATAAGGGCAAGGTATTCCGGCGTATGCGTAACCGGATGGGCGAAAAGGGCACCCATTTCGAGGTGCATTTCCCGCCCTATACTCCTGAGTTCCTGGAGCAGCTGCGCGAGGTTTCGGATGCGTGGCTGGGCAAGCGCGCGGAGATGGGCTTCTCCCTCGGCTTCTTCGATGCCTCCTATATTGGCCGCACCCCGGTGCTGCTGGTGCGCGGAGAGGAACGTATCGAAGGTTTCGCGAGTCTCATGCCGATGGCCCCGGGGGTTGCCTCCGTGGACCTCATGCGCATCCGCCCCGACGCGCCGGGTGGCACCATGGACGGTATTTTCGTTTCCCTTATCGAATGGGCGAAGGACAACGGCTATACCCACGTGAATCTGGGGATGGCGCCTATGTCTAATACCGGCACCACGCGCTTCTCACGGGCGCGCGAAAAGGTGGTGCGTGTGATTTACGATTTCGGGGACCGTCTCTACAATTTCAAGGGCTTGCGTTCCTATAAAGAAAAGTTTAAGCCGCGCTGGCAGTCCCGCTATCTTGCGTATACCGGCACGACGGCGCTCACTCCCACTATCCTGGGCCTGCTCGATGTTATTCAGCATCCGGATCGTAGCCGCGGGGCAATTCCGCTGCAGTGGAGCCTCCCCGCGCCTTGCCCGAGTGAGGGCGACGACGCCGCAGCTGCCGTTCCGGCAGCTGACGCTACGGCTCCCGCGGAATCTGGAAAGGAAGGTGCCTGATGGCGAAGCGGCCCTCGATGCGTGATCCCGAAACGCCGATGTCGGCATTTGGCACGGTGGTGCTGCGGCGCCCCGCGGAGAATGTGCACAGCGCGCTGGTAGCTGATCCGGAATGGCACAAGTCTGAGCTCGCGGCTGCGGAACGGCGCGATGCGGATCATCAGGTGCGTGAGCTCTTCCCGGAGGCGCGGATCTGGTACCTGGAGGCACGGCCCAGCCATTTCCGATTGAAGTCGGCTGGCTTCTTTATTATGAGCATGCTGGATTTGGATGCTTTCCGGGGGTGGTTGGATGGACCGCATCCGCGTGCTTTTTACCTGGTGGAGCAGGGGAAGCTTCAGCTCCTCGTGCGGGTGACCGATGCCGGCCTTGAGGCTATTGCGCTTCCCGCACCACCCGCGCCCGTATCCAAGCGGCGCTTCACCATCGGTAGGGATGAATTCTTACGTGCTGACGAGGAACTGTCCTGAATAGCGAGCACTATTCTTCCTGGGCGGCTGCTACCTCCTGAGCCGAGGATTCTTTCCGGGCGGCTGCTACCTTCTGGGCGCGGCGGCGCTCTTTCCACGTCATACGCGCGAGCACCCCGATGGTGGCCAGCACAGCCACTCCGTACGCAATAGCGAACCACGGGAAGCGCGGCAGATCGGAGGGCTTATTCGCGGCTTCTACGTCCGCTACCGGGGTGGGGATAATGCGCTCCCCCGTGACTAGGATGCGATGGGAGTTAATACCGAGCGGGGTGCAGGTCACCAGGGTGACCAGGTCTTTGCCTTCTTCTACCCGCAGGGTATCGGTATCTTCCGGCGCTACTACTTTGGTATCCCGCACGCGGTAGGTGAGTACGTCTCCGAAGACTTCAATGGTGAAGGTATCCCCCACATTGACTTTGTTGAGGTCGGTGAACATGCGGGCGTTCGCGAGGCCGCGGTGCGCGGTGATAACAGCGCGGGTGCTGGGCCCGCCCACGGGTAGTGAGGTACCTTCCAGATGGCCGGCCGCGCGGTTGAGGACCTCATCTGAGGTGCCGTGGTAGACGGGTAGGTCAACGTCGATAGTGGGGATGCGGAGTCGGGCCATGAGGCCCTCGGAGTCCGCGGCAAGGATTTTTTCGTATGGCCAGATGCCGTCTGCGGCGGTGGTGTCGCCGGTGCCGGTGGCTTTGCGTTCATTGGCTTCCAGGACCGCGCCAGCGTTGAATGCTTCGTTATAGGCGTGCGCGGCGGCTAGCTGGGTATCTTTATCGGGCTGGGCGGTGGCAATTTGCTCAGAGTACGCCCCGGTGACTTTGGATTGCTCGTATTGGGAGAGCCAGGCGGCGGCATGCGGGTACACCAGTAGGGTGAGCCCGAGGATAACAAGGAGCCCGATGAGGTAGGGCAACAGCAGGTTTTTCTTCATGAGATACAGACCCGGGTGGGGAGGTGCCAGATGGCACCTCCCCACCCGTTCGGTAGGCCGCGAAAGTTACGCGGTCAGTTCTGTGCTTAGGCGTTCACCGCGCGGTTGCGGCGAACCTGAGCGACGGTCAAGCCACCAGCAGCACCCAGCAGCGCGAGGCCACCGAGGGTGAGCATGAGCTGGCCGGCAGCACCGGTCAGCGGCAGGTTCGGGCCGTCATGCTTGGTGTTGTCGATGGTGTATTCAACAGCAGTCGACTTACCCTTCTTGACGTTGACGTCCTTAACCTCGGTGCTGATCACGTAACCGGCCGGCGCCTTGGTTTCCTTGAGGTAGAAGGTCTTCTGGTCAGCGTTGCCCAGAACGAGGCCGACGAAACGGATCTCGCCATTGGCGTCGGACGTTGCGGTAGCAACGGCATTCTGGCCAGCAGTCGCATCTTCACGAGTCTCGTAAACTGCGAACTCGGCGTCCTTCAGCGGCTTCTGGTTGTCCTTATCGCGCTTGAGAACGAGGAGGTCACCAACCTTGACCGGGCGGTCGCTGGTGGTGGTTTCGGTACCCGGGTTGTAATC
This sequence comes from Actinotignum sanguinis, assembly GCF_030230305.1. Lineage (NCBI taxonomy): Bacteria > Bacillati > Actinomycetota > Actinomycetes > Actinomycetales > Actinomycetaceae > Actinotignum > Actinotignum sanguinis. The sequence goes on from NZ_JASPCQ010000002.1 coordinate 167,852, forward strand.
ATTGACAAGAGGACCGAAGGAGTTGGGGATTTCGCCGCCCTCGGGGAGCCCAGTGATCTTGGTGGTGAGTTCCACCTTGAATTCCTGGCCGGCCTGAACAGTCGCGAGGCGAGCAGTGCTGAGCTGGATGGTCACCTTCTGGCGTTCCGCAACATCATCGTCAGCCTTGGTTTCCGGGGCGAGGGTAACGGTGTAGTCCGTGTTTTCGGTCAGCACTTCGGTACCGAGGGTAACCTTCGCGCTCACGTACTTCAGGTGCGGATCCAGAAGATCTTCAATACCAACCTTGGTGTAGGTTTCCTGGACGCCCTGAGCGTTCACACCGAGAGCCGGGACTTCGTACTTGATTTCCCACTTAACGTCGTCGCCGACCTTCTTGGCAGCTTCGTCCTTCAGAGTCTTGGTGCCGTCATCGGACACGGTGTTCTTCGGGTAGGCGTGAATATCGTAGATCCACTCAGCCTTGTTGTTCACCTTCGAGGGGAAGGGGATGGAGACGAAGAAAGGCTGGGCCTTCTTGATGACCTTGTGGGTACCGGTGCTACCTTCACGAACGAGGTAGACGCCAGCCTTGAGACCGGTAAACGCAGCAACGCCGCCGTCAGCGGTAGTCTTCTTCGTTTCGTTGGTCTCAACCGCAACGTCTTCGCCGTTGTAGGTGACCTTCTTGGTGTTCTCGTTGTACTGGAGCTGGGAGATCTTCTTCCAGTCTTCAGGCTTCGTGAGATCAACTCCCGTCACCTTCTGGAGAATGAATTCCACACCGTCCATGGACTTAGCGGTCGGCGGCACATCGGCGATCAGCTGGCCGTTGGCTTCCTTACCCCAAGCCGGGTTCTCGTACTTATGAACCGTGATGGAGCCGGTCTTGTTGAGGTTCGGGTTGCCAAGCGCATCTTCAGCACCCGGCACAGCGTGGGCCCCGGGTGCGAGCACCAGACCAGCGGCGCCCAGCAGGGCGGTGATCAGGGCGGCGAGCACCGCGCGGATAGATTTCTTCAGCTGCATGGTAGTCCTCTCCGTGATTGCAGCACATATTGCTTCAATTAGTTTTGTGGTTATTTCTGCCCGAAGGGCGGCGTTAGCTGCACAGTGTGACGTGCACAGCTCTCAGTGGCTGAGCCTTATTTCACGCTCACCCCCGGTTTCGCCGTCTGATCATCACGATGCTCACCAGGAGCACAGCTCCCCCAAGCACCGCGAAGCCTGCCGTGCGGAACGCGTCCTCGCTCCATCCACCGGTGAGTGGGAGCGGCGGTGCCTCACGAAGCTTGTTATAAATCGCGCCGAGATTCAGTTCTACGGGCTCGTTACGGTCGTTCGTAACCGTTGTGGCGCCCACCTCCACGGTTTTCACCTCAGTGGACTTCACGTAGCCCAGCGGCGCGGTCTTTTCTTCCAGGGTGTAGGTACCCCAGGGAACGTTCTCCAGCCGCAACTTGCCCGGGCGCGGATCCTGATCCTGCCAGAGCTTCGTGGCCGGGCACGCCTGCGCGGTCTCCCCCACGCGATCACTTACCTCGAAAGGCCGCCCATGCTGATCGCGCACCGTCCATACGGATCCCTTGAGGAATTTCTCCGACCCGGTTTCCTTCTTTTCCCAGACGATGGTGCCACGCACGCGATCATTCTTAATGATGACCGGCGGATTCTGCTGCGCCGTCGTTACTACCTGGGGCGCACCCGCCGGGCGGTACCCGCGCGGAGCAGATACTTCATCCACCACGTAGCGCCTGCCAATGAGCACATTGTCCCACCTAGCCCGGCCGTATCGATCCGTGGTGCGCTCGCCCTGCCGCGGCTCACCGGCATCGCAACGGCCGTTCCCGTTGGTATCCTCGCACAGGTCGAAAATGGCACCGGGCAGCGGATCGTTATAATCCGCGTCGCGCTTCTCCACGGTCAAGGACGTCATCTTCGGGGTATTCAACACCGAACACGTGAGATTACCGTTCACAGCGGGCGAGGTCACTTCCCCGACAAAGGCACCGCCATCCTCACGTTGGTTATGAACCCGAACATTCCGCCCCAGCTTGTCCGTGCAGCTCCACACTTTGTTGTAGTCACTGAGGGACGACGTCGAATCGGCCGCCATCTGCTCCTTGAGCACATAGACGCGATTCCGGCCACGCAGCAACGTAGATGTGGGCTTTTGAGAACCGGTGGTTTGGCCCTCCGTCGTCATAGACACGGAGAAAATACCGTCCCGGGGGCTGCCATCGGGATTCTTACTAGAGTTCTTTTCTTCAACGCTCACCGTGAACTGGTCACGGTCATTCAGACGCTGAGTAATGTTCTTTGCCGCGGTAATAGTAGGAAGATCCGGGCAGCCTTCAAGATCAACAATGTTTTGGTCGGACCATTGCCCGTTCTCATTGCCTTGAGGAGCGTCAGGTGTTTTGAAGACGGGGTTACCGCCATTCTTCACTTCGCCGGAAACAATATCGACTTCGTAAATCGCGCTACGTGCAAAGCCACCTCGCCCATTGGAAGCACCCGGATTCTGCCCGGTATAACGCCCCGAGATATAGAACGAACCGTTCGCCCCGGCCGCAAGCCCACCGGGCTCAAACATCATGATATTCATGTGGAAAGAGCGAACGAGTTGAGCGGGCAGCTCGGGGAAATTCTTGTTGCGAATAGTGTTAAGGTTGATTTGTGGCTCGCGAGCATTATTCGCGGTCGCGTACTGGCCCGCGGCAAGCGCGTTGTTATAAGCATCCTCGAATGCCTTGGCGTCGATACGGTCAATACGGATCTGGGTAAGTCCGGAGAAATCGCGGCCCCGGTTGTCCAGGCGACCTTCGGCAGAACCTGCGAGAAGATAGAGATTGCCGTCCTTATCGAAGACCATGTCGGAGAAAACTGCCGAGGACAGGCTACTAGAACTCACATAGCCAAGAGTGACCAGGCGCCGATTTGCTGGGTCGAAGACCATGAGCTTGCGCTTCGACTTGTAATTGGGGCCAGCTTTCGCGGTATCACCGATAAGAACGTACTTACCATCCCGGGACATCGTGCCACCCTTGATAGGCATCCCTGGATTGATGATCCGGTAACTTTCCTGCTGCTGATAACCCTTATCACCGGTATTGGATATGCGCCCATGACTAATCCAGGTAAGCGGGCTTGTTCCGGGCTGGGTTGAACCGTCGAATTCAGCGTGCCACATAGAGCCATCCGCCGCGATGGCCAAGGCGTCGTAACCCCGATTCTTCCCCGCGCCGGTATCTTTCTTCCATTCCACACGCCCCACCGGTTCAGAACCGAGCCGATCGTTCGACCCGACGGTAATACGGTTGATTTCGCCTTTACCGGAGCTCATGGAGTAAAAACCGCGGCCGGAGCACTGCTCCATAGAAGTTTCCCGCACATTGCGCGGGGCGAAACGATTCGGGGGTGCAGCCAGCAGGCTGGCCGAACCATCACGCGGAGTACTTTCCGGCTGCTCAAGAATTCCAAGCTGTTCGCGCCAGCTCTTCTGGGCCCGCTCCAGCGGTGTGGCAGCCTCTGCGGTTTCCGCGGCACTCGGATCAGTCTCCGGTGCCGAAGTAGGTTCGGTGGTGCCGGCTGCACCTTCTGCCGTTTCCGCTTCTGCCGTGCCTTCTTCAGTGATGGGCGACGGCGCTGCCGGGCTGGCGGGCTCGGGCTGCGCCGGATCCGTGGCAGCGGTGCCAGGCTCCGAAGTTTCCGAGGTGGGCTGGTCACTAGCGTTTTGTGCGGTGGTTACACCGGGAGTGGGATGAGGCGCCGGGGCCTCCGAAAACGGGAGACCCGTGGCGTGGCTGGTCATCAGTGCGGCCACGATCGTTGCAACCGTTGCCGGTATCGCCCGAAAATTCACGCTCATCCTGTCCATTACACGAAGGTTTGATCACCGGAAGTGGTTTATCAGCCCGCCGTATAACTAATAGTTATCAATCGGCTTAACAACCTACGGGAATGAATACCTACTGTCCAGTAGGTCAAAACGTGATTCATATCCGCCAAAGTTCCCAGATTGCTTCCAACCTGAAAATTTTTTGCAAATCTTTACACTTGGCAAGTTGGCGTACTATGGCGCAAAAATCCCCAGAAATAGCACCCCCCCCCCCCCGCGTTTTTTCGCGCCACCATAGCACGGTAAATTCTAGGACCCTTGACCTAACTCGTTTATCTCAAATGAAGTTTCACCAATTGGTAAAGGATTTTATGTAGTGGGCACCACACGATAATTGACGAAAAGTACGTAATGTGTTCATGGTTGTCTAGTGACAAATTCGGCGCGGAATTCGGTTCCGGCCTGTCGCACCCGTTCGCGAAATGGTTGAACATGGCTTCATGCCAGGTCTACGATCAAGCTATGCCACGCAAAGATCCACAACTCTTGACCGGCCTGCTCGCCGGGATGGGAGCCCTCCACTTCATCGCTCCCAAACCTTTCGACTCCATCATCCCGCCCCAACTCCCCGGCCGGCCGCGCGCCTATACTCTCGCCTCCGGGGTGGCCGAATTAGCGACAGCCGGACTCATTGCACAGCGCCGCACCCGCAAACTCGGCGGCGCTGCGGCAATCGCCCTTTTCCTGGCCGTTTTCCCGGCAAATATCTACATGGCCCACCAGTGGCAAGATAAGCCCTGGCCGCTCAAGGCTATTGCTTACGGCCGACTCCCCCTTCAGGCGTTACTTATTAAGCAAGGTTGGAACGTCATGAAAATGGCTGATGCTGAGATGGGAGCCAACGCGAAGGAGGCTACTGGGGTGAAAACTCGGTAGCGAACCAGTGGTGGCTCGGGTGCCCGCAGGCTCGTGAGCTGCGCCGTCGTACCTACCTGAACTGAGTCCCGGCGTGCAAAAATGGCTGTATCGCTACGAACAGCGGTGTTCGCACCCCACGAAGAAAAGGAGCCAGTATGGAAGCTGCGCGCGTTGCCGCCTGGGTATTCATGGAAGAAACCCCAATCCCGGCCGATGTTGTTGATCTACTCACCGAAGGCGAAGAACCCTACGCCGCCTATAAAACACTGAGAGATAGCGCGATTTTCACCTCCAAACGGTTGATTGTGCGCGACGCGCAAGGTATCACGGGCAAAAAGGTAGAAATTTATTCGCTGCCGTATAAGGCAATTCAGATGTGGTCGAGCGAAAATGCCGGAAAGATTGATATCAGCGCGGAAATCGAAATGTGGACGCTAGCCGGGCACATCAAAATCAGCCTGGGGCGCCATATTGATGTGCGGCGCATCGATAAGCTCATCGCCCGGTGCGTGCTCGGGGCGCGGTAAAGCAGCCGGGGCGATTATGTAGCGCGCCCCGGTTTATATCGGTACATATGCGTGGCGGCCGCTCCTCATATAGAGTGCGGCCGCCACGGTCATTCAGGCAAAACGCCGGGTAGTCGGCGCGACGTGCACGGTAGCCAGCGCAAAGCACCAGGTATTTCGCACGACGTGCCCGCTACTCAGCGTGAGGTTTAGCGTTCCACTTCCCCGCGGATGAAAGCCTCCACCGCAGCGCGGGCCTCCTCATCGGGGCGCTGCTGCGCCGGCGACTTCATGAAATAGGCGCTGGCGGAAAGCAGCGGGCCGCCGATGCCGCGGTCGAGGGCGATCTTGGCCGCGCGGATCGCGTCGATAACCACGCCAGCAGAGTTCGGGGAATCCCACACTTCGAGCTTATATTCCAGCTTGACGGGGATATCACCGAAGTTGCGACCCTCCAGGCGCACGAAGGCAAATTTGCGATCCTCGAGCCACGGGACCCAATCGGAGGGCCCCACGTGGATATCGTGTGGGTCGAGCTGCTGGGTGATATTGCTGGTGACAGCCTGGGTTTTGGAGATTTTTTTCGATTCCAGGCGCGAACGCTGGAGCATATTCTTGAAATCCATATTGCCACCCACGTTGAGCTGGTACGTATGGTCAAGGGAAATCCCGCGCTCTTCGAAAAGCCGGGCGAGCACCCGATGGGTGATAGTCGCGCCGATCTGGCTCTTAATATCGTCGCCCACAATCGGCACACCGGCATCCGTGAACTTCTGGGCCCACTCCGGGTTGGAGGCAATGAACACCGGCATGCAGTTAATCATGGCAACACCGGCATCGAGGGCGGCCTGCGCGTAGAACTTCGCGGCTTCTTCGGAGCCGACCGGGAGGTAGGAAACCAGCACATCGGCCCGTGCATCCCTAAGCGCGGCCACCACATCAACGGGTTCAGCATCAGATTCGGTAATGGTGGCGCGGTAGTACTCCCCCAGCCCATCCAGCGTCGGGCCGCGCAGCACCTCCACCCCGGTGGGTGCCACATCGCAGATTTTAATTGTGTTATTTTCGCTGGCGTTGATCGCGGTGGCCAGATCGACGCCGACTTTCTTAGCGTCGACGTCGAAAGCCGCAACGAACTCAATATCGCGGATATGGTAATCGCCGAATACCACATGCATCAGGCCCGGGACCGTTTCGCTTTCAGATGCGCCGTGGTAGTAGGTCACGCCTTGCACCAGCGAGGACGCGCAATTACCTACTCCCACAATGGCAACGCGAATCGACATACGGTTACTCCTTTGTAGTTATTGATGAAACGTGATTGTTTTTTCAGCCATCGGTGCGGCGGGCGCCACGGTGAGCGAGACTGAACGGGGCACCTGTGCCCCCATCACCAAGCCACTATGGCACTAAAAAGTTCTTTTGTGAAGAGACCTTACGGGCGGATGTGGTTGGCTGACACGCGGACATTGGTGGGCGCACTAGTGTGGGGCGGCGACTTTACGGCGTCGCCGCCCCACGATGAGTCACATTATTGTGCGGAGTTCACGGTGCTTAGCTGCGCCGTCGTACCACCATCACACCTCCCGCTCCCAAGAGAGCAAGGCCCGCCAGGGTCACGGCCGAACCGGCCGTGGATGTTCCCGTTTTCACGAGCCGCTCGCGCGGCGTAGGCGTGGTTGTGGGAGTTGGCGTTTGCGAGGGAACCGGCGGGGTTGTTGCCGGCGGGGTGGTTGCCGGCACCGTCGGGGTCGGGGTGGGCGTGGGTGTCTCCGATTCCGTAGGTGTAGGAGTCGGGGGCGGCGGCACGATAGTGTTCGTCACCACGAATCCATCCGTCATATTCCCCGTCACGGCCGTGGTGTACCCCTCTACAGATTCCTCCACAATCGTGTAATTGATGAGGTAGCCGCCTGCGCACTTATCCACTTCAGCGAAGGTGGCCTTCCAATCCTCGGCCGCACCAACAGTCTTGCGAGCCACTTCCTTGCCGTCACCCAGCAGCACGAAAGTGATGTTCTCCGGGCGGGTTTGCTTGGCGTTATCGTCGTCCTGCCACGCCTTCATTGCCGAGACATCCGTAGCCAAGGTATTGGTGAATCGGAAGGTGCCATCCGGATTCATATCCATATCGCTGCGGTACCCCGGTGAGGGAATTTCCGTGATGCCGTACTCGACTTCGTTATCCCTCCAGGTGGGGCCAGCAAGCTCATATTTGGGGACGCTGAACGTAAAATTCCATTCATCGACCGTTGAGGGGTAATTTACGACCTCGAATTGGTCCTTGCTGGCTTCATAGCGGGGATTGATCCACAGCTGTTCGCTGCGGTCCTGGTAGACCTTGAACACCCCGTACTTGATCGTTTCCTTGGGTAAATCCTTTTGTAGGTTACCTTCGGCATCGCGGGTGTACTGCGTTCCCCACAGCTCCAAGGTAATGAAATCGGGGTGTTCCTTGGCCGGGCACTCGACCCGCGCGGCCGGACTATCGACCGGTTGCGCCTGCGAGTAGGCCGTGATGCCCAGCAAGGCCAGCAGAAGCGCGACCGCCATCGCGCCAAGTTTTCGTATGCTCATTGTTATCCTCCCTCCATCGACTCAGCCATGCCCGATGCGCGCGACGCCATCATCACCGCAATCCGGCCGCGAAAAGGCGTGTTTTCCTATTTTCGCGCGGCTGCTTGTCTCATCTTCGCCCATAGAATGCGCGGCATGTGAGGGAACTAAGTCCCACCGATTTAGCACGACGACGACGCCACTTCGCCTACCAGCACATATGCTGCGATGCACGAAAAACTGGTTGTGAGAGACTGAAGTATGGCCGAAGAAATGCGCGTTATCACACCTAAATATCAAGCTACGCTGGAACCGCCGGTTATCGGGGCTGTCCTTGTGGACGCGTCCGTCAGCTACGACGGCTTACCGGTGGCGATCTGGAGCACGGACGAGGATTATCACAAGTTTTTTGGGAGGTCCGACGATGGCTGTCGCCCTAATGTGCATATGAATGGTGTTGTTGACGCTCTGCTGACACAGCATAACGGTACCGGCAAAGTTACCCAGAAAACACCCATTTTTCGATTCCCGGTTTGCTTCCCCCATATCCAATCATTACCTTCGGGAGCTTTTCTTCTTGTCGGGTCACGGTGCCGATGGTACGCAGCGGAGAACCGTGCTGACCACAACGCTTTCATCTACGATTTCGAAGGCAAACTAATCAGAAGCGGGACTGTTGGGGATGGAGTTACCGATGTCCAAGCGCTCAGCGATGGTACTTTCTGGACTGGGTATTTCTATGAAGGAATTTTCGGTAATAACGGATGGCATGCGCAGTTGTGCCCAGATGACGCGGATAAGGAAACTCGCGAACCAATCGGAGAGTGTGGATTGATCCGCTGGGACAGCAACCTCGAGAGCGTTTGGCGCTACCCTACTGCTGAGGAGCTAACGCCCACCTTTGGTAAAGAGCTTGCCCGCCATGCATATATCGACGACCATCGCGCGTTGCACTGTACCGATAAGGTCTCAACAATATGCCCAAATTACGACTTTGCCATCACGAGCATTGCCGGCGATCAGGTCACACGTATTGTTGAAACCCACGGTGCACTACACGACATTCGTGGCCTTGCCGTATCAGGTTCACACATTCTGGCCTACTGTGTGGAGCGTGGTGGAGATCACTACTTCGTCTTGTCAGATACGACGAACGGGTATCAAGAAATTGAGAAGTGCCACATCGATTCTCCAGAAGAAGTTTATGGTCCGTGGTGGCTTGCGAGTTGCCGCGATTCAAAAATACATTGGATTGACGATTTTGGCGTGTGGTTCACTGTGGATATCAACGATGTGTGGCCGGATGAGTAGCGCGACAAGGTGCGGCGTCGTCGTGCCCTAGCGCGAAAAAGTGACGCGACAGAAAGGCTGAAGAAATGCGCATTATCACGCCCCGGTACCAAGCCACTCTGCAAGCACCGGTTACGGGCGCGATTCTTGTGCAAGCCTCCATTAGCTATAACGGGCTGCCGGTGGCGATCTGGAGCGATGAAGAGGGATACGCGCGATTCTTCGAGCGTAACGAGAATTTTCCGCGGGTTTTCGTTTCTGAAGACGCGGTCGCGATTTTCGTGCTGCATAATATGGATGGGACGGTACGCATTGCTTCTACGCCCGTCGATCTACCCGTGTCCGTTCCTTATGTTCAGTGCTTGCCTAACGGCACATTTCTCGCCGTCGGCGCGCGATGCCGGTGGTCTAGCGACCGGCGCGAGGCCACCCACAATGCCTATATCTACACTGCGGGCGGGGAGCTGGTGCGATCTGGGGTACTAGGTGATGGTATCCAGGATGTCCAAGCCCTCAGCGATGGCACCATCTGGACGATTTATTTCGATGAAGGAATTTTCGGTAACTTCGGTTGGGACTTCGGAGTACGCGGAGAGAAAAGCGGAGAGGCGGAAAACCTTGCGCTTGGGTTTTGCGGGCTCTGCCGCTGGAATAGCGAACTACAAGCGGAATGGCTCTATCCTGACTGGCATTATGTGGAACCGGAGTTCGGCAAGGACTTGGCCCGCCTGACCTTTATTGCCGATTGCTACGCCATGAACTGCACCGATGAGCGGACGATCATTTGCCCCTATTCCGATTTCCCATTGGTCACAATTGAAAAGGATCGGATTACACGGATCGTTGATACTCGCAAGGAAATACCGCGGCTGAGAGGCTTGGCAGTTTCGGGACATCGTGTACTCGCCTACGGTGATTATCGCGAACCCATCTGTGCCCTTGCAGATACGAGCAACGGATACCACGAAATCACGCGCTACCAGGTGCAACACACGGCCGATGCCAAACTCCCCTATTACCCCGCCGGGTCCCGCGGCTCCGCGATCCACTTCATCGACAGCCTTCGACGGTGGTTTGTTCTGGATGTCGACGAGGTGTGGAGCGAGGTGTAGGAGGACCTGGCCAAGCGCAGTAAGCCGCAAGGCACACGGCACACGCTGGAGTTTCCTCCGCTTGCGCGGGGAAGAGTGGGACGCCTCGTCGATGGAGAAGACGGAACCGGAATTACCCCCGCTTGCGCGGGGAAGAGTGCGTTGTCGCCGTGCATCCTTTGAACACGTTGGAATTACCCCCGCTTGCGCGGGGAAGAGCATGCTTCCAGCGAATCGTAGAGCAGCCCGAAGGAATTACCCCCGCTTGCGCGGGGAAGAGCTAGGGCGAAAGCCGCTAGGCAATTTCAGAATGGAATTACCCCCGCTTGCGCGGGGAAGAGCAAAAAAAGCCGGGCAGCACCGATAACACTGGTGGAATTACCCCCGCTTGCGCGGGGAAGAGCCCGCGAGCAAGCCATGACCGTGCCCAGCGTGGGAATTACCCCCGCTTGCGCGGGGAAGAGGCATCTACTTCCCCGCCGATCATGCCGGGCAGGGAATTACCCCCGCTTGCGCGGGGAAGAGGACAAGCGCATAGACCATTCAGCCGGGCTAGCGGAATTACCCCCGCTTGCGCGGGGAAGAGAACAAGCGCGGCTCATACAATTCCGGCGCGCAGGAATTACCCCCGCCTGCGCGGGGAAGAGGCGGATTTTGCGCCCGCAGCGGGCGCTCGGAGGGAATTACCCCCGCTTGCGCGGGGAAGAGCAGCCCGCGCCCGCTGGCTCAAGCTACTACCGGGAATTACCCCCGCTTGCGCGGGGAAGAGTGAACACGGCAGACAAATCCACCTTACGAGTGGGAATTACCCCCGCTTGCGCGGGGAAGAGATCTTCGCGGCGCTGGTTTCAATGCTGTTGAGGGAATTACCCCCGCTTGCGCGGGGAAGAGTCCGCGGTAGAGCCACCAAACGCCGCGCTAAGGGAATTACCCCCGCTTGCGCGGGGAAGAGGCGGCGCAGACACCGAGGACATGCGCGCGCTCGGAATTACCCCCGCTTGCGCGGGGAAGAGTTAGCCGCGTAGCTCTGCATCTGCTTCCCCTTGGAATTACCCCCGCTTGCGCGGGGAAGAGCAAGGCGGGCGGGGTCGGGGGGAGACTCACGGGGAATTACCCCCGCTTGCGCGGGGAAGAGGGGTGAGAATCCCCATCCGTGAAAGTAGCTCCGGAATTACCCCCGCTTGCGCGGGGAAGAGCCTCGACGGAATCCGGGCTTCCGGAATCTTGAGGAATTACCCCCGCTTGCGCGGGGAAGAGGGGGCTTGGGCAAGCCAGGGGAATGCTTTCTTGGAATTACCCCCGCTTGCGCGGGGAAGAGCAGCATGATTAACGGGACGGTAAGGAATCCGGGGAATTACCCCCGCTTGCGCGGGGAAGAGCTTCGGTCTCGATGGTATCCGAGGGCACCACAGGAATTACCCCCGCTTGCGCGGGGAAGAGGCGCCGCCACCTCAATCACCACCACCCGCGGCGGAATTACCCCCGCTTGCGCGGGGAAGAGAGATCGCGAAAGCGGCGAGGATTCCCTCCGCGGGAATTACCCCCGCTTGCGCGGGGAAGAGGCGCGAATCTGGCAGAATCCCGCGAAATCTTTAGAATTACCCCCGCTTGCGCGGGGAAGAGTTGATATCGAAAACTATTTTTTGCCCCGGCAGTGGAATTACCCCCGCTTGCGCGGGGAAGAGTTCCCCGGCCGAGGTCTCGGATGCGGCGGGCGGGAATTACCCCCGCTTGCGCGGGGAAGAGCTGGGCATTAGCGGTGCCGAACTCAGCCGAATGGAATTACCCCCGCTTGCGCGGGGAAGAGTCCAACCCAGTCACAGTCTTAATCTTCCACGAGGAATTACCCCCGCTTGCGCGGGGAAGAGGCGTGACACGTGGTGGGAAGGCTCAACCACCGGGAATTACCCCCGCTTGCGCGGGGAAGAGCCACGCGCGAGCACTTCTTTATCCAGAACTTGGGAATTACCCCCGCTTGCGCGGGGAAGAGCTGTTTTGCGGTGCGGGCGGCGCGGCGGTGTTGGAATTACCCCCGCTTGCGCGGGGAAGAGGTAGTAGTCCCCGTCGTAGAGGTTCGCGAATTGGAATTACCCCCGCTTGCGCGGGGAAGAGGAATGGCTTGAGCGTGAGGGGTTCACGGGCGTGGAATTACCCCCGCTTGCGCGGGGAAGAGCGAATTCAACATCGCGCAGGCTATCGAAGCGTTGAATTACCCCCGCTTGCGCGGGGAAGAGACAACCCCTATATATAAGGAGAAGAAAATTATGGAATTACCCCCGCTTGCGCGGGGAAGAGCCTATGGCGAGAGCGACGTCATTCACGCTGATAGAATTACCCCCGCTTGCGCGGGGAAGAGTCAAGCCCGGCAAGAGATTCCCATTGAGCCAGGGAATTACCCCCGCTTGCGCGGGGAAGAGGCGGCCACCGGCGCGGGATGCGCGGGCGACCCGGAATTACCCCCGCTTGCGCGGGGAAGAGTTTTCGCCGCCACTTGTGGTGTCACCTGGTATGGAATTACCCCCGCTTGCGCGGGGAAGAGACTGCCTGACCTGGTCGTTTATCCGCGGCGGGCCTGGAAAACAGGCTGGAACAGAGTTCCAGATTTTCGGTTCTCTGCGAGATGTGCCCGGTACGCCGGCCCGCCGGGTGTTGCGGCCATGTCAGATACCACTTCTTAAATTTAGCTTATTCTGCCCTGTTCGTCGTTATCGGACACGAGGGGATGGATCTGCCTATCAGGTGTGACTATTGTGACAGCACACTTTCAGGCCCGGCTGGAACCACTGCCCCGCCTGCGCGGGGAAGAGAAATTTTCAAAAGGCTCCACGAATGCCCGCCAGGAATTACCCCCGCCTGCGCGGGGAAGAGTCAGTCTCTTCACCTCAGAAAAGGTACCGGATTCTAAGTACACTGCCAGCGGGAATAGCGGATACGGCGTCGTCGTTGTAGACTAATGAATCCACCGCGTTAGTGGCATTGAGTGCCGGGCGGGTGGAACTGTTTGATAACAGCATACGGGGATGATCGGTTTCGACGGCGGTAGTTAGTCGGAGGGAAGCGGGCCGAGGATGTAGAGTCATCTCGATAACGCGTCTCTGCAAACCAATAGGTGCCAAGAACAAGAGCACCGATTTCGCCCTCGCTGCCTAAGCTAAGCGACCTGCGAAATCTGCTGAACTAGGTGTGCTTTCCGCCTAGACCTCAGCATCGCTTAGAAAGCCACTGGTGAGTACGTTTGCTACGGGCGTGCTCGCGACACCAACATAGATAGGTTCGTCAGGGCCTGGTTCGTGTGGAACCCTGGAGCCGAAAACAACTATCAACGAACTGCGCCCGGAGAATACTCCTTTGGCTATCGTCGGACCCGGGTTCGATTCCCGGCATCTCCACTTATGATGAGCACCCGCTCTGGTTTTCCGGCGCGGGTGCTTACTTTTCCCGTTCGCAAGGCACAATGCACCCGGTCTCACAGCTATCCAGCTGAATCTAATAGGCGAAATCTCAACTCTAAGAATACCGGCATGGGCAGAAATCAAAATCATCGTCAGAGAAGACCAGTTCGGAATCGCAACCTGAGCTCAAGAACATATGACGAATTCGTGAACGCTCAAATTGAATGGATCAATCGCGTAACTAATTACGCACCCCGCGCTAATGTGGCAGACGCTATTAGTCTCGCGCGCAGTACGTACAACCGGCAGTATGCGAAAGGCTCTCTGGATCCGCAATACCTCATTGCTATCGCACGTAAATACGGCGCAAACCCTATGGAAGGGTTGGTTGCGGGTGGTTACCTCACACCAGAAGAAGTCTACGCAGTGAATGAAAAACACTATCTTGGAATGATTCCTAACGACGATCTCATGGCAGAACTATATCGCCGGATGCAGAGTAGTCGAGCGAAAGATTAAGCTATACGTACCGTGAAACGAGAATGGCCTACTTGGATATAAAACTCTTCAGTTAGTCTTATTTTCATTGTCCAGCATGTATCCCGCCATCTAATATGGATCTATACGACGCTCCCTCGGCACCCCATTAGATTTTTAGCTGCGTGTATGCACAAGAGCTAAATAGACGCACGATTACTTATTGACTCCGTACATCAAAGATCATAATTCAGGCTTCAACTCCTGCATGGCATCAGCACTACGCGCACGCCGTGCACAAGTAGGTATGTCCCTAGCCGAACTAGCAGACCGTCCCCAAATACCTTTCGTCACCCTCCAACGTCTCCTTGCGGAAACACGGGGCATCAGTTACGCACAAGTGGCGCCACTTGCAGCCGCCATGAATACCACCGTTTCGGAGATAACCGCGAAGCGGAACGGGAATCCATGCGAAGATGGGGCAACCCTTACGGATTCCCGTCCGACGAAGATCAATAGCCATACCAAGTAACGCAGCTCCAGCTACACTAAGGGCATGAAGCGCAATATTGCCCTAACATGCTTTGCCGCACTTGCTCTCACCGGGTGCGGCACTAATAACGCTAACCCCGAACCGACACCCACGGCAACGACGCCGACAAGCACCGAACCCACCGGCAAACCACTCGCGGTAAATATCAAAGACTGGGCACCGTTCGAGGTGTCAAAAAATAACGGTGATGGTACTTGCGAATTGACTACCAATGTGGACGTTGGCGTATATCTTGACCGCGATCAGTACCGTTTCAATAACGTGGCTTTCGGTACCATGCCAGCGGGCACCAAGGGGGAGATGGAGGGTGCTACGTGTTTCTATACCCCCGCGGGATATCTTCCCGCGAAGCCCTGGGGGCCTAAGAGCGTTTTGGTGGTTGAGTACACTACGCCGCTCGGGACGTATGTAAAAAGGAATCAGTCTCCGATGGACGGTAAGGTGTTCGTGACCCTTATGCCAGAGACGAGGAAGTAACCATAGCACCCCGTAGTGAGCCGCCTCACCTAAATGTAGTGGAATATCGCGAGCGAAGTCTATTCCCGGCGAAGGATAGCCCAATGAATGAATTACTCACCTGGATTAACTGCGCGACGAATGGGGCCAGTCGCGGCGCCGTCGCAGCGGCTATTGGTGTGCATAATTCCACCTATAACCGCCAATATGCTTCAGGACATCTGAACGCTCATTTCATTGTTGCTATAGCCCGTCATTACGGCGCTGACCCCTTAGAAGGTTTGATAGCGGGCGGTTATATAACGCCTTCCGAAGCTGGCAGTAAACCACTTCACATCGTAGAAGCTCTTCACCACGCCACTAACGATCAGCTACTGCACGAACTCTACGCGCGACTCGGCAGGAATAATCATCGACAAGCCGCGTCCCAAGAAAAAACAAACTAAGGCAACCCGGAGAGCACTCACCAGACCCAAGACGTGCAGTCTCAACCCGTGCCACTCATTGCGCGGAAACGCTACCGCACCAACCCTTCGCGGCGCCTAGCTGCAGACATGGCCCGCTGTGCCTCCCGGTCCGCTTCGCGCCGGCGGATCGTCTCGCGCTTATCCCATTCCTGCTTACCCTTGGCCACCGCGATTTCCAGCTTGGCCAGCCCGCGCACGAAATACAGCTCGAGGGGCACAATCGTATAGCCCTTCGCCTCGACAGCCCGCGCCAGCTTCTCGATCTCCGATTTGTGCAACAGCAGGCGCCGCTTGCGGGTAGGAGCGTGATTCGTCCACGTCCCCATCGCGTAAATCGGAATATTGATCCCGTGCGCGTACACCTGCCCGCGATCCACCTCAATCCAGCCGTCCACCAGCGAGGCCCGGCCCATGCGCAGCGCCTTCACCTCGGTTCCAGACAGCGACATCCCCGCCTCAAAGGTGTCCTCGATGAAATAATCATGGCGCGCTTTCTTATTGCGCGCGATCACCTGATGCGCATCGGCCGCCGCTTTCGCCTGCTGGGCCGCGCTCAGCTTTCCTTGTTTTTTCTTCGCCACGCGGGCTTCTCCGTTCTAATCCTTGAGCTCACGCCGGTCAGTGATGAGGAACCACACAAAAATCAGGGTTCCGGCCAGCAGTACCACCGCTGGCGCGCTCACGTCCAGCAGATGATCGGTGAAGAACGACGGCGCAGCTGCCGCATCGGTATTCACCGTCAAGGTGATAATCAATCCAATAACAAAAGTAGTCACGCCGGTAGCTACCCCGGCTACCGCGATCCCCCGCCGCGTGGAGATCGTATTAATCATGCGGCGTACCATCGCCAGCACAATGAGCGCCGCGAAACCGACCGCGAAAAGCAGCGTCCCCACCGCGTAAGGCGAATCGGTGATAGCAGCTCGATCCCACACGAACCAGGCGAGCACAAGCGCCAGCACCCCGGTGAGCACCTCGTAGGCCGTTGCTTTACGCTGCCCGCGCGCGTAGCGCTTCTCCAATTGCCGCCGCGAATACTCGCTCACATCTGCCTTCTGCTTTTTCTTCGCCGGCGCGGGCACATCGGGCGAACCAGACGCGGGTGCGTCCTGACGCGGCGAACCGAAGCTTACCTCGGTGGTTGCAACCGGTGTTTCAGCACCGGCCGGAACCGCGTCCTCCTCCATCACCCGAGGTTGGACCAGTTCTTCTGCTTCCGACGCGGTGTCAGGCACGTGCGAGGCCGCGGCGGTGGTGGGAGCGGGATCGGTCGAGCCGTGTGTTTGTGTCATGACATCCTCATTCGTCGATTCGCGGTTAGGTGGTCAGCTACGCCAACGCGCTGAGCTAGCCAATATGCAGGGCTCGCCAGTGCTCCAGCGTTTCCGGCGCGTTATTCGTAGAATCCCGGCAGGGACATCGGGTCGATGACCACGCCGTCCTGCCACACCTCAAAGTGTACGTGGCAGCCGGTGACCATGCCCGTCATTCCCGTCCAGCCGATCACATCGCCCTGGCCCACGCTCTGCCCCACGGACACGTTGAAGCCCGAGAGGTGGTTGTATACCACCACGTAGGAAGAGCCATTGATATAGCCGAGGTTGAGAATGACCTGGTTGCCGTGCGTGCCATTACCGGAGGCCGGCCGCACCGCAGCCACCACGCCGGCAGCCGCCGCATATTGTGGGTTACCGCAGGCTGAACGCAAGTCCACGCCCTCGTGCATCCACCAGCCGCCGTCGAAGGGATAGACCCGCATCCCGAAGGGCGAGGTCACATACAGCGGGGCGGGCACCGGTGGGATGAGTGCTCCGGAGGCGGCCGGAGGCGCCGCCGGGGCACCTCCCCCGCCGCTCTGAGCTGCGGCTTCCGCGGCGCGCCGCCGGTTTTCTTCGTCAATGCGGGCAATCTGCGCGGCGGTGTCATCGCGGGCCGCGTTCATGGCCGAAAGTGAATTCTGGAATTCTCCGCGCCGCGCCTCCAGGGCTTGGGATTGCTGCGTGACAGAAGCTTCGAGATCCGCGAGTTCCTTCGTGCGGGCCGCGGCTGCTGCTTCTTTCGATTTCTTTTCCGCCACGGCGGCATCCGCCTGGCTCTTGAGCTGGGAGATCTCCCCTTGCACTGCTTTTTGCCGCTGGGCGCGGGTCCGGTTAGCCGCCGTTGTTTGGGTGACGTCGGTGAGAGTTTGGGATTGCACCCGGGTAATAGCTTGGTTCGCGGAAAGCGCGTTGAAGAAATCCGCGCTCGACTTCGCGCCGATGAGGAGCTCCACGGTAGAAACCCGGTTATCCCCGCGGTATTCAGAACGCGCGATCTCACCGAGGTTATCGCGCGTTTCGCTCAGTTTCTTCTCCCCTTGCGCAATGGAGGAGGTGATGGAATCGAGTTCACCTTCGGCGGCATCCAGGCGCGCACCGATCTTTTCTTGTTCGCGCTGGGCTGCTGCGGCGTCGTTCTGCGCCTGCAATAATGCGGCCTGTGCCCCGGGAACCTGCGCCTGCGTTTCTTGCAGCTTGAGGTAGACGTTCTGCAAATCCACGTCCACACCCTCGAGGGAGGACCGCAGATTCTCAATTTCCGCTTCCTGCTGTTCTTGCTGGCGGACGAGGTCGTCGCGGTCATCGGCACGCGCCGGCGTCGCTAACCCGGCGACGCCCAGCGCACCTGCTGCCAGCGCCCCCAGCCATCGTCTGCTCCCGATTCTCACCGGATCACCTTTCCTATATGTATCTCTGTTAGCGACCGTACCGTCATGGTGAGCGACGACGCCGCGGCGCCGTCGCCCCACCTCCGTTACACGCGTGCGTACCTGCGCAAAGCTATCCAGGATGCCAGGCCGGACACCACTACCGAACCGATAAGCAGCCAGGGCGCCACCTGGAGGGCTTCGCTCACGCCAATCACCCGAATCCACGGCAGCGATTGGGAAATCCAGTCTTCCAGCAGGAATTTCGCTGCCAGCCACAGCCCTCCGACCGCGAAAATCGCGCCGACGAGTGAGGCGATAATTCCCTCGAGGATGAAGGGCAGCTCGATGAAGAAATTCGAGGCGCCCACGTAGCGCATAATCCCCGTTTCGTTACGCCGCGACATTGCCGAAAGGCGAATCGTGGTGGGAATGAGGAGAAGCGCGGTGAGGATCATGACCGCGGCCAGTCCGCCGGCAATCGCGGTGAAGCGGTTGAGCGTGGCGAAAACCGGCTCGATTTGTTCGCGCTGGTCGTACACGCTCTGCACTCCGGGGCGGTTGCCGAGGTCTTCCACGAGCACCTGGTACTTTTCCGGGTCGTGGAGTTTGACGCGGAAGGAAACTTGCATTTGGTCGGCGGTGACGGTGTCACGCCAGACCGAATCGCCCATTTGTTCGCGGTAATTGGCGAAGGCTTCTTCTTTAGTTTCGAATTCGTAGCGCTCCACCTGGGACGCGAGCGGTTCGGTGGTCAGGGCGGTATCGATAGCTTTGATTTGTTCCTCGGTGGCTTCGTTACCTGCGCATGGTTCGGTGGCGTCATTTGCCGCGCACATGAACACCGAGACTTCCACCTGGCTGTACCAATCGGCACGCAGGTGGCTGATCTGGGTTTGGAGTAGCGCTGCCGCGCCCACAAAAAGGAGGGAAACGAAGGTGACGAGGGAAACCGAGGCAGCCATCGCCTTGTTATTGATAAGTCCCTTGAATGTTTGGGACAGGACGAAACGACTGCGCATTAGTGTTGCCCTCCTCCGTACTGGCCGCGATCCTGATCGCGAACGATCACGCCGTTGGCCAGCTCAATCACGCGTTTACGCATCTGGTTGACGACGCTGGCATCGTGCGTGGCCATAACCACCGTGGTGCCCGAGCGGTTGATACGGTCCAGGAGGCGCATAATCGACAGCCCGGTATTTTGATCCAGGTTGCCGGTCGGTTCGTCGGCGAGGAGGATTTCCGGGCGATTGACCATGGCGCGGGCAATAGCCACGCGCTGCTGTTCCCCACCGGAAAGTTCGTTCATGCGGCGGCGTTCCTTGCCGTCCAGGCCCACCATTTCCAGCACTTCCGGAACTTCGGTGCGGATGCGGTGGCGCGGAGCCCCGATGACCTGAAGCGCGAGTGCCACGTTATCGTGCACGTTCTTATCGGGAAGGAGCCGGAAATCTTGGAACACCGTACCGATACGGCGCCGCAGGAAAGGAACGCGCCGCTGGGAAACAGTGGCGAGATCCTTACCGAGCACCTCAATTTTTCCGGATGTTGGCCGTTCGGCAACGTTGATGAGCGAAAGCATCGTTGATTTTCCCGAACCGGAGGGGCCCACGAGGAAAACGAATTCGCCGCGGTCAATATCCGCGCTCACCGAGTCCAGCGCAGGTTTCGCGCCCTTCTGGTAGAGCTTCGTCACCTTGGTAAATGTGATCATAAACTTGCCCTTAGATTACTACTATCGTGCTTTACCCTACGGAACAGGCCGCGAAATCGCGCGGGACGCGCCGCACGATCCGCGAAACTCCCGCGGTTCACTCCCCCACGTTATCGCCCGCCTTTTCTCCCGCTTTCTCACCGGTAGCGCGCCAGCGGATACCGGCGTCGATGAAGCCGTCAATATCGCCATCGAAAATAGCGTCAGTATTCCCCGATTCGTACCCCGTGCGCAGATCCTTGACCATCTGATAGGGCTGGAGCACGTAGGACCGCATCTGGTCCCCCCACGAGGCTTTAATATCTCCGCGCAGTTCTTTCTTTTCGCGCGCTTCCTCTTCCTGTTTGAGAAGGAGTAGGCGCGATTGCAAGACCCGCATCGCCGCGGCCCGGTTTTGGATCTGCGATTTTTCATCCTGCATCGATACCACGATGCCGGTGGGCAGATGGGTGATGCGCACCGCCGAATCAGTGGTGTTAACGGACTGGCCGCCCGGCCCCGAGGAACGGAACACATCAATGCGAATATCGGTATCGGGAATATCGATATGGTCGGTTTGTTCGATAAGCGGAATAACCTCGACGGCAGCGAAAGAAGTTTGGCGCCGGCCCTGATTATCAAAAGGCGAGATACGCACCAGCCGATGGGTTCCCGCTTCCACCGAAAGAGTGCCGTAGGCATAGGGCGCGCTCACCTCAAAGGTAGTGGATTTCAATCCGGCTTCTTCGGCATAGGAGGTATCGAGCACTTTGGTGGCGTAACCGCTGCGTTCGGCCCACCGCAGGTACATGCGCTGGAGCATCTGCGCGAAATCGGCCGCGTCCACTCCCCCGGCCCCGGAACGAATGGTCACCACGGCATCACGCTCATCGTATTTGCCGGCGAGCAGAGTGCGGATATGGAGTTCTTCCAGCGCTTTTTCAGTGCCTGTCATTTCTTCACCGAGCGCTTCGTAGACTTCCCGAGCCGAAGCCGGATCCGAAACCTCTTCTTCCTGGGCGATTTCGAGGAGTGCACCGGCATCCTCGATACGCGCGCGCATGGTCTCGAGTTTCTCCAGTTCACTTTGGGCGTGGGAGAGTTTCGAGGTGACTTCTTGAGCGCGAGCAGTATCATCCCAGAGCCCGGGCGCAGAGGATTCTTCCGTCAGCGCGGCGATGCGCGCGGTGAGGCCCTCCACATCGGTCACCGCTTCGATTTGGTGAAAAACACTACGCAGATGGTCAAGACGTTCGGAAAAATCACTCACGGCATAAGGCTACCTCAGGTCAAGGCGCGCCCGGGCCTGCGCGCGTATCGAAACGGGCAAGTCCACTACCGGCAACCGCACGGTTTTTTCTATAGCGACGACGACGCCGGCGCTATCCGCGCCGGTATCTGGCAGCACGTGATCAGCAGGAAATATTGCGGCGGCGAGCTGGCGCACGGTGGCGGTGCTGGGATGGCAATCGGCTAGGGATGCAGCACTGAAGTAACACTCCTGTGCGATCTCTTGGCTGATCGCGAGCGCGGCAGAATCGGCCTGTCCCTGGAGTGTATGCCGAGCGGTGAGGACGGTGGTGAGGTAGATGAACCCCAGGCACAGGATGGCGCTGACCGCCCAGACTCCTAGGCCCAGGATGAGGATATTGCCGCGTTCGCGAGGTGTGGGAGCTTTCGCCGGGGCGGTCACGGCCGCGCCTCTCGAAAACGATCAACGGTTGTGGAAGCACTTTGCTCGATGAGGACGGCCCGCCCGATATAAACAAGCGGCACGGATACTTCCACGGTGGCGGTGATGCGTGCTCCCGGGGTCAGGCACGGGTGCGCGGAGCAGGAGATCTGCGGTGGTGAGGTGTTCGCTGCGGCGTCGCTTATGGCGGCGTCGCTCACAACTGCGTGGGCAACCGCCCGAGCGCGGGCGGTTCCGGCCGCTGTACTATCCGCGGTTGCGAAACTGCGAGCTGCCTCCTGAGCCGCCCGGGCGGCTACTGCCCGCGCGCGGGGAATCCCGGCACTTTCCACGGTGAAGATGAGGAGTGGCAAAACTAGCATGACGAGTACCGCGAGGGCTTCCAAGGTGCCGTTTCCTTCTTCGCTGTCGATCAGCGGGAGAGGAAGGCGAGGGTGCTTCATACCGGTGCTCCTTTTCGGGTGGTGGGTTGCGACAAGTCGCGGATTGCGACAGGTGGCGAGTCGTGACAGCTGGCTAGTTGCGTCAGGTAGCGAGTTACGGGCTGGCCCGCCGCGGGGTGGTGGCATCTGTGTCGAGCACGTGCGCATGGGCGTGTAGCCGAACCCGGCTGGTTCCCAGGATTGAGGAATAGTTTCCGCTGATCTCTACCCGGAGGAATTCTTCGCTCCCGATGCGGATCGTGCTCGCGTTGGCCGTGCACTGGCACCCGGGCAGGCGGGCGCCGATGTCTGACTCGGCCTGCCGTGCCACCTCTGACAAGTTCAGGTGGCGCACCGCTCCCGTGCGTGCGGCTCGCGCCGCACAATCACGTATCTGTTCGATGGCGAAGAGGCGGGATCCGAGAACTGCGAGCGCCAGGGCAGCAAGGGCCACTATCCCAGCTAAGAGGCAGAAATCCACGACCGCGGCCCCGCGTTCGGCAGGGGAATGTGCGGCATCGCGTATCTTCCTCATGAAAAACTCGATATGCGTTCGATGGCGGTCGAGAAGAGGTTCGTGAGGGCAGGCCCGGCTACCGCCCAGATAGCGAGAACTAGGCCAACGGTCATGAGGGTGACGAGCACCCAGCCGGGCACGTCCCCGCGTTCGCGGGGATCCGGACCGGCCCATGTTGCCGGTGATATATCAGGGTGGATAAGCGCGCTGTGGGTTGGCATGGGCATGAGTGGTTCCTTTCATGAGCTGAGTATTTCCGGTTTACGGTGAGGTGAGGGGAAGGAAAGTGAGTCGGGTCAGCCCCGGATAAAGGGCGATAACCACGACGAACGGCAAGATAAGGAAAACAACGGGAATCATCATGAGGATTTCGCGCCGGCCTCCGCGTTCAAGGAGCTGGCGGCGGGCATAGTTCCGTGCTTCTTCTGCTTGCACACGCAGGGTATCGGTGAGTGCAGATCCGTGGGCGAGGGTGGCTAGCAACGCGTCGCAGAGGTTGTGTAGCGCCGGGTTGTGCACGCGGTCGCTCAAGTGGCGTACCGCCGTAGTGAGCGGATCTCCGGCATAAACATCCCCTAAGGTGCGACGCAGTTCTTTTGCCAGGGCTCCGCCGGCAAAGCTCGCAACATATTCGAGAGCACCCACGATGCTGGCGCCCGCCCCTACCGCGATGCTTAGGAGCTGGGCGATATCGGGTAGTTCTGCGGTAATAGCGTTGTCGCGCTGGCGCAGGCGCGCGGTGAGGTGGGAGTCCGTGGCGAGGATCGCACCGAGCAGGAAGAATATAGGACAGGCGGCCGCGAGCGCCGCGGGTAGTCCGCGCGCTAAGCACGCTAGCCCTAACGCGATCCCGGCTACTGCCGCGAGCACTCCCGCGCGTAGCTGGGCAAAGCGGAAGTCTGCGACGTCGCCCTCCCCTAAACAATGGAGGCGGCGAGCAACCGACGCGTGAGTGGAACCAAATTTTTCCGCGCCACGCAAGGCAATTCTGATGATGCGATGAGGCAAGCGCGGGCGAGCACTACCTAAATATGGTGTGATGCGTGAGAGCAGGGGTGGGCCCGGCCAAGCCCACCACCAGGCTAGCAGCAGGAGACCTGCCGCGAGGATGCTACCGGTGAGTGCGGGAAGGGGGAAATCCACGAAAATGCTCCCTTCTACCCTGCGGCGCGCCGACCGCGACCGGGACACCGCGGAGCAGGCAACGTGCTCGCGGCAGTTGAGGTAGTCGAAATCGTCGAAGTACTCGAAGTAGTCGATATGGATGAGATAAGCGAGGCGGACGGTGGCTTAGCTGCTGCGTGCGCCGGCGATGCCGCGTCGAGACCGGCTGGTGGAGACAACCTTGGGGAGACTCCCCGGGGTGCAGGCGCAGCGGCTAAAACGCGGTGTTCTTCGGGGAGACGACCCAGGTGTGTCATAAGTGCGTAGGCAACAAGCGTGGTGCCTAAGCCAGCCAGCAGGATGAGGGTCCCGGTTGGTGAGGTGAAAGCCTCCCTAGTACCGGGCCGGGTCGAGAGCAGGAGGAGAACGAGCCACGGGGCAAGAGCGGCCACCCGTGCCCCGTTGACGGTCCACGATTGGCGGGCCAGGAGTTCTCCCCGAGCTCGGTTTTCTGCGCGCAAGGACAACGCAAGTGATTCGAGGACGCGGGGCAGATCATGGCCACCGTAGCGCACCGCCAGTCGGAGAATTTCGAGTACCCGGTCTGTTACCGGATCCCGGAAGGCATCTTTTAGGCGGGTTAGGGAAGTTTCGAAGCTACCTGTTGTTTCCAGGTGGGTGGCAAAGAATCGCAGCGTCGGAGAGGCATCTGGCCGGGTGGCCAGATAGAGGAGAGCTTCGGGCACGGTGCGGCCGGCGCGCAGGGAGGAGAGCAGCTGATCGATGCGGTCGGGCCAGGCAAGGCGCTGGGCATCCCGTGCTTTTCTTCCAGCGTGACGTGTATGCCAGAACGGTAACCAGGTTCCCACCGTCCCTCCGGCCGCAGCAAGGAAAGGATGACCGGTGGTGAGCAAGACGCCTAGAGCCAGACCAAGACCGCAGCACACACTCATCCCGAGCCTGCGTGTGGGAATCGTGATGCGAGGCTTTCTTTGACGCCTCGGCCAGCCCGAGCGATCCCGCTGACCCGAGCGATCCCGCCGACCCGAGCGATCCCGCCGACCCGAGCGATCCCGCCGACCCGAGCGATTCGACGTGACCAGCGCTTGAATAACTGTGAGGACTCCGGTGGCAATCACAGCTCCAACGATTAGTCCCATGATCGCCCCGCTTCTCGAGTGAGGATGCTACCGTCCGGACCGAGACCTGCGACTTCCAAGATCTGGGAAACACGGCGCTGCCCGTGGGATTCCCGCCTCACGTGCACAACGAGGTTGATGGTTGCGGCAACGGTGGGCGTCACGAAGTTCGGGGTGATGTTCTCTCCCGCGAGAAGTGGCAGAATCTCCAGTTTGGTGAGGGCTTCCCGCGCACTATTGGCGTGAATGGTGCACGCTCCGGGAATGCCCGCATTGAGGGCGATAAGCAGATCGAATGCTTCGGCCCCGCGCACTTCTCCGATGACGATTCGGTCCGGACGCATACGTAGGCTTTCGCGCACGAGGTCCCGCAAAGTTACCGCGCCGCGCCCTTCCAGGGATGGCGGGCGCGTCTGCATCGCGACGACGTCGGGGAGGTCGATACCCAGCTCAAACACTTCCTCGGCGCTAATGAGACGTTCGGTTGGCGGTACCGCGCCGAGCAGAGCACGTAAGAGAGTAGTTTTGCCCGCCCCGGTCGATCCGGATACCAAAATATTGCGCCCTGCTTCCATAGCTGCGCTCAGGTAAGCTGCCTGCCGCGTTTCCAGCATATGCACATCGACTAGATCGCTGACAGTGCGGGCCCGCACTGTATATTTTCTGATATTGATTGCCCAGTACCGTGCGGTGATATCCGGGATAGTCACGTGGAGGCGTTCTCCGCTAGGCAGCTGGGCATCAACGAAAGGCGTAGAAAGATCTAGGCGCCGCCCGGAGGCATAGAGCATCCGCTCGACCAGGGTGTGAATATCCTGTTCTGCCATGGTGAGATCAACACGGGCGGATACCCCGGCGCGGGCCACAAAGATCTTATCGGGGGCATTGATCCAGATTTCTTCCACCTGCGGGTCATCGAAGAATTCTTGTAGCGGCCCGTATCCGCTCAACTGGGAGATGAGGTGGGAGCGTACGCTTTCTGTGTCCGCCAGTGCTGCGTGCTCTCCGCGCACCGATTCGTCATTAAACGTTGTGAGGGTTTCTCCCACAAGATTTTCCAGGAATGCTGTGTCCCGGCGCGGATCAATTCCGCGGTGCCGGATCGTTTCCCGCACCCGTTCTTCAATGCCTTGCCGGCTGGTGGAGGCAGGGTGATGGGTGCGGCCAGTTAGGCGCGTTGGGCGAGCCGGGGCGAGGCCCGTAGAAGCCGGATACGTCGCTTCACGCATGGCACCTCCTCTGGATATTCGGGTGTGATCGTGGTGAGGTGCTCCCACTCTAGAGTTTCCTACGCCCAAGAATTACCCCTGCTTCGCCCGGTGTGGATGAGCGATGCGTTTCGTGATCGTGTGGATAGAAGCAGCGGGCAAGCTGTGGCCGGGGTGTGGCCGGGGTGTGGGCAAGCACGTGGCTAATTTTTCGGATAAATTGAGGGGGTGACTACTTCTCCGCTCTATCTTGCTGCGCTTGCCGTCGGGGCTCTCGGCGTCGAGATTGTCTCCACGCGCCAACCGTTTGTTGAGACGGAAGATTTTGTTTCCGGTTGTGTCCTTGATTCCCAGGGGCGTCACTGGATGGTCAAAGTTCCTAAAAATGGAACGGCGGCGACGTCGTTAGAAGCCGAGGCGGCCCTAGCCCCCCAGCTTTTGGAAGAATTGCGGGCCGGTCGCCTGCCTTTCGATATTATGCGACCTGCTGGTTTTGTCGATGCTGATACCGGGGGCCGCGCGGTGGTCTACCCGGAGCCTTTTGGGCGGGCGCTGGTTTTCGAAGCCCTCGGTGAGGAAGAGGTGCGGGAGATGGGCCGCACCCTTGCCGCGATTCACAGCATTGACCGGGATGTGGTGGCTCGGTCCGGCTTGCCTGTTTATACGGCTGCGCAATGGCGCGAGCGGGTGCGAGCCGAACTTGAGGCAGCCGACCAGGAAACATCCCTTCCCACGGTTTTGCGCCAGCGTTGGATGGATGTGCTGGATAGCGACGCAGTGTGGGATTTTGAGGAAACAGTTGTCCACGGTGATGTGGCTTCCGATAATTTCTTGTGGTCAAACGGCTCGGTTGCGAGCGTGCTCGGTTTTGGTGAGGCACACGTGGGTGACCCGGCTCGGGATTTAGCCGCGATGCTTGTTCTCGATGATGACCAGTGGCCGAGTTTTATTACCTCGTATGAGAATGCGCGCTCGGTTGAGCTCTCGGAGGCAGATTACACCCGTATTATTTTCACCTCGGAGTTTGCGATTATTCGCTGGCTCATGTACGGGATTCGTACCGGCAGCATGGAGATTAGGAACGACGCCGTCCAGATGATCGCCGCGCTGGCCGAGGATGTACGCGAGGCCCCGGATTTGCTGCCCGCTCCCCCGGCAGCGGATCCTGCTTTCACTGAAAGCTCTTCCGATGCCGAGGCGAGCGGGGAGGCTGAGCTAACCGGGGAAACTGCGGTTACGGCTCCTGATTGGGCAGACCCGCACGAAGCAGAATTTCCTCCTCGCTGAGCTTTCCTGCTCGTAGTTCCTCAGCCCTGTTTCCCCGCAGGTATACGAAAGATGCGTCGATATCCGCGAGGGGGACGCCGTGTGCCCGGGACCAGGCCAGCCGGTAGAGGGCGAGTTGGAGTTCACGGGCAGCTTTAGTTTCCCCGTAGGGGCGCCGCCCGGATTTCCAGTCCACAATAGTCACCGGGGCCCGCCCGGGGACGCGCGAAGTATCGAAGACGGCGTCGAGCGCGCAGTGGACCACGTGTCCCCCGACGACCACGCCGATTTGCTGTTCGATGGCGAGGTGCGGATAGCTGGCCCATTCGGACGCCTCATAGTTTTCATACATGCGCGCGATTTCTTCTGCGTTGAGAACCGGATCGTGCTCGAGGGGATCCTCGCTATCAATATCAAGCACAGCAGCACGTGCGTAACTATCGGCGATCTTTTCGTGCAGGATCGTGCCCAAACGAGCCGCCCGCGAGGGCTGGCGGGGTACCGGGCGGCGTTTATTGAGCAGGTATTCTTCGCGGTGTTCCGCCCGGTATACCAACTCTGTTGCGGTGTAATGCCCGCCGGCTTCAATGTATTCGGCTGTCTCAGCTTGCTGTTTGCGTGCGATGAGTCGGCTCACCACCTGGGTGAGTTCGGCGCGCTGGTCAGCATCG
Organism: Actinotignum sanguinis; assembly: GCF_030230305.1. Taxonomy (NCBI): domain Bacteria; kingdom Bacillati; phylum Actinomycetota; class Actinomycetes; order Actinomycetales; family Actinomycetaceae; genus Actinotignum; species Actinotignum sanguinis. Next base: position 195,777 of record NZ_JASPCQ010000002.1, read on the forward strand.
AGAGCTTCAGCTTCGATGGGAATGCTGCGGGCCAAGTCGCGCGGCCAGGCAAGCAGATCGGGTGCCTCGAAATAGTGCGGCACCGGTTCTAAGGCTGGTGGATATACAACATCCTCCCCGAAAATATCGATGAGTTCATCCACGCTCAAGCTTTCCGGTGCAATTTCTGGGAATCCGGCCGGCAATTGCACGGAGGAGACCCTAGCTGGCGAGGCAGCCAATGCCAGCTCCCCGCGGGCAGCCGCTTCACGCACCGCGGTCAAGAAATACGAGGGTGGGCGCGCCGCAATTTCCAGCCTGTTATCTCCGCTATCGCTTAGGGTTTCAGACGTGTTTTTCTTTGCGGTGTTTTCCGCCTTGCGTACCCGGCCGGACACATCACTTTCATCTCGGAAACAGTAGCCAGCCAGGAGTAGTTCTCGGGTGGAACGAGTAAAAGCCACGTAGGCGAGGCGGCGCGTCTCTTCGCTTTCATGGTATGCCAATTCGTCCAGGAAACGCGCATAGGTATTCGCAACGGTGACCTTATCGAGATTGCGCGCACCGGCGAGCGTAAATTGGGGCAGGTAAGGATAGTCGGTACGCAAAGGATAGGGGAAAATACCGGTATTGCGCGGCCAGGCTTTCACTCCTTCGGTCACTTCAGAGAATTCACCTTTGACAAGTTCAGGAACGACGACGAGGTCACGCCATTCCAGCCCCTTGGCGGCATGGATCGTCATGAGTTGGATAACCCCGGGTGTGACATCAACCGTGCTGTCCAGACGCGGAATATCCGCCCCGGATTCTTCTTCCCCGCCGTGTTCTTCCGTTTCCACCACATCAAGCCATTCCACGAATTCACGCATGCCACGCTGGCTTTCCCCGTGCGCATATGCGCGGGCCATGGAAATGAATTGGTCGATGGAGGTACGCACCCGCTGCCCGCCTTCACTGCGAGTAGCGGCCGCGGTATCTAATCCGAGGAGGTGAACAGCCCGGTCAATTTGATCGCCCAAAGAGTTGTGCAAACCTGAACGTAGGGACGCGAGAGTAGTATTCACACGCCGCAGGCGTTCCCATCCGATATCGGAAAATTCTGCCCGGGCGGCGCGGGCAGCTCGCCTGAGCTCAGCTTCGCCCGGCCCCGCTAGTGCCGGTAGCTGCGTATTCCCCTCTGCTTGGTCATTCTCATGCGCATCCGAGTTTCCGCTCGCGGCGGCGATGCCGTTAGTGAGGAGCATGAGCGCATGGAGGGACTCCCCAAGGTTTGCCTCATCGCGGCTGTTGAGAAGGGGCTGTGCAGCGGCCGGTGCACTCTCTTGTTCAGGTGCGTCGTCGCCCCCGGGTGCACCGTTACCATTATTGATACCGGCACGCACTTCACTATCCAGGTGGGCTACCGCCGCGGCCGCGTAACGGCGCGCCCAGCGCGAGAGGGCACGAATATCGGCCACCCCAATATTCCAGTGGGCAAGTAACCGGGCGAGGAGGTCGCTGCGAGCCGGGTTTGCGGCTAGACCGAGAGCGGCCCGGAGGGTGATAATTTCCGGACGTGCCACGAGTGATTCCCCACCTACGATTTCAAAGGCTAGGGGTTGGGGCGAGGTGGTACCAGGATGTACGGCATCTTCCCTGGTGAAATGGCTGTTGAGCTCTCGCAGGGCGGCGGCCATCCTATCGATATAGGAGCGTTTGCGGCACAGAACCGCGATCTCTGCCCCACGCGGTGCTTCTCCGCGGGCGCGACGCTCCTCATTTTCCGCTGCTACCCGCTCGCGTACCGCGAGGATATGCCGCGCAATACTCCGATAAGAATCTTCCCGAAGTAGGGTACGAATTTCGCTGACACGCCCGGCCCCTGCCCCGGGACGTTCACGCAGCCGGAGGGGCGCAATATCCGCGTGAGGGCCCATGCCACCCGCGGATCGTGCGCTTGCCGGCTCGGGCCTGAACTCGGGCGGAAAATTGGGGTGGTCACGATCCTCGTGGAGGAACGTATCCCGTTCCAAGGGAGTGGCGACGGCGTTGCCGGCAGCGAGCACAGCCCGATCATTACGGAACGCTGTGGAAAGCTGAAGCTTTTCTACGTTCCCAAAAATGCGAGTGGTGTGGTGTGCGAAATTCGTGAGGGCAGCCGCACTTGCGCCCCGCCACCCGTAGATGGCCTGGTTTGGGTCTCCCACCGCCGTGATAGAGAGGAAGCCTTCTTTTTTCGCGGTGAGTGCGCCGAGCAGGAACTGGGCCTGATTTTCGTCGGTATCTTGGTATTCATCGAGCAAGATCAGGCGATACCGGGAGGATATTTCACGAGCAATCTGGGGATATCGGGTCATGATGCGACCGGCGATAGCAACCTGGTCGGCGAACTCGGTAACGTTGAGATCCTTTTTGAGCTGTAGATAGGATTCCACGAGCCCCAGCACCACCTGCTGTTGTTTGGGGACTGCCGTTCCTGCTTTCAAAGTGGCGAACTTCTTGGAGGCATCCGGGTACCAGCATTGTGCGCTCATGATGCGCGTTGAGTCCGCACACAGGGTTTCCAAGGCGTGTTCCTGGGAGGTGAGGAAAGCACGGGCTTCTTCCAAGGTCACGCCATTGGTGAGAATCCCCTGGGCGAAGGTGAGGGCATCGTTGATGAGGCTGGAGCGGCTGCGTTCCGCGAGTACCGCGGTGTGTGCACTGCTGGGTAGGGCACCGACGAGCTGATCCATGAGCTGGACGCGTTCAGCATCGGTTATCAGGCGAGCGGTGGGATCGGCTCCGACCAGCATGCCGTATGCCCCGGCAATGTCATTGGCAAAAGAGTTGTAAGTGGAGATGACTGGCCTGCGCATCCCGCTTTCCGCGTTGCTTCTTTCCGGCGCGAGGAGGCCGAGTTTCTCCAGGCTGGTATTCACCCGTTCGGCCAACTCCCCGGCAGCTTTCCGCGTGAAAGTGAGTCCGAGAACCTGATCTGGAGTTACATTGCCGCAGGCCAAGTGGTAAGCAATCCGATCCACCATGGTTTTTGTTTTTCCGGATCCCGCACCGGCAACCACGAGGATGGCCGGCGCAACGGAGGTGATCACTCGGCGTTGTTCCGCGGTGGGTGGGTGTTCTTGACCGGCTAGGATGCGCTCCAAAGCGGCGTCATGTTCCGCCGGGCCGCGCAAGTCGAGAGATTCGTGGGACGTAGGTGTCATGAGAAAATCCGTCCTTCTTGGGTGAGTGGGCTGATGGATTGAACCCGGTCATTTGGCTCTTCCAAGCTGGGAGAGACCGGTACGAAGCCACTGATCGCGATCTGGGCAGCGCTGTGCACTCGCTCTTCCGCGCGGGCCGCGGTCTCTTCATCAAGAGGATCTTGACTGAGAACGGACGGGCTGTGCTGTTTCTTCAAGAAATTATGGGGGTGGACGTACACAAGTTCCGCACCGGCCGGGTTGTGCTTCTCGCTGAGGGCCCATTGGTAGACCTGGAGCTGCGGGTGATCATCTGCCTGAGCTGCGGTGGGCTTATATTTTCCGGTTTTCAGATCGATCACCCGGGCACCGCTGCCGCGGTTGACCAGGCGGTCAATGGAACCGGAGACGCGAACAGGCGGGGTGCCCGAAAGGTCACGGGTAATCCGGTGTTCCACGCCTATGAGGGTGTCATCCCGGTGTGCATCGAGATAGATATAGAGGTTATCGACCATATCGCTGGCCTGGTCGAAAAGTAGTTTGTCGTAATGTGAGGGATTTTCGGATAGCTTTTCGGGCCAGAGAGCTACCAGGCGGGCGTGCATCGCTTCTTGGTTCGGTTCCGCTGCGAATTCCTCAGCGATGCGGTGAATAAGGGTACCGATGGAGGCGCTCTCTGTGCCTTCTTCTGAACGGAGTCCCACCGCAGAACAGAAACCGTCAAGCGGGCAGGCGAGCAGTGATTCTATCGCTGAGGGACTCACATCAACCGGCCCGGGTACGGATTCTTCAGTTGAGGTGGCAAGCTCATCCATCCAGCTATGCGGATCCGCGGCGCCAAATCCGGCACGCCGCATATCCTCCAACTGGGCCCGCGCGAAATCGCTCGATTCTCCGCCGGCGCGCAGTGCCCGGCGCAGCACCCCCACGGTTTCCTCGCTGCTGAGGAGCGCGGGCGGAACCGGTTGCGCAACGAGAGGCCGGTGCCCGAGGGGAAGGGTGAGACCCCAGCGCGGATCCGTCAGCGAGCGCACGGTGCGCGGAAGATAGGAACCCGCGGCACCCGCTCCTGCACTTGTTCCGGCTCCGGTCAAATTAGCTGAGATATCAAAACCGAGCAGAGGGAAGAACCGCGAGGGGTTATCCCCCATACTGTCCGTGGTGGTTACGAGGAGGCTGCACCGGGCCCGCGTGACAGCGAAGTGTAATTGGCGCAGCTCATCAGCGATAACCGCCGCTGCGGAATCATGATAGATTGCGATTCCGCCTGCCGAGCCGCTCGCGTTGGAATCACTGGCACCGCCAGCAAGCCTCCCGGTTACAAGTTCGCTGAGGAGTCCGGTGCCCGTCAAGGAATCACGCAAGCGCGGATTGGGCCATACTCCATCGACCACGTGCATGAGGACGATATGATCCCATTCACGCCCCTGCGCACCCGCGGGCGTGAGGAGGGAGACGCTATCTGTTTCCACCCCGCTCCTGGCAATGGAATCTTCGGGAAGTTCTTGGGAACTCACTTCCTCCACGAGCATCGATACCGGAACGGCAGGATCACGATCAGCCATACGTTGCGCGACCCGGAACAGAGAAATAACCGCATCGAGATTCCGGTTCGCCCGATCAGCATCCGGGCCATGCCCGAGGGCTAGTTGTTGCCATTCTTCGGATTTCCCAGCACCCTCCCATGCCGCCCATAAAACCTCTTCCGCCTGCATCGCACAGTTTTCTCCCACTTTCCGGATGTGGGAGAGCAGGGCCCGGAGAGCTTCGAGTTCGGTTGCGGTGGGCCCGGTGTTCCCCAGCACCGCCTCGGTCAAAAGCTCCGATTCTGTGCCGTGTTCTCCTGATAGGAGGGCTTGGGCCCGTAACCACCGACCTACCCGTTTAATATCGAGGGGATCCATGCCGATGATAGGTGAGGCAAGTAAGGCCGGGATATCAACTTCCTCAGCGGTAGCGAAAGAATGCGGACCGCGGGTGAAGGCAGCGCGGATGAGATCGAATAGTGCGCTGACTGCAGGTTCGCGGTGGAGGGGTTCATCGCTAGCCAGAGGTGCTACCGGGATTCCCCGGCGCACGAGGGCATCGCGGATTCCCTCATGATCGCTGCGTGCGCGGGTGAAAACTGCCATCCGTGCGTAAGGTGCCCCGGTGCGCAGATGCACTTCTTCCAGGTAGGAGGCCACGTAGGCGATTTCTTCTTCCATATTGGCGAAACTGGCCCCGCGCAGTGCATCATTCCACGGATTGGTGCCTGTATCAGGTTGTTGATCGGATGGGACCAAGCTTTCCGTGCCCGCACCCGGGCTGGTGCCTCCCGCATCTCCCGCACTACCCGTGCCGCCTGTGCCCCCCCTGCCGCCGGCGCCCTTGCCCTGCTCCGCGTATGCCGGCCCGGCAGCGCGGTGCGCTTGCACGCCCCCGCCCACCGGGAGAGCCTGCTCAATGCGTTGGGCTTGGCCAATAAGGACGGGACCGCCCCGGTGCCTAATGTTGAGATAAATAAGATCCGCATTCAAACCGCGCGGAGCAGGATAGGCAAGATCACCGGGGAGGGAATGCACCCCGCCACGGAAACCTTGGACCGCACTATCGGGATCACCGGCGACGATGATTCGAGTTCCGTGTTCCCGCATAACTCGCAGCAGAGGGAGCATGGAACGCGGAGCGTTATGAGCATCATCGACAAGTACCATTGCCCAGTGCGGGCGCGGTACCGCAACCGTGCGCCCTGCTGCCGCCAGATGTTCTTCCCAATCTGAGAGCATATGGGTAGCCGCACCGACGAGTTGGCTGTGATCAAGACGGTCGGGGCTAGCGGCCGAACCTGCCAGCGCATCTCCCAGGGTGCGCACCTCATCGTAGCGGCGCATGAGCGCGGCGGCGAGACGCCACATCTGTGATTGAAGCTCAGGCACACTCCTATGTGCTGCCCAACTTTCCAGCTGGCCTGCTTCCAGACCGAGTTCGCGAGCGCGAGTGATGAGATTACGCAGCTCTTGGCGAAGCCCGGGAAGATCACGCACATCTTCTGTAACAAAATCAGGGAAATGAATGCCGGAGTACCCATCACTGAGAATCTCACGCACGATACGGTCCTCATCAGGCCCGGAGACTAATTCGGGCTTTTCCCGCCCCATTGCTTGAGCGTAGCGCTGCACGATGGCGTAGGCGAAAGCTGAAAGCGTGCGCACTTCCAGGTTTTCGGGCCGCACCCCGGCCGCTAGGGTGAGCAGGTGTTGGAGGCGGGCTGCGGCGCGCCGATCTTGGGTAAGCACCGCAATATTCCCTTCGTGGAGAGCCGCGCGCGCGATATGCGCGAGGACAGTGGTTTTCCCAGTTCCTGGCGCACCAATAATGCTAAGCGTGCCCGGGGCGAATCCGCCCGCGGACCGTGCCAGAGCCGCGCTGACTGCTGCCTCCTGAGAGGCATCGAGTTGTTCGACGATCCTGTCCACCACGATCCTTTCTCCGCGGGTGCGTTGTTAGGATTAACCATACGAGAGGCTTACGACAAAATTTTTTGTCGTAAGGGGCCGCTACGGTGGAGGCATCGTGAAGATGAGCTATTCGGCTCGCTCGCGGCGGTGTCTTTCGGCTCCGCAACCCTAGATTTTAAGGAGAAACATATGGAAATCGTCATTGGTTTTCGCGAAACTACCCGTGATCTGATTTTGGAAACGGATGCTTCGGTTGAGGAATTGCGCACGCTTGTCGATGCCAGTCTCGGTGGAGAAGGTAAGCCCTTGCGTATCATCGCGAAGAAGAACCGCGAGGTAACTATCCCCGCCGATGCTATTGCTTTCGTGGAAATCCGCGAACAAGATACCCGCCGGGTGGGCTTCGGTCTCTAAGAGGTTTGTCGCGGGAGCATCTGGCCGGAAAACTCCGGGAAAGAGCAGCTCGGCACCGGGCGGAGTTGTGATGAGCGGGAGGTCGCAGCGCTCAGGCCGGGTTAGTGCCGTAGAATAGCCGGGAACCTGTGATCGTCTGCGCCACCTGTTTCTCGCTCCGGCTGGAGTGCGTTTCCAGCTCAAACCGGGTGTTTCCTACATGAGCTGGAACGTTTCCTACATGAAGCGGGATATAGGTGCGGCACGGCCAGGCGTGATTGATATGGGTAGCTGCCCGGTCGCTGGGGATTGTCGCGACCGGCTGCTACATCGGGTGGTGCGCTCGGTCGCCAGTGTGTAATCGGCTGATGTGGCATGTATCGCAATCGCTGCGCCCACCCCTAGCTCGTGCGCGTTCGCGCACGCAGAAAGGACAGCATATGGCTTCCGGAGTGATTGATTCCTCCCGCGCCCATGAACCAACCGACGCCTCCCCCGCTGCCGATATCACCGGCACGGGTGAAGGCCTTGAAACCAAGTCTTTCGCAGATTTCGGAGTTTCCGAACCCATCGTTCGTGCCCTGGAAGAGCACGGTATTACCCATCCTTTCCCGATTCAGGCACTCACGCTCCCCGTTGCCCTGACCGGTCATGACATTATCGGGCAGGCAAAAACCGGCACCGGTAAAACTCTCGGTTTCGGCATCCCGCTCCTCGAGGTATCGGTGGGGCCGGGGGAAGAAGGCTGGGAAGCTATTCGCCCAGCCGATCAGGGTAAACCCCAGGCACTCGTTGTGCTCCCCACCCGTGAACTGGCCAAACAGGTTGCTTTGGAGCTGCGTAACGCCGCCGCCCACCGCAGCTTGCGTATCGTCGATATTTACGGAGGGCGCGCCTATGAGCCCCAGCAAGAAGCGCTGGCTAAAGGCGTGGAAATTGTGGTGGGTACCCCTGGTCGTATCATTGACCTCATGAAACACGGTACCCTCGTGCTCAGCCACGTCCGTACCGTGGTTCTTGACGAGGCCGATGAGATGCTGGACCTCGGTTTTTTGGACGACGTCGAAAAAATCCTCTCCGCCGTTCCACCTACCCGCCACACCATGCTCTTCTCCGCGACTATGCCCGGTCCCGTCATTACCATGGCACGCCGTTACATGACGAAACCGACGCATATTCGCGCCCATACTCCCGGTGATGACAGCGCCACCGTCAAAAACATTCGCCAGGTTGCCTACCGCGTCCACGCTCTCAATAAAGACGAGGTGGTTTCGCGTATTCTCCAGGCCCGGGGCCGGGATCGCTCCATTATTTTCTGCCGTACCAAACGCAATGCGGCCCGACTTGCCGACACCTTACGCGAGCGTGGATTCGCGGTGGGTTCCCTGCACGGGGATTTGGGCCAGGGGGCCCGGGAACAAACTTTGCGGGCTTTCCGTAAAGGCAAGATTGACGTATTGGTGGCCACTGATGTGGCCGCTCGCGGTATTGACGTAGACGATGTCACCCACGTCATCAATTACCAGTGCCCCGAAGATGAAAAGATCTATATTCACCGCATTGGCCGTACCGGTCGGGCCGGAAACAAGGGGACCGCGGTGACTTTCGTGGATTGGGAAGATATGCCCCGCTGGTCGCTGATCAGCAAACAGCTCAATCTCGGAATGGCAGATCCGGTGGAAACATATCACACCTCCGATCACCTCTACACCGATCTTGATATTCCCACCGATGCCGGCCCAACTCTCCCGGAATCGCAGCGTGTTCTAGCTGGTTTGGATGCCGAAGAAATTGAGGATCTGGGTGAAACTGGCCATTCGCGAGGTGGGCGCGGTAATTCCCGGCGTCACTCGGCACACCGCGGCCAGCGGGCGCGGGGTGGGACGCAGCGTTCGTCTTCCGCTCGTGGATCGCGCCGCGCCAAGTCCACCACCACGAAAACAGAGGAGCGCTCGGGTGCCGGGCGTCGTCGTACCGAAGAAAAAGAGCAGCGCAGCGCTTCGGTACGCACCCGGCGGCGGCTCGGAACCCCGCGCACGCAGGCCGAAACTCCCGCGGCTAGCGAGCGGGCAGGAACGCAGCGGCGGCGTCGTAAACTCTCCCGCAAACTGGACTAAAGCGGATTAACAAACTCGGCGGGCGTCTCCGGAAACATTCGGAAGACGCCCGCCGAGTTTTAAGACTAGCTTTAAGACCTGTGCGGAAAAGAAAACCTAGGCGGCGCCCGGCCACACGGATACCGCTCCGGCAATAATGAGCTGCACCGAGATCGCGGCTAGCAGCATACCGGCAATACGGGTGAGGAATACCGTGCCGCCTTCGCCCAGGAGGCGGTGCATGGGCGAAGCGAAACGCAAAACCACCCATTCAATAATGTGCAGCAAAATAAAGGCGGCGATAATCGCGAGGATCCCGCCCAGAGAATCGCCGGATTCCTCCACTTTAATCATGATGGCGACGATCGCTCCGGGGCCGGCCAGTAGCGGAATCCCCATGGGAACCAGGGCGATATTCACCGAGGAAGCCTTCGCCTCTTCTTCTTGCGGATTGGATTCGTCCTGCATGAGCTGGAGCGCGACGAGTAACAGCAAGATACCGCCCGAAATCTGCATGGCGGCGGTGGTAATACCCAGCAAATCCAGAATGTATTTACCGAAAATCGCGAAAATCGCCAGCACAATCGCGGAGGTGAGAACAGACTGCCAGGCCGCGCGATTGCGTTCCTTATTGGTATTCCGCGCGGTGAGCGCGATGAAAACCGGGAGGTTGCCCAGCGGGTCAGCGATGACGAACAGGGTCATGAAGGTGGACAAGAAGATCGTGACATCAAAGACGGCCACGGGGCAGTACCTCCTGATTCTCCCCGGCGACCAGGTCCTCCACATCCGCAGGAGCGGTTTTACACCGAGCCGGACTTATAACGACACCATCCTAAGACATCCCCGCGATAATCGAAAAGATATCCTGAGAGTTTTCACGGCCGTACCCGCACCAGCTAGGAATGGTGCTCGCGGGTACCCGGCTCCCGCCGGAACGCTACGGCAGTGAAGCGCGTTCTAACCTAGCACAGGCAACGCGGTGCCGTCGACCAGCTCAGCGATAATATCCGCGCTCGTGGTGTACTGCCCGAGCCGATTCGTTTTCCCGCTCCCGTGATAATCACTCGCCCCGAAACCGCGCAGCCGCAACCGCGCGGCAATCCGTTCCAGGCCCGGCACCAGCTCCGGATCATTTTCCGGGTGGCGTAGCTCCACCCCGAAAAGCCCGGCCGCGGCCATCTCATCAAAAGCACGTTCGGGAACCACTTTGTTACGCGCCGGCGCCACCGGGTGGGCCAGCACCGCTTTCCCGCCCGCCGCCGTAATCATCCTGATTGCCTCGCATGCCTGCGGTGCATAGTGGGACACATAATACGGCCCGCGCACGGAAAGATAGTGGGTAAAAGCCGCGCTCCGGGTGGGAACCACGCCGGCCGCTACCAGGGCATCGGCAATATGGGGCCGCCCAACGGTAGCCCCCGGAGGTGTCTGAGCCACCACATCATCCCAGGTGATGGGGACATCCGCGCTGAGTTTGTCCACGATAGCCCGGGTTCGCGTCAGCCGAGATGCCCGCGTGGTCGCGATATGTTCCTGAATAGCACGATCCTCCGGATCGAAAAGATAGCCGAGGATATGGCAGGTGATCCCTTCCCATTTGGTAGATAGCTCCATGCCGCGGATAAGTACGACGCCGCAGGAGGCCGCCGCAGCGGCGGCCTCCTCCCATCCGGCCACCGTATCGTGGTCGGTAAGCGCAATTCCGGCCAGACCGATACGCCCGGCTTCCTCCACGAGTTCGCGTGGAGTGACCGTGGAATCGGAGGCGGTGGAATGAGTGTGGGTATCAACAGCCATGCCCTCCAGCTTAGTCGGGTTTTTACTAGGGCTTTTTATGTCGGCAAAGGGTGCGATAATGGACGGTATGACTACCAAGGGACAGCACGATCAGGATACTGCGCAGCAAAACTTGCGCGCCCGCGGAAATAACCGTTCTCAGCAGCCCAGTAACCTCGAATTTCGGGAGTTCATGGGTTCGGATTGGGGCCCGCGGCCCGAACCGGCACCGCGCACGGAAGTGGCAGATTATTTGCCGGCACGCCACGCCGCTCTTTCTGCGCTATTCCCGGGTGAACGGCTAGTTATCCCCGCCGGGGAAACAAAAGTTCGCGCTAATGACACCGATTACCGCTTCCGTGCTCACTCAGCTTTCTCGCATATGACGGGTCTGGGCGGGGAACAGGAACCGGGCGCGGTCCTTGTGTTCAACCCGCGGGAAGAAGGCGGACACGATGTCACCCTGTACTTCTATCCGCGCGCCTCGCGTTCCTCGGAGGAGTTTTATTCGGATCCGGCCCACGGAGAATTCTGGGTGGGGGCCCGTCCTTCCCTGGAGGAAGTGAGCCGCGCCACCGGTTTGGCCACTGATTCTCTCGATAACCTGCCCGATGCCCTCGCGAAGGATCTCGGGGAAGGCCAGGTGAGTCTCCGGGTTCTCGCAGAAGCTTCGGAGCAGCTCACCGCGCAAGTAAACGATTTGCGTGCCGCGGCCGGGCTCTCCCAAGATGCCGCTCAAGATATGGAGCTGGCCCAGGCCCTCTCCGAACTTCGCCTCATTAAAGATGATTTCGAGGTCCGGGAAATGCGCAAAGCGGTGGCGGCTACCTATTCCGGTTTCGATGAGATTATTCGCAACCTGCCGCGTGCGGTTGCCCACCATCGCGGGGAGCGCGTGGTGGAAGGGGCGTTCTTTGCCCGCGCCCGCGAAGAAGGTAACGGCCTGGGGTACGACACCATCGCCGCCTCCGGTAACCATGCCAATACCCTTCATTGGATGACGAACGACGGCGAAGTTCGCGATGGCGATCTTATCCTCGTGGATGCCGGGGTGGAACTCGATTCTCTCTACACTGCGGATATCACCCGCACCCTCCCGGTCAATGGCACTTTCACGGAAAACCAGGCGGAGGTCTATAACGCTGTGCTCGAGGCCGCTGAACGAGCCTTGGAAGTGGCCGGTACTCCCGGTGTGAAATTCAAGGATGTGCATGCCGCCGCCATGGAAGTTATTGCCGCTTACCTAGAAAAGTGGGGCATGCTCCCGGGCACCGCAGCCCAGTCCCTGGCTCCCGAAGGTCAGTATCACCGGCGTTGGATGCCGCACGGCACCTCCCATCACCTCGGCTTGGATGTGCATGATTGCGCGGCCGCCCGCCGGGATATGTACCTGGATGCGGAACTGAAACCGGGGATGGTCTTCACAATCGAACCCGGCCTCTACTTCCGCGAAGATGATCTCAAGGTTCCCGAGCGTTTCCGCGGTATCGGGGTGCGCATCGAAGATGACATTCTCATCACGGAAAACGGCGCCGAGCGCCTCTCGGAAGATATACCGCGGACCATTGCCGATATCGAAGAATGGTTCACGCGGGTGCAGCGCTGATGAAAACCTCGCAAAATTCTCGCGTTTTTATTGGGCGGCTGGCCGGTACCCCCGTCTACGATCCCATTGGCGACCAGGTGGGTACCGTCCATGATGTCGTCGTGGTGTTCCGCGTCAAAGGGGTACCTTCCGCGGTCGGGCTCACCATTGATGTGGTGGGGAGGCGCCGGGTCTTTCTGCCCATTACTCGCGTCACCTCCATCGCCAACGGCCAGGTCATCATCACGGGTGTGCTCAATATGCGGCGCTTCCAGCAACGCAGTTCGGAAACACTCGTCATGGCTCAGCTCATTGACCGCGAGGTGGTGGTCCGGGAAACCGGCACCCGCATGAGCGTCGTGGATGCGGCCATTGAGCCGCTGCGCGGGCGCGAATGGGGCCTCACCCAGGTGTATGTGCGTGGAATCGGCACGAATTCCCGCCATTCTGAAATCCTCAAGGTGAGTGAGGTGGCTGGTCTCTCCACGGCGAGCCACACCCAGGGTGCCGCTTCCATCGTCTCCCAGCTGGTGGATCTCAAGCCTTGGGATATCGCGGAAATTTTGCGTGATTTACCTGAAGAGCGTATGCAATCGGTCGCCCGCGAGCTCACGGACGAAAAGCTCGCGGACGTCCTGGAAGAACTCGGTGATGAGGACCGCGTGACGGTGCTCGCAGGTTTGGATGTGGAACGTGCCGGTGACGTTTTGGACGTGATGCAGCCCGACGACGCGGCCGACCTCATGGCCGATCTGCCCTCGGAAACAGCAGCGATCCTCCTCGACTCCATGAGTGAAGGCGAAGCGCAAGATGTGCGCCGCCTCCTCACCTATGATGAGCGCACCGCCGGTGGTCTCATGACCCCCAACCCGGTGATCCTCGGTCCGGATGACACGGTGGCGCAGGCCCTGGCCGCGGCATCCCGCCCGGATATTCCCCCGGCCCTGGCCGCGGTGGCTTTCGTATGCCGCCCGCCTTTGGAAACCCCCACGGGGCGGTATTTAGGTGCGGTACATATCCAGCGGGCGCTGCGCGAACCTCCCACCACGATGCTCGGTTCTATTCTGGATCGGAATACCGAAGGCGTGGATCCGGAAGCCCCCATCGGTTCGGTCACCCGCGAATTGGCAACCTATAACCTCACCGCGGTCCCGGTGGTGGATCAGGGACTCCTCCTCGGGGCAGTCTCCGTTGACGACGTGCTCGACCATCTCCTCCCTGAGGATTGGCGTGATATGGATGATTCCTGGGAGGGCGCTGATGCTGAGGAAAGGCCCGTAGACTCCCCCGCCGCATCCACGACGAACGAGGTGAACCGTGGCTAATGATTTCAATGAACCGCTCGAACGGCGTAGCCGCTTGTTTCGGCGCCGCCGGCGCAAAGATCCGGAAGCTGCCGGGCGCGCCGCGGAAAGCATCGCCCGTTTCCAAGGCACCGCAAGTTTCCTGGTTTACCTGACTATTTTCGTGGTGGCGTGGCTGGCGTGGAACACCATGGCCCCCGAAAAATGGCAATTCGATTCAGCCGAATTCGGTTTCACAGCGCTTACGCTCATGCTCTCCTTACAGGCCTCTTACGCCTCGCCCCTCATCCTGCTAGCCCAGAACCGCCAGGATGCCCGAGACAAGGTGAGCGCCGAACAGGACCGCCAGCGCGCTGATCGTAACCTGGCAGATACCGAATACCTCATGCGTGAAATTGCCGGCTTGCGCGATGCGGTCGGCGATATGGCCACCCGTGACTTTGTGCGTTCGGAATTGCGCGATTTACTCCACGAGCTTGATGACCGCAATATTGATCGCGCCGCCGAACGCGAAGAACGCATCCGCGAACTGCAAGAAGAACTCGATGCGGTCAAGGCCCAGCGCGAAGCACGCGATGTTCCCGTTGATCCGGGAGACGACCACGCCCGCGCCGCACTCGACCTTGACCGCCCTAGGGAGGAGCCCGGTGCCCACGAGTGATCCTGTTTCCGATTCGGTGCCGCACTCACCCGCGGCCCCTCCCCTCACCAAGGATCGGGTTCTGGAGGCCCTCTCCGGGGTTATCGACCCGGAATTACGCCACCCGATTACCGAACTGGATATGATTCACGGGCTGCGGGTGAGTCCGGAGGGTGCCGTCACCCTGACGGTGCTTCTCACCACCGTGCACTGCCCGCGCCAAGACGTGATCGAACGGGAGGTACGCGAGGCCATCGCCGCGCTAGCAGGCGTGGGAACCATTACTATCACGATGGGTGCCATGACCCCGCTCCAGGTGCAACACTTGCAGCAGAAGCTGCGTGGCGGGCGCACCACGCGGGAAATTTCTTTCGCGCGCCCCGATTCGCCCACCCGCGTTATCGCGGTGGCCTCCGGGAAAGGCGGAGTAGGGAAATCCTCGATAGCCGCGAACCTCGCGGTTGCGCTGGCCGCCACCGGCCAGCGCGTGGGCCTCATCGATGCCGACATTTACGGTTTTTCCATTCCGGGGATGATGGGAGTGGATACTCCCGCCCAACAGCTCAACGGCATGATTATTCCCCCGGTCGCGCACGGCGTGAAAGTCATGTCCATCGGTATGTTTGTGCCGGGTAATACCCCGGTGGTCTGGCGCGGCCCCATGCTCCATAAAGCCCTCGAACAATTCTTCGCGGACGTGTACTGGGGGGATCTTGATTATGTTTTCCTCGATTTGCCGCCCGGGACGGGCGACGTCGCTATTTCATTGGCACAGATGCTGCCACGCGCGGATATCCTCGTTGTAACGACGCCGCAAACAGCTGCCGCGGACGTGGCTGAACGGGCCGGTGCAGTTTCTAAGCAAACGGAGCAGACGGTTATCGGCGTCGTCGAAAATATGTCCTATCTGGAACTACCGGACGGAACAAAAAATACTGTTTTTGGTTCCGGTGGCGGACAGCTCGTCGCTACGAACCTCAGCGCAACGCTCGGGTATCCGGTTGAGCTTCTCGCCCAGATTCCGCTGGAGCCGGCGCTGCGGGAGGGCTGCGATGCCGGAACGCCGTTCGTCCTTGATATGGTGGACTCCCCCGCGCGCGATATGCTGCGCGCCCTCGCGGCACGTATCCACGAGCTACCGCGGCGCGCATTTCCCGCGGAATGACACCGCGCACTATGATAGAAACACTGCTGCGCACGATCCCTGTTATGGAGGAGGCTTATGTCCGATCGGACCCTGGCGTGGACATACGCTGAAGATGCCGTTATCGAAGGGGATATTACCCGGGCGGCCCGCGCCACCGCCGCTGAATTCTCTATCCGGTGCGTGAGTCCGGCCTGCGGCAACTTCCTCACGGTGCTGGCTGCCTGCGCGAAAGTGACCAACGCGGTGGAGATCGGGACGGGCAGCGGAGTGTCCGGTCTTTACCTGCTGCGCGCCGGGGATATTCACCTGACCACGATTGACGTGGAATCCGAAGCTCAGCATGTGGCACGTTCGCTTTTCGCCCGAGCCGGGGCCCGCCCCGGGAAAGTGCGCATCATTAACGGGCGCAGTGCTGATATTTTGCCGCGGTTGGCGGCCCACTCCTACGATATGGTGCTTGTCGACGGCGATCCTCTTGAGGCGGCCGGTGACTGTGAAGAAGCTTTGCGGATTTTGCGACCCGGGGGCCTCCTGGTGGTGGCTGGCGCTCTCCAGGGCGGTAAGGTCGCTGACCCAGCGCGCCGCGAAGAACCCGTGGTGGCGATTCGCCATCTCATCAAGGCGCTTATGCAAGCCGAAGAACTCGATACCAGCCTGGTGCCTCTGGGCGATGGTGTGCTGGTCTGCCGGTTGCGCTAACCGGGCGATTCTTCGTTTACACAGATTTTTGGCCGGTAACCGGTTGCTAGTCGGCCGGTAGCCGGCTGCTAGGTGGCTGATAGCGCTGGCTAGTTGGCCGGCAGCCGGTTAATGTGCTGGGGTAGCCGGCTGGCTAGCCGACCACCCTGTCGCCGTGGTGCCCGGGTATGCAAGCGCGCATGTATCCGGGGGCCGCGCCTGCTGGCTGGCCCCCGGATCGGTAGTAGATGCAGATACGTCGGTGGTGGTTACTTCTCCACGCTTGCGAGAGCTTCTTTGAGACTCACGCATTCTTCATCGTTGAGTTCCAGAACGAGGCGTCCGCCGCCATCCACCGGGATGCGGACCACGATTCCGCGTGCTTCACGTTCGACTTCCAGCGGCCCATCACCCGTGCGTGGCTTCATAGCTGCCATAGTGGTTTCCTTCCTGTTCGCCGCAACTATGCGACTAACGTCACCCCTAATTCTACTAGAAGTCTGCCACCTGTTCGCGGCGAGCTTGTCGCGTGGCTTGTTCGGCAGTGAGAGACCTCTGACCTGCGATAAGAGCGTCGACAGCTTCGCGGGCGGTATCCACCACGGTAAAAATGTTCGGATCTGCGGGCGAAATCATACCTTCACTCACCAGGCGCCCGCGGATCCACTCCACGAGACCACCCCAGAAGTCGCTGCCCACCAGCACCACCGGGAATCCGGCGACTTTCCCTGTTTGTACCAGGGTGAGGGCTTCGAATAGCTCATCGAGGGTACCGAAACCACCGGGGAGCACCACGAAACCTTGAGAGTACTTAAGGAACATTGTTTTACGCACGAAGAAATACCGGAATTCAATGCCGAGATTAACGTATTCGTTGAGCCCCTGTTCGTGCGGGAGTTCAATTCCTAGGCCGATGGAGAGGCCGTCATTCGCCGCGGCGCCTTTATTAGCGGCTTCCATAATCCCCGGCCCGCCACCCGTAATAATCCCGAAGCCCTGCCGGCTAAGAATATTGGCTGCTTCCTCGGCCACCCGGTAGTAACGTGACTGGCGCGCGATACGAGCGGATCCAAAAATCGAAACGCAGGGTGGCACATGGGCGAGCGCCCCGAATCCTTCCACGAATTCGGATTGGATGCGCAGTACTCGCCACGGGTCGCTGAGGGTCCAGTCCCCGTTGCTCTGGTTGGAGAGCAGCTTGGTATCCGCGGTGACGGGCGGAATCTGGGTGCCGCGCCGGGTTTGTGCCCCGCGCCGATAGTCGCGTGTATTCATGGTTTCTATTGTCCTTCGCTACCTACGCGCCTTCCACTCCGCTACGCGGAGCGGAAAACTACCTGAGCTCTGCCAGCCCGGCCGCGTCCAGACCGTCAACGGCTTTTTTGACATCCTGAGCTTTATCGCGGGTGGTCACTAGCAGGGCGCTTCCGGTATCAATAACGACGGCGCCCGGTACTCCCACCACAACAATGGGCTTCGCTGAGCTGTATACCAGAGAATCCGGCGCATCAACAGTGAGCACCGGAGCCCCTGTGCTTCCTGGGACACGCTGGGCGGTGAGCTCCCCGGCGGGGATACCTTCGGCGAGGGAATCGTAATCCCCCACATCGGACCAGCCCATATCTGCGGGAACCACGGCCACCCGGCCCGCAGCAGCTGCCGGTTCGGCTACCGCCCGGTCAATCACTTCTTTCGGGATGGACGCCCATATGGCTTCTACCTGGGGAGATTGCTGAACCGAGTCCAGATCCCACAGCTGGGCAAGCTGGCGCAGCGGAGCGGCAATATCAGGGCGGTAGTCGGTGAGCATATCCATAAGCGTGGCCGCCCGCACCACGAAAATCCCGGCGTTCCAGTAGTAGCCCCCCTGCGCGAGATAACGCGCGGCAGTTTCCGCATCCGGTTTTTCCACGAATTGTTCTACCTGCACGGCAGCGGCGTTAGCCTCACGCGATCCGCCGGCGGAAGGTTCACCGGGGAGTGCCCCGCCCGCGCGGATATAGCCGAATCCGGTGGCAGGCCCGGTTGGAGTAATCCCTAGGGTAACAAGATAACCGCGGGAGGCCGCCTCCAGCGCGCCGCGCACGGCCGCGGTGAAGGCCGCGGTATTGGAGATACGATGATCGGCCGCAAAGGAACCGACCAGGGCATCCGGATCGGTGCGGTGGGCGAGCGCCGCGGCAATACCGATGGCGGCCATCGTGCCGCGCGGGCTCGGCTCAACCACGTAGTGAAGGGGCGTCGTAATATCGGCTAGTTGCTCACGGACGGCCGCGGCATGCGCGGTGCCGGTCACGGTATAGATACTGGATGCTAGCGGGGCAAGCCGGGTCACCGTATCGTGAATCATGGTGTGCCCCGAACCGAAATCAACCAGGAACTTCGGGTGGCTGGCCCGCGAGAGCGGCCACAGCCGTGAGCCGGCTCCCCCGGCGGGAATAATCGCATGGAATGTCACGCCTAGCTGTCCTTTCGCTGCGAGCGGGCGAGTTCGCGCTGTCCGCTCACGTAGTGTGCGCGAGCTTCTTCAGCTTTGAGCTGTGCCTCGCGCGCCTTTGATTCTAGCTTTTCGGCCCGGCGGCGGGCCAGGTTACCGGCCAGGCCGCCCCATTCGGGCAGATCTTCTTCCTCAGTACCGATGGCGTTCTCCGGTTCGGGAAGGAGGGAGCCGGTGATGGGATCATGGGGCCACGCGAGTGTTTCCGGAACGGAGAGGGTGACGTAATTGGGCGTGGTGGTGGCCCGCAGTTCTTCCGGATCTTTCGGCACGTAGACCCGCGGCGGGTTGGCCATATAGGCCGAGACCATGAGCACAATGCGCGAGGCAAGGTTGAGCCACAGCAGCAGGGTGGCGATGGCGGCAAAGGGCGCGAGGAGCGGGTTTCCGGACACACTGGATACCGCGGAGGTTCCCGCTACCCGAATGAGGGAGAGCAGGATCGCGCCGAGGGCCGCCCCCGTGATGAAATCGCGGCGGGGTACCCGGATCCCGGAGGTGAACCGGATAATGAACATGATGACAAGCGCGTCCACGGTGGCCGCGAGCAGGAAGACCGCGATTTTGGTTCCGAATTGTACGAATGCCCCGTCCATTCCTACACGGGTAAGAAGCATGGTTCCTACCGAACCAACGAGGGAGCCGATAATCGCGGAGGTAAGAATCCCCAGGGCAAGCACCACGAATCCGGCGAGGCGGAAGAGGATGCTGACCACCCCATTTTCGACCCGCTGATTCACCCCGAACATGGCACCGATAGCGGTGGAGAGCCCGGCCATAATGGACATGGCCGTCCACAGCAGCACCGCGCCCGCGATGATGGTAGCCACTACCGAGGTTCCCGAGAGGATGAGGTCATCGGGATTGATGAGCCCTTCCCCGGAAGAATCTTGGAGAATGCCGGGTAGGGCCGCATTGACGGCATCCACCACAGTTTCCCGCAGCTGCGTATTTCTGCCGAGGGTGGCCATAAAGACGGTCCAGGAAATGGTGAGAGCCGCGGTGATAGCGAAAAGTGCCGAGTAGGCGATTCCGCCGGCGAGCAGGCCCCCGCGGGCCTTTCCGTAGCGCCCCAGCCCCCGCATGATGCGCGTGCCTTGCACCCATTCGGCCAGAGCTTTTCCTTTATGGACGACGCCGGCTATTGCGCTTTCCGCACCCCGTTCCCCACCGGGTGCACCGTGCCGGGCGGCTTGCCGCCCCTGCCGGTCCACGCCGAGAGCTCGAGAGACACCGGCAATCATAGAGTTCTGCTTTGTCACATAGCCATCGTACGTGAGGGCTACGACAAAAACAGAAGTTTTTGATTCCTCAACGGTCCTGAACGGTACAAACAGTGCACCTAGAGCTGGTAGTCCACCGTGAGCGGGGCGTGGTCGGACCAGCGCTCCGCATAGGAGGATGCTCGCCCGATAGTGAAGGATTGCGCGGTGGCGGCAAGCGCCGGACTGGCCATATGGTAGTCGATACGCCAGCCTACGTTGTTGTCAAAAGCTTTGCCGCGCTGGCTCCACCAGGTGTAGGGGCCTTTGCCCTCATGCCCGCTGCGGTCCAGCAACGCGCGTTGCACATCCACCCAGGGCCCACCGAACCACCGGTCCAGGTAGGCGATTTCATCGTCGAGTACCCCGGAGGTACGGTTGTGGTTGGATTTCCAGTTCTCAATATCAGCTTCGGTGTGGACGATATTGAAGTCCCCGGCAACTAGGGTGCGGGCGGCCGGGTCAAATTGCGCTAGGCGGGCACTCACCCGCTCAAGATGCGCGTATTTTGCCGCCATTTTTTCCGGATTATCCGCCACTCCCGAATGCAGGTAGGCGCTCACCACCCGCAGCTGGAGATCCGGGAGTTCCACTTCAAGCCAGCGCCCGCTATCCACCGGCGCTTCGGACCCAACAGGTTCTCCATCGGCTCCCACGCCCAGGTGATCCCGCACTTCGCCTACGCCCGTACCTTCGCGCACCGCCACCGCGACCCCGGCCCGGCCTTTGAGTTCGGAAACGGCCGTGTAAACCTGGTAGCCGGTGCCCGCGAAAATATCTGCGGTGATATCCGCGGGGGCACGCACCTCTTGAAGCAGCACGACATCCGCCGCGGTGGCCTCCAGCCACGCCGCAATTCCTTTTCGCGCGGCCGCGCGGATCCCGTTGACGTTAACAGTGCTGATCCGCATCTCATTCCCCTTTGTATCCGGCCCCGGAATGTTCCGAGACGCCTGGTTCTGTTGCGTGCTGCTGCGCCAGGTAGCGTTCAGCCATATCGACGACGTTGCTGAGCAGCATGACACGGGTCATCGGGCCGACCCCACCGGGATTAGGTGATACCCAGGCCGCAGATTCGCGCACGCCCGGATCCACATCCCCACGGGTGCGCCAGGTACCTTCCGCGGTGCGCTCCCGAGTTACTCCCACATCAACAACGACAGCGCCGGGCGCCACCCATTCCGAACGGACGAAACCCGCCTGGCCCACCGCGGCGATAATGACATCAGCGCGCCGGCATAGCTCGGGAATATTCGGGGTGCCGGTATGGCAGAGCGTGACGGTGGCGTTAATATTCTTCCGAGTGAGAAGGAGACCAATGGTTCTTCCCACCGTGATGCCGCGCCCGAGGACCACCACGTGTTTGCCGGCGAGGTTGAGCCCGTGGCGTTCGATCAGCTCCACGATGCCGGCCGGGGTGCAGGGCAGCGGGGAGGTGAGCTGCCCGCTCACGCCCGCTACCAGGCGCCCGAGGTTGACCGGGTGAAGCCCATCCGCATCCTTATCAGGATCGATCACTTCGATAAGGCGGGATTCGGGCAAGCCTGCCGGGAGCGGGAGCTGGAGAATATATCCGGTGCAGGCAGGATTGGCATTAAGAGCGCGGAGTGCATCGGCCACTTCCGCGGCGCTGGCACTGGCAGGCAGCTCCACCTGCAAGGAAGCGATGCCCACTTCTGCACAATCGCGGTGCTTGCCGCGCACGTACGCCGCGGAAGCCGGGTCATCACCCACCAGCACTGTTCCGAGCCCGGGTGTGTATCCGCGAGCGCGCAGAGCTTCCACCCGCACCCTCAGTTCGTCTTTAATAGCGGCGGCGACGGCGCGCCCGTCCAGAAGTTGCGCTGCCATTACTGCCCTTCCCCGTTCCGGGTGGCCCCAATTTGGTCCAGACCGGCGTACAGCGGGAAGCGGTCCGCGAGCGCGCGTACCCGGGCGCGCAGCTCCTCTACCGGCGCAGCGTGCCCACCGATGAGGGCGCGGGCAATAATATCGGCAACTTCCGTGAATTCTTCCGGGCCGAAGCCGCGGGTGGCCAGCGCCGGGGTACCGATGCGCAACCCGGAGGTGACGAAAGGCGGGCGCGGATCATAGGGAACCCCGTTGCGGTTGACGGTAATACCGATGCTCCCCAGCAGGTCCTCCCCTTCCCGACCGTTGATCGCGGCATTGCGCAGATCCACGAGGACCAGGTGGACATCAGTGCCCCCGGAAATAATCGAGATACCTGCCTGAGCCACATCTGCTTCCGTGAGCCGGGCGGCCAAGATCTGGGCGCCTTCCAGGGTGCGGAGCTGACGCTGGCGGAATTCTTCCGTGGCTGCATACCCGAGAGCCACTGCTTTCGCGGCAACCACGTGCATGAGCGGGCCGCCTTGGTTGCCGGGGAATACCGCGGAATTGAGCTTCTTGCCGTATTCCTCCCCGCGCGCGGACAGGATCATCCCCGAGCGGGGCCCACCCAGGGTTTTGTGAATGGTGGTGGTAACCACATCCGAATACGGGAGGGGGTTGGGGTGCAGCCCTGCGGCCACGAGGCCGGCGAAATGGGCCATATCCGTCCACAACACGGCACCGACTTCATCAGCAATGGAGCGGAAAGCCGCGAAATCTAGCTGCCGCGGGTAGGCGGACCACCCGGCGATAATCATGGCGGGGCGTTCGCGCAGCGCGGTTTCACGCACCTCATCCATATCGAGAAGATAGGTTTCCGGATTCACGTGGTAGGCGGCCACATCGTAATTGCGCCCGGAGAAGTTGAGTTTCATACCGTGGGTGAGATGCCCGCCCTGATCGAGGGCCATGCCCAGTACTTTCGCACCAGGTTTCACCATCGCGTGATAGACAGCGGCATTCGCCGAGGCACCCGAATGCGGTTGCACATTGGCGTAATCCGCCCCGAAGAGGCTTTTTGCCCGCTCTATGGCGAGAGTTTCGGCCTTATCCACCCATGCGCAACCACCGTAGTAGCGCCGCCCGGGATAGCCTTCCGCGTACTTATTGGTGAGAACAGAGCCTTGGGCTTGCATAACCGCGCGGGAAACGAAGTTTTCCGACGCGATCATTTCCAAGCCTTCTTGCTGACGCCGCAATTCCCCGGTGAGAATTGCGGCAACTTCCGGGTCCGCCACGGCCAAAGGTTCATCCAGTGGTGTACTCATGTCTCTCCTCCACACCTTCCACGCCTTCGCTGTTAGATCGACAGTCTACCGCGGGGTTACGACACAAAATTGTGGCGCAGCTTTCCGGGACCACGCGGGGCGTCGCGGCGTCGTCGTGCTCAAGGCTTGTGGGAACATAGCCGCGGCGCGCGGAAAAGCGGGCGGCTCAGGAAATCTTGGGGGCGCTCAGGTCCGCGCGGGAGAGATCCGCGGCGGGGCTCTTGGTGATGAGTTTGTGGCCCCACCACAGGCCGAAGAACAGCGGCAATCCGATATAGGAGGAGAGCAGGTCGAGGGCTCCACCACCTGAGGTAATAATGAGGTAGCTCTGCCCCACGATCACCACCGCGCACATCACCAGCGCCACAATGGGGCCGGCCGGGTAGAAACGCGCCTTGAAGGGGAGTTCGTCGAGGCTACGGCCCTGGGCGATAAAAGCGCGCCGGAAATTGTAATGGCTCCACGCGATACCCATCCAGGTGATAAAACCGGCCAAGCCGGAGGCATTGACGAGCCAGGCGTAAGCTTTGCCGTCGCCCATAAAGGAGGAGATGAAGCAGGCGGTAGCCACCAGAATCGTGATGATCATGGCGTTGAGCGGGACGCCGCGGCGGGTCAGACGCGCCAGGAATTTCGGGGCGCTGCCCTGCTCGGCGAGCGCAAAAAGCATGCGGGTGGAGACATACAGGCCGGAATTACCCGCCGATAGCACCGCGGTAAGAATAACGGCGTTCATGACGGCGGCCGCGAAAGCCACCCCGGCGCGCTCAAACACCAGGGTGAAGGGCGAGACCGCAATATCGGAAATATCGGTGCGCAGCAGGTTCGGGTCGCTATAGGCCACCAGGGTGCCCACCACCACGATGGCGCCGATGTAGAAGATGAGGATGCGCCAGAAAATTGTGCGGGTGGCACGCGGAACCGTGGTGGCGGGGTCGCGAGCCTCCCCCGCGGCGATCCCCACCATTTCGGTGCCCTGGAAGGAGAAACCGGCCACCATGAAAACCGCGAGGATTCCTGCTCCGCCGTTGACGAAAGGCGCCTCGCCTTCCGTCCAGTGAGCCAGTCCCGGGCTCGCCCCGAAAACACCGGCAATCATGAGGAGCCCCACCGCGATAAAGGCGAGAACCGTCACCACTTTAATAAGAGCGAACCAGAATTCACCTTCCCCGTAGGTGCGCACCGAGAGCGCGTTGAGCAAAATGAGCAGGGCCAGGAAGATCGCAGACCACACCCAGCCGGGCGTATCCGGATACCAGTACTTCATCACGAGCGCCGCGGCGGAAAGCTCTGCGGCCACGGTGATCGCCCAGTTGTACCAGTAGTTCCAGCCGGTGGCGAAACCGAAAGAGGGCGAAACGAAACGCCGCCCGTATTCTTCGAAGGACCCGGCCACCGGCAGGTAGGCCGCCATCTCCCCCAGCGATTGCATGAGGAGGTAGACCATCATGCCGATGAGCCCGTAGGCCACCAGGGCTCCGCCCGGGCCGGCTTGGCTGATTGTTTCTCCGGAGGCCACGAAAAGCCCGGTGCCAATCGCCCCGCCCACCGCGATCATGGTGAGGTGGCGGGCGTGCAGGCCGCGCTGCAGCTGCGGCTCGGCGGATTGTTCCGATTGCCCGGACGGCCCGGTCTGCTCGGATTGTCCAGCTTGCTGTGGTGCCACGTTTTCTCAGCTCCTTCATCGCGGCGCCTCGCCCCGTGCGGGCTCCGCTCCCCGCGGTGACCGTGCCACCGCCTCAGTGCTTCGTTCGTACCGGCACACGGTAGTGTACGCCAGCGGTGGCGCGCCACTGCTTCTCAGAGCGTGAACCGCGGGTCTATTTCCGGCCACTTCGGGGTGTAGTTACGGCCAGGAGCTGGGTGTAGCGCGGTTTAGGCGCGGTTTATCGGGTGGGTGCGGCCCGGTGCGGCGCACCGGTGTTCTGGTATTCGATAAGAACGACGGCGCTGGCCACGTTCCCATCGTGACTCATCGAAACATGAATATTGACACTCCCCAGGGTTTTATGAACCGCCCCGGCTATCGGTGCCCCGAGGATAATCGCCGGGCGCCCCCAGCGGTCATTGGTGACCTCGATGGCGTCCCAATGCCCCTCGGGCAGTACCGGTTGGGAGCCGTAAAGAGCCGCCGACCACGCTTTAATAAAGGCCTCTTTGGCGGCCCACCGGGCCGCCAGGTGCGGGGCGAGTTCCGCGGCCGGAATAACGGTCTCAAATCCGGCATCTTCCGCGGCCGGGGTGGCGAAAGCTCCGGCGGCCTCGGTGCGGGTGTGGCGCTGGGCCCGGCGAATCGCGTAGCGCATTTCCCGCGCGGTAAAAACGTTGCGGAAGCGGGAGCCGGGTAGATCCAGCTGCTGGGCGAAGGCATCGATTGCGACGGTATCGGTTCCAATTCCGGCGATCACCGCGTGCTCCTTCCTGGTGACGTATCCGTGTGGCCAGCTCAAAGCCAAAGCGGCGCCGTCGTTCCCCGTGACTTTCGCTCCCGCGTAACTATTCCCTTTTATGGTAAACGAGGCCACCGCTTCCTGTCTGCTCGTCCCGAATTTCGCTGTCCCTCTACCATTCCCCGCTGAGCTGGAGAAAGATAGTACCTATGGCATCGATAGAGACAACCGGCATCGAAATAGTCGACGATAGTGAGCGCACCGCGAAACCCCGGCATCTTTTCCTGCCGTGGTTCGCCTCGAATATCTCCGTTTTTGGGATGAGTTACGGGGCGTGGGTGCTTGGATTTGGTATTTCTTTCCCGCAGGCGCTGGCTATCACGGTCATCGCCGTGATTCTTTCCTTCGCTATCTGCGGGGTCATCGCGCTGGGCGGCAAACGCGGCTCGGTGCCTACGATGGTCATGTCCCGAGCGGCTTTCGGGGTGAACGGCGCGAAAGTTCCGGGCATTATTTCCTGGCTGACGTCCATCGGCTGGGAAACGTCGCTGGCCATTACCGCAGTTCTGGCCACCAACACGGTGCTCGCGCGGCTGGGCTGGGCCGGGGAAGATTCCACCACGGTCAAAGTGGTAGCGGCAGCGATTGTTGCCACCCTCATCGTGCTGGGCGCGGTGGCCGGCTACCACATTATTATGAAAATGCAGGCGGTCCTCACCTGGATCACCGGCATCACCACCATTATCTATATCATTTTAGTTTTCCCGCATCTCGACGCCGGCGCGCTCTTCTCCCACCCGTCCGGCTCGGTGGCGGCCATGCTCGGCGCTTTCGTCATGGTGCTCACCGGCATGGGTCTGGGCTGGGTGAATATCGCGGCGGATTGGTCACGCTACCAAAGCCGGCAGGCGCGCGGGAGCCACATTATTTTCTGGAATACCCTGGGTGGTTCCCTCGGCCCGGTGGTGCTCATTAGTTTCGGCCTTATGCTCGCCGGTTCAGATGACGCCCTCTCCGACGCCATCGGCGCTGATCCTGTGGGCGCGTTGGCCACGATCCTGCCTACCTGGTTCCTTCTCCCCTTCCTCCTCACCGCGATTCTTTCGCTGCTGTCGGGCGCGATTAACGGTATCTATTCTTCGGGGCTCACGCTCCTCACCCTGGGGATTCGGATTCCACGGCCCCTCGCCTCCCTCATCGACGGCGTTATCCTCACCGTGGGCACCGTGTACGTCACCTTCTTCTCACCCACGTTTATCGGTCCCTTCCAGTCCTTCCTGGTCACCTTGGGGGTGCCGCTTGCCGCGTGGACCGGCATCATGATGGCGGATATTACGTTGCGCAAGCGTGATTACGACGACGCCGCACTCTTCTCCCCCACCGGCCGCTACGGCAACTACAACGTGACCTCGCTGGCCATCTTGGCGCTGTGCTGTGTGATCGGCTGGGGTTTGGTCGTCAACGGCTTCTCCGATGCCCCCTTCAATGATTGGCAGGGCTACCTCCTCCCACTCATCGGCGGGGTGGACGGGCCGCTCGGTTCGGGCAACATTGGCGTGATCCTGGCTCTCATCATCGGCTTCGTGGCCTACTACGGCCTGTGCGGGGCGCGGGTACGCCGCCAGGAAGTGGAGATGAACTAGCGCTACCCATACAAAAGTGGGGCGGACATTTTGATGATGTCCGCCCCACTTTTATGATCCGATCGTTCTTGCTATCCGCAAGATTTCCCTGTTAGTACTGCTTCTTGACCACCACGACGATAGCCCAGATGGAGAACGCAATATCCACGATGGTGGCGAGGATGAAGAGGATGAAGCCAAAGCCTACGCTGGCAACCTCAGAGAATTCAGAAAGCTTCGAAAGCGCGTTCATACTCCCGATAAAGAGCAGAATTCCGAAAAGCAAACCCACCCCGCCGGCGGTAGCCATCGTCCACTTTTTCTTCATCACCAGAGCAAGCGTGGAGAAAACAGCCGCAATGAGGTAGCAGAGAATGACCATCCACGCCGATTCTGCGTCTCCCGTCATCATACTGGCGGAAAAACCAAAGGCGGAAGCGAAGGGCAGGAAAACGCTGAGCATCGCGAGGACCTGAGCGCCGATAAGCACCGCCGGAATAATCACATTCCACTTGGAACCGCGCCCCGCGGAGGCAGCCGCGAACCCCTGGCGCATCGCACCGGCCTGCTGGGCCACCGCCGGAGCCACCCGGTTATTTACAAAATCCTTGGCGCCGGTAGCGAATTGCTTGAGGCCCTCTTTCATATCCCCCACGGAGTTATCCGGAACGCCCGGCCCGGCCACCGCGCCCTGAGCCACAGCCTCCTGGTACTCCCGCAACGTGGGTTCGCGCCCGTTATCCAGCTGGAAACGAGCCTGCCACTGTTCGGCGGTGAGGGGCTGCGGGGCGTGTGCCGCAGGCTGCGAGAACTGGGGTGCGGGTTGTTCCGCCGGCCGTTCTTCCGGCTGCGCTGCCGGTTGCGGGGACTGCTGAGTTTGCGGAGCCTGCGGGGCCGGCTGGCCCTGGGCTTCGGCCTGGCGCTCGCGAATCCAGGAGACCAGCGCCGGGTAGCACTGCGGGTGCACCGCAATGGCATCCCATAGGTCGGGGCGCTGGGCCGCAATATCGGCAAGATCCCGCGCGGTAATCTGCGGGTCTCCCAAATTCTCAAGGGTCATCGTGCGCGGATCGTACATCATAGCCGTTCTACTTTCTCCCATAGAATTTTCGTGCCGTGCGAACGCGGACGAAAACCCGTGTAGCTACTAATAGTTTCTATCGTTAATATACGGAGTTTTCTCCTGTAGTAACAGTATCCCAGCTACCCTAGGTACGTGGAGTTTATGAAAAACTCTACAGGTACGACGGCGGGGCTCATCACGCGAGTTCCACCTTCCACGTCACCGTACTCCATCTGTGAGGAAGGACTATCCCATGACTAACGGACCTGACCAGTTCCCACCGTCCACGCCGGTGCCCCCACCTCCACCTCCCCCGCCTTCCGCGCAGACGCCTGAAGATGCGGGGCTGACCCGGACTATTCCGCAGGTAGAGGACGCGCCAGCGCCTCAGCCTGAGGCCACTCCGGCGAATCCGCGCACGGTTCCCGTTCCGCCGCCTCCCCCGCAACCGGATCCGGAACCCGAGCTCTCTGCCGAGACCCCGGCAGCGGATTCACCCGCGGTGGAGGATTCACCCGCGGCAGCGGCGCCGTCGGCCCCCTCCCCAAGCGGGCCTGAACCGCACGTACCGGCCGATGCCGAGGCGGGCGCGCCCACCCGTATCGCGCTTCCGCGCATGCTTGAGGAGATTCCGAGTGCAGCCAGCGCCGGCGTTGCCCCGGATGTGGTACCGGCTCCGGGCTACCCACCTGCACCGGGCTATGCACCGCAGCCCGGATACGGTGTTCCGCCGCAGGGCTACGCCCCTCCGGGCGGATACGGCACCGCGCCGAGTCCGGCGGCGGGCCCCGGGCTACCGGGAGGAATGTACCCGGCCGCTCCGGTATCCGCGGTACCCGCGGCACCACGCCAGAAGAAATCCCATAAGAAATTGTGGATCAGCCTGGTGATTCTGCTCGTGCTCGTCGTGGCGGGAGTTATTGGTTTTAAGGTGACGGCCAGTAAATTCGCACCGGAGAAAACTGCCGAGAAATATCTTTCCGCGATTGTGGAGGGGAAGGCCAGCGCGGCGCTCGACGTGTACGACCCGAATGTGCGTTCCGGTGAGCGCCTGCTCCTCAGCGATGAGATTTACAGCAAGGCCACCAACCGGCCCACCGATTTTGAGATCATCTCTGCCTTTAAGGCACCTCAGGCGGGCGGGAAAGATACCGTGCATGTGAGCGCGGAATTCACCATCGACATGAAGAAGTATCCGGTTGACCTTACGCTAAGTGAACGCGGCAAGAAATTCCTGTTCTTCTCCGAATGGCAGGTCACCGATGCACCACTGGGGACCGTGGAACTGCGTTCAGTCACACCGCAACTCAGTGTTAACGGGGTCGACGTCGATCTTTCGACCACGGTGGACCCGGCCAATAAAGGCGAACGGCTCAGCGAGTACTATTCGCTCCCCACTTTCCCGGGGACGTATACCGTGGGTGCGCAGGGCGGAGATACCTTCGTGAGCTTCGGGGAGGCACAGAGTGTATCTGTTCCCGTTATTGGCCCGGGTTCCTCGACCTCCATTGAACCGAGCTTCACCCCGGAGGTGGCCGCGGAGGTACAAAAGCAGGTGAATGCCCGCTACGAGGCGTGTATGCCCGCCAATACTTTCGAGGTGAAAGAATGCCCCGAATTGAATATGAGCGATCCGGTTTTCCAGGCCGTGACGGAAATTCGGCGTTCGTGGAAGGAAGAGCCCAAGGTTGAGGTAGATGCCGCCAGCGTGCGCTACGAAGATGGTGCTTACGTGGGCACCGCCAAGGTCAAGGGCAAAGCCATCATCAATTACAAGCAGCGCTACAGCGAAAAAGACCCCTGGAAGGAATCGGAATTCCCGGTCAATATCTGGGTTAATCGCACCCTGCGCTTCGAGGTGAAGGACGGGGCGATCACGGTGGATTTCTCCAAGGATAATTACGGCTGGTAAACACGGCTCCAGTTACCAAGCGCAACTGTGACTGGGCACTGCTGTTACTCAACGAAAGAGCGGGGCGGGTAGGTCATCACAACCTACCCGCCCCGCTCCTATGGGCTGTACCCGCTCTGATTTAGCGCAGCTGGTACTTACCGTTCACCAGGCGGTAGCGCGGATCGAGGAGCAGCGCGGCTTCACCTTCGTGGCGATCCCCGGCGAAGCGCTCGTCCACCGAGGTTTCGGTGTAGAGCGGCGCGTGGCCGACCATTCCGGCAACCAGGTGACGCGCGCCTTCCAGCAGGCGCATATCAGCGCTCTCGCGCCACAGCTGGGCTGCCTTAGCGCCGTTGGTGCGCGCGATAGCCGCCTCGAAAGCCGCCGGATGCACGAGCATCATGAGCGCGGAGACGTGCCCGAAGCCAAGCGAGGTCAGCACGGCCGCCTTAATATCCCCCACCTCGAGGACATCGCGCGGCCACACCAGGTAGCTACGTTCCTCGAAGGCCGGATCGGAGCAGTCCAGGGCCTTATTACCCGGGATCTTCCCGGTGGCGAACATCTGGGTGATGCCAGCCATCTGGAAGAGCGCCGCCCCGCCCTTAGAATGTCCGGTCAGGGTCTTCTGGGAGACAACGTAAAGCGGGTTGCCTTCGCTGCGCCCCAGTGCCGTGAAGAGGCGGTCATGGAGTTCCGCTTCGTTCGGGTCGTTCGCATTGGTGGAGGTATCGTGCTTGGAAAGCACGGCGACGTCGTCCACACTCACGCCCAGATTGCGCAGGTTCGTGGCCAGCACGGAGTTTTCTCCGCCCATGCCCGCGGCCAGCGCTCCCAGGCCCGGTGCCGGGATCGAGGTTTGGATACCGTCCGCGAAGGAGCGGATATAGGCCACCACACCGTAGACGGGCAGCCCCATCTGGGCGGCCACATCTCCGCGGGCCAGCAGCACCGTGCCGCCACCGCAAGCTTCCACGAAGCCACCGCGGCGCAGATCGCCGGCGCGGGAGAAGAAGCGCGGGTTAATGCCCTTCTTTGCCATCGCGGCAGAATCCGCCGTCGCATTCATATCACCGAAACCGATGAGGGACTCCACCTGCACGTCATCAATCGCGCCGGAGACCACGAACTGGGCCTTGCCGGTGGCGATCTTATCCACGCCCTCTTCCACCGAAACGGCGGCGGTCGCGCAAGCGCCGATGGGGTGAATCATGGAACCATAACCACCCACGTACGCCTGCATGGTGTGCGCGGCGATAACATTCGGCAGGGTTTCCTGGAGGATATCCTGCGGATAATCCTTCCCCAGGAAACGATCCACGTACAGGCGGCGCATGGAGGTCATCCCGCCAAAGCCGGTGCCCTGCGTGGAGGAGACATCCACCGGGTGGACGTATTCGAGCAGCTCCGCCGGGGAGAACCCGGCCGAGAGGAAGGCATCTACCGCCGTCATGAGGTTGTAGATAGCCATGCGGTCCGCGCTCTCCACGAGCGACGCCGGAATCCCCCACTTGGCCGGATCGAAATCGGTGGGGAACTGCCCGCCCACGCGCCGGGTGAGCGTGGTACGACGCGGCATATAGGTCAGTGCCCCGGCCTTGCGCAGCACCCGCCATTCGCCGTCTTCTTCGAAGAAGCTGGTGAAGTTCGGATCTGCTTCGGCATGGGCGCGGGCCTCCGCCTCGCTACCGGCCGTGAAAACAACGTCCTTTTCCAGGTAGACCGGGGCGATATCGGTGGTCCCGATATCGGCCAGCGGCCCGTCGTCCACAAAGGCGCGGATTCCGGAACGTGCCACAACCTCATCGCGGTAGCGCTCGAAGATATCCTCTTCCGGCACCAGTTCCCCTTCGGGCGTGTACCAGCCCGGCTTGGGGGTATCGAACCAGGTGAGCAGGCCCATCATCCAGGCCAGCTCGAGCACCCCGGCCGGGGTGAGGTCCACATCGCCGTCGCTTTGAATCCCCAGTTCGGCTTCCCACCGGGTGCGCGAACTGCCCCAGGGGCCGGTTTCGCCCAGCCCCACGATGACCACGAGGTCCTCGGGCTTCGCGGTACCCTTCCCGAAAGCACCCAGGTCCATAGTGGGCTGGTGGATGCTCACCGGGCTGGGCAGCGCCCGCACGCTCGGCGCGTCCTCCGCAGCAGGTGCGGGTGCGGCCGGCGTGATGCTGGCGGCCAGTTCGGGCAGGTTAATATCGCCCAAGCCGCCGGTCATATCGTGGATAACCGGGGCGCGGCGGGCAGCAGCCACGGATTCGGGGGTGAAGAGAGTGAGCAGTTCGCGCCCGGCTTCCGCCGTGGACCAGGTGTGCACACCCTTGGCTTCCACAGCTTCGACCAGCGGGTCGTTCCCGCCCATGAGGCCGGTGCCGCGCACCCACCCGATCTTCGCGTGGGCAATGGTGGTGCGCTGGCCCCACGGCTCCACGCGCCACTTATTGACCACCGCATCCAGCGCGGCCTTGACCTCGCCGTAGGCACCGTCCCCACCGAAGGAGCCCCGGTTCGGGGAGCCCGGCAGGATCACGTGCATACGGTGATCGATAGCGGCATCGGTTCCGAGGCTCGCGAGGGTGCCGATGAGGCGCTCCACGCTCCACAGCAGCACTCGGGCCTGGTTTTCCGCTTCGGGGCCGGCATCGCTGAGGTAGCCGCTCACCCGCGGCGCCGCGAAGGGCACGAGCAGATCCGGAATAAGAGCCGGCTTGATGAGCTTCGAGGTGGCACCCACGGTTTCGCGCTGTTCGGCACCGATCCACGCGGTGATCGCGTCGACGTCGCGGAAGGAGGCGAGGTTGGCGGGAATAAGCCACAGCTCGGCACCGTTGATGGCGTTCTCGCGGTAGAGCTTCTTGGCGAAGTTCAGACGCGCGGTGGAGATACGCGAGGAGGTGGCGACGACGGTTGCCCCGCCGGCCAGCAGCCCGGCCACCACCGCACCGGCGATGGAGTTTTCTGCCATACCGGTGACAACCGCGATCTTCCCGGCGTAAATGCCGGGGGTGGTATCGCGCGCCTCACGGGCAATCTTGGCGAAACGCGCCGCCAGATGGGGATTGCGAGCCGCCTGCCATTCGGCCTGGCGGGCCACTTCTTCCCCAACGCCGGTGAAATTGGCGCTTACCTCACGCCCGAAGGCGATCTTGGCAACGTCCTCGCGGGCGGTCGCCCAGCGGTCGCACAGGCGCACGGCCTGGGCCGGATCGAAACGCGGGGTCACGAAGTCTTCCCAACCGCTGCCCAGTTCCGCGCTCATGGCTTCGCGCAGAGCCAGATCATCGGCGCTCGCCTGCGTGTCCGGGCGCTCATCGTGCCCGAGGCGCGCGAGCAGATCGCGGGCGGTCCCGGCCAAAATCGCGTCCATACGCTCGGCATAAGCGTCCAGGGCCGCGGAGTCGACGACGCCGCCCGCCCCGCTCCCGGTACTCGGAAGCGCAACGCTGACCCCGTGGGCTGCACCCACCGCCCGTACCGCCGCGTCGATGAGGTCATCGAGCTGCGCAGCCGAGGTGGGGGCGAGCGGGAGGGTCGCCAATTCATCGCCGCGTACCGACTTACCTTCCCGGGTACCCAGGAGAATCGTGGCGGTCACGTGCGCCACCCAGCCTTCACCGAGCTGCCAGGTGTCCTGCACCCGCTGGGCCACCCGGGCCGGCTTGGCGCCGGCCGCACCGGTGAGGGAACGCAGCCGGTCAGCGATAGCTTCGCGCAGCACGCTCCCGAAAGGCTTGTAGGAGTGGGCGGCCTGATCCACCTGGGAAACCAGGGTGGCGAGCGGTGCCTCCGCGGCGCCGTCCATGGAGGCCAGGTCAAATTCAGCGGTCATATCCATAAGGATCTGGTTACGCTTCGAGGAAACCCCGTTGGTGAGGGTTTCGACCGAATCGGCATCACCCATCTGATCCACACGGATCTTGGTGGACCAGGCCAGCAAAACGCGCAGGGCGTCACCGGCCCGGAAGGGCAGATCCGCTGCCGGCTGGCCATCGCCCGCCGGAGCGCTTTCCGGGGCGGGAGCGGCCGCAGCTGCCGGAGCAGCCGCGGGGGCCGGGGCCTCCGGAGTAGCAGGCGCAGCTTCGGGTGCCGCAGCAGCGATATCGCCGCCGCTCGCACCGGCACCGTTGGCGGCGCTCGGGGCCGCGGCCGCGGTGCTTTCCTCGAGTGCGTCCTCCGCAACCGGGGCACTGGCCACATCCTCATGCAAAACCCGCTTGGCGTCACGCTGGACGTTGTACACGCTCACGTGGCGTTGGGCGTGCTTGGGCAGCGCCAGGGTGCGGGTGGCCATATTCGCCAGCGTGGGCGAAGCGGCCAGGCCGATTTCCACGATATCTTCCACCCCGGCCTCAATGAGGTAATCCTGGGTTTCAATCCAGCGCACCGGGGAGGCGAACTGCCAGGCCAGCAGCTCGATAAGTAGCTCGCGGGCGGTGCCTACCCGGTCGCGCTCCAGGCGCGCGGGCAGGTCGGCGCGAATCTCACGCACCACCCGGGAGGGCACAACCTCAAGAATGGCATCGCAGAACTCTTCCGTGAGTTCGAAGGGGCGAGCTACCAGATTCGGCAGGTAGCGCCCTTCGAGGATCTCAAGCTTGATATCGGCGGGAACGATGGCGCGCAGGGTATCCCCAAATTCGGCCACCCCGGTGCGCAGCACGCTGGAGTGGAAAGGCACATCAATACCGGGAACCAGCATGAAGGGGCGCTTGCCCCCGGCCTGCCGGGCGCGCTCATTGGCGTCCTTTTCCAGGGCTTCCAGGCCCGCTACGGTTCCGGCCACCGCGTACTGGGCGCCGGCCAGGTTGTAATTGACAATCTCGAGGAATTCCCCGGAAGCGGCAGCCACCTGCGCGACGTAGTCGCGCACGGCGTCGTCGCCCACCCCAAATTGGTTGGGACGCAAGGCACCCATACGGTAATTCGAACGGCCCTGCTCATCGCGTTCCACAAGATGATGCATCGTGGTACCGCGCCGGTACACGATTTCCAGCACGTCCTCGAGGCTGAAGACCTGCGAGTAGGCGGACAGCGCATTGTATTCGCCCAAGGAATGCCCGGCGAAGTAAGCGCCGCTTACCAGTGAACCTTGTTCACGCAGGCGCGAGGTCTGGGCGAAGGCCACGGTCGCGAGCGCCACCTGGGTGAATTGGGTGAGGTTGAGGACGCCTTCCGGGTGGCGGAAGATCTCATCACGTACCCGCAGCTCCACCGGGTTATCGCGCACCACGGCGAGGATGGAGAAACCAAGGGCGGAGCGGGTATGCCGGTCGGCGCGTTCCCACACCTCGCGTACGGCAGCGGAGGCTGCCCGATCATCGAGGGTCATGCCGCGGGCCTGGATCCCCTGGCCCGGGTAAACATAGGCGGTACGCGGGGCGCTCACGGTGCACGATGCCTGGGAAACCACGGTATCCCCGCAGCGGGCGGTCACATCGAGGGCAAGCCCGCCCCCGCGCACCCGGCCCACGCGCTCCACGGTGATATCCACCGCGTCACCGAGGTTAACCATGCCGAACATGCGGTAGGTCCACCCGGTGATATGCATGGCGGCGCGCCCGGCAACCGGATCGGCCACCGCGTGCTGGGCGGCGGCGCACAGCCACATGCCGTGCACCAGCGGGGCTTCCATTCCCGCCACCAGCGCGGCGTTGCGGGACACGTGAATCGGGTTGAAGTCACCGGAAACAATGGCGAAAGCCGTCATATCGGTGGGGGCCTGCACGGTAACCTTGCGCAGCACCGAGCGCGGGGTGTCGATAATATCGGCATCCACTCCCCCGCGCGCCGCCGGCTCAGAGGGCAGTTCGGTGGTGGTAGCACGCCCGCGCATCGCGAAACGCTCCTGGAATTCCAGCACCACGGTGCCATCTTCGCGCGAAACATTCGTGCGGATGGTCAGCACTCGGCCGGCCGAGGATTCAGCCACGGAGGCCACCCAGGAGCGCGCGGTGAGCTGCCCGGCTTCCAGGATCTCCTCCACCGGCACATTCACCTTTTCGAGGTGATCGAGGTGCACGCCGGAGAGCAGTCCTTCAATAATCGGGTAGCCATCGGCTTCGCCCGAGCCCATCGCGGAATAGATGGTGGGCCAGCACGAGCCGAGCAGCGCGGAGGGCACGGCCGCCGGGGTGCGCCCGGCCGGCGCGGTGATCCCCGCGTGCAGGGTGTTGATTTCCGGGGAGACCGCGAAAGTGAGGGTGGCCACGCCGTCGATCATCTCGGGTTGCTTGGTGATGGGGGTGCCCCCCAGCGTTGTGGTGCCCACCCCGGACATCGCGGCGAGGACCTCGCGCATGGCATCTTCCAGGCGCGCGTCGTCCACCACGGGCAGCCCGCCGGTGGCTACCGATTCGGGCAGCAGCAGCGGGATGCGCATATGCCGCACCACGTGCTGATGGGCCTGGGTGCCGTCCCAGAGCGTATCGAGGGGCACGAAGATTTCCAGGCCCTCCGGGGTATCGCGGATTTCCGCTTCCGGAATGAGGTGGGCCGGGTTGGTGGCCAGGTGACCGTGCCACACAATGAAGGGGGTTTCGCGCAGGAACGTTTCGCGATCGCGTGCCGCGCGGGAGAAGGCCGGTTCGGCCTGCGCTCCGGCAGCGGCTACCCGGGAAACCGCGTCTTCTTCGTAGCGGCCCAGAATCTCGGCGATCGGCTCATCCACCTTGGTGATGGCTGCCACCGAGGTGGGGCCGGGAATAATGCGTACCTGGTCCGCGGTGTAGCGCGGGTTATGGGATTGCCACAGGGAATCCGAACCCCAGAACCGCAGTACCTGCTCGTTGATAACCGGCACGAAGGGTACCGGCTTGGGGTACTTGGAGGCCAGGGCCACGAACCACGCTTCATCCTGCGCCAGAACGGTGTGTTCTTCGGCGCTCGGGTAGGCGGCGAGGAACCGCTCGAGTGCGGCCTGCGGATCGGCGGCGGCATCTTCCTGAGTGGGGAAGAGCGTGGGAACGTCGCCGCTTTCGGCCGTGCACAGGCGCGCTTCGAAACGCTGCAGCATTTCCCAGAAACGGGTTTGGGTGGGGTCGTCGGCCCACGGCACGGTCAGGTCCACGTAGCGGCGCAGCACCTGGGCGTAGGTCATATGCGCGATATCCCCGAAGTACGGCTTCGCGGTGGCGTTGATCGCGGTGATGATCTCATCGCGGCGCGCGGCAATCGCCTCGGCGTCCCCGTCCACTTCCACGAGGAGGCGGGCGGCGCGGGCAGCCGCGTTTTCCACATTGTAAATATCGGCGTGCAGGGAGGACTGGGTGGAGCAAATACCACCGCGGGTGGAGCCGGCCGCCACCCAACCGCCGTTATCGTCCGGGCTCACGCCGGGTGTATCGACGAGCAGCTGCTTCACATCAGGATTCGTTTTCGCTTCTTTCGCGGCCATGGCCGCGGTCCCGATGAATACGCCGTCCACGGGCATGGGCCGCATACCGTAGGCCTGTGCCCACGTTCCGGTGAGGAACGACGACGCGCGCTCGGGAATGCCCAGCCCGCCGCCCACGGTAATAATGAGCCCGGCCTCACGCATCTGGCCGTACGTTGCGATAAGTAGATCTTCCAGGTTCTCCCAGGAGTGGTGCCCGCCGGCGTGGCCGTCTTCCACCTGCGCGATGAGCGGGGCACCCGGGCACGCCTTGGCGATCTCCACGAGCTGACGAATTTGAGCCACGGTACCCGGCTTGAAAGCAATATAGGGGAAACCTTCGGCGCGCAGCCGCGCGATGAGGTCGAGGGCTTCCTCCTTCTCGGGAATACCGGCGCTGATAACCACGCCATCCAGAGGTGCCCCGGCGGCGCGCTGGCGGGAGACCAGCCGGCGCGATCCGAACTGGAGATCCCACAGGTAGCGGTCCAAGAACATGGTGTTGAACTGAGCCACCCGGCCCGGTTCCAGGTGCTCCCGCAGGGTGGAGAGGTTCTCAGCCAGGACTTCTTCGGAGACCTGCCCGCCCCCGGCGAGCTCGGTCCAGTACCCGGCGTTGGCGGCAGCCGCCACGATTTCCCCGTCCACGGTGGTCGGGGTCATCCCGCCCAGCATAATCGGGCTGCGCCCGGTCAGCCGCGAGAAAGCGGTATCCAGGTAGGTATGCCCCTTGATCTGACGCAGCTGGGGGGCGTAGTCGGACCAATCGCGGGTGCGGGTCACCCGCGCCACTCCGGTCACCAGGTCATCGCGGGCCGCGGCGGTGGAGGCATCCACGTAGCTCACTCCGGTACCGGCCAGGTTTTCCAGGGCGATGGTCTTGAGGTTCGGGCCCGGGCCCAAGTCCACCACGAAGCCCACCGGGGTGCCCTTTCCGCCCGCTTCTTCCAGGGTGGCGGCGAATTCCGCGGTCCAGTCCAGGCTGGCGGTCAGCACCGCGCGAGCGAGTTCATCGCTGCGTTCCACGCTCAGGGAACAGCGGGCCGCCCAGGAATCCACCAGGGCCACGGCCGGCTCGAGGAGCGGCGAATGGAACGGCGCTCCCACGTTGAGGAATTCGCAGACCGGGTGGAGGGCTTCCCCACCGGTGAGCTTATCGGCGCGAGCGCGCGCTTCCCGTTCAGCTTCGCGTTCGATGAGCGCCACCAGCGCAGTGAGCGCCGCCGGGCGCCCGGATACCACGCAGGCTTCCCGGGAGTTAATAATGGCAACATCCGCATCCGGGACCTTGGCGGCCAGCCGGCGCAGCAGCGGGGCACCCACACCCCGCACCGAAAGCATGGGGCTGGCCTCCTTGCTGGCGGTAATTCCGAGTTCCCCGCTGATCTTGGAAGCAGCCGCCCCGATGAGGCGGGCGAGGGCGAAAATACTGGCCGGCTCGCTGGATTCCACCATGGCCGCGGCTAGCACGCCCTGGGAATGCCCGATGGTGGCGGTGGGGCGCACCGCTAGATCGCGGTAGGCCCCGTACTGGCTGAGGAGGATGCCGGGAACCGAGGTGTGGGGGGCCCGCCCGGCGCTGGCCGGGCCGCGCAAGCCGAGCAGGTCGAGGCGTCCGGCCGAAATCACGGTGAGTTCGGGGAGCACCGGGGCGAGGATTTCTTCGGCCGCCGCATCCACCGCGCTCAGGTCGGCGCGCAGCTGCGCGGAGGTGAGCAGCTCATCTAATTCGGTGCGCCAGGGGGTTCCCTGGCCGGCGAATTGGAGGATCCAGGGGCTGGCGGGCGGGGTGGCCGTCAGAGATTCATACACGCTGGTCATAGTGTTCTTTCTGCTAGGTGCGGGAGATCCCGCGAGGCAATTCTTGAGAAAAATGGAAGGTCACAGGTGGCGGTGGGGCTCTCCGGATGAAGTACTTACGGATAAGCGATCCGCTACGCCACTCGAGGCGGGCCGCTACATGGGAATATTCCCGTGCCGGCGCTCGCCCGGATGCGAGCAGTCTTTGGTGGCGAGGATGCGCAGGGATTCAATGAGCACCCGCCGGGTATCTTCAGGGGCGATAATGCCGTCCAATTCGCCGCGTTCCACGGAAAGGAAAGGATTGACGTTATCGCGGGTGTACTCTTCGATGAGCTGCTGGCGCACCGCCGCCACATCTTCACCGTTCTGTTCAGCTTCCCGCAGGCGCCGTCGGCCTGTAATAGCGACCGCGCCCTCGGCGCCGAGCACCGCAATTTCCGCACCGGGCCACGCGAAGTTGAGGTCCCCACCCAGGGACTTCGACCCCATCACGATATAGGCGCCCCCGTAGGCTTTCCGTAACACCACGGTGACGAGGGGCGTCGTCGCATTCGCGTAGGACCAGATCAACTTCGCACCGCGGCGGATAATCCCGGCCTGTTCCTGTTCGGTGCCGGGCCGGTACCCGGGCACATCCACGAGGGTGATAACCGGCACGTGGAAAGCATCGCAGAATTGCACGAAGCGCCCGGCCTTTTCGGAGGCATCCACGTCCAGGGTGCCGGCGTCCACGAGCGGCTGATTGGCCACAATTCCCACGGACTGCCCGGCCAAGGCCGCGAATCCCACCACGATGGAGCGGGAGAAATGTTCCTGGACCTGCACGAATTCCCCGTAGTCCACGAGGTTCGCGATGACGTCGAGCATATCGTAGGGCTGTTTGGTGGAGGCGGGTACCAGATCGGTCAGGTGGCGGGCGCACTGGGTATCCGCGGCCGTTTCCTCATAATCCCAGCGCGGCAGCGAGGCGTCGCAATGCGCGGGAAGGTAGGTGAGGAGGGTGCGGGTGTAATCGAGCGCATCATCCTCATTGGCGGCCAGGTAGTGGGCCACCCCGGATTGGAAATTATGGAGGGTGGCCCCGCCCAAGTCGTCGAAAGACACCTCTTCGCCGGTGGTTGCTTTGACAACGTCCGGTCCGGTCACGAACATATGCGCGTTATCACGCGTCATAATAATGAAATCGGTGAGCGCCGGGCCGTACACCGCACCGCCCGCGCAGGGCCCCAGAATAACGGAAAGTTGCGGGATAATGCCCGATGCCGCGATCGTTTTCTTGAAGATGCGGCCGTATTGGGAAAGGGCGACGACGCCGTCCTGGATGCGGGCGCCACCCGAATCAAGCAGCGAGACCATGGGGATGCGCAGCTCGAGGGCCTTATCCATGAGGGCCACGATTTTATCGCCCTCGGCTTCACCCAGGGTGCCCCCGGATACGGAGAAGTCCTGGGCGTACACGGCCACCAGTTGCCCATCCACCTGGCCAATTCCGGTCACCACCGCGGCACCCTGGAAACCGCGCCCGAGGTTGCCCCCGGCAAAACGCCCGATCTCCGTGAAACTTCCTTCATCGCACAGCAGGGCGATACGCTCCCGTGCGGTCTTTTTACCGTGGGCGTGCTGGCGCTTCGCGGCGCGTTCCTCGGCCTGGCGGGCCAGGTCGTTTTGGTACTCCGCGAAACGCACCCGATCCACCTGCTGGGCGCTATGATCCAAGGTTTGCCATTCGTGGGCGGATCGTAATTCAGTCAGCGACATGATTCTCCTTCGCTACGTGCGGGCACGGACTCGAGTGGTGGTGGGCTAGCGCGCACGGGCCAAGGCGCATATACCAGCCCCGCATATTTTTAGGCATCGGCACCCACCACCCGCACGAGGGGCTGGAAGGCCGCCACGGTGGCCCCGGCCCGCACTTCCACATCCGTCACTTCGCCATCGTGCGGCGAATAAACATAACTTTCCATCTTCATGGATTCGAGCACGACGAGCAGATCGCCTTCGTGCACCTTATCCCCCGGTTCCACAACCACACGCACCACAATTGCCTGGATGGGTGAATTCACCATTCCGCTCGGATCGGTAAGATCCTGGGCCGGCATCGCGGTGCGGGAGACCGCCTGGGAACGGCGCGGCTGCAGGGTGCGGCGGGCCACGTGCGAACCGGTGGCAATGAGCGCGGCCGGGAGGGTCATGCGCATGCGCCGCCCATCCACTTCAATAACGAAGGTGTGGCGCGGTTCCTCATCTTTGACAGGCGCCGGAGTGGTGCTGGCCTGCGCATTTTCGTAACTCGGGAGCACGGTATCTTCCAGCCAGCGGGTAGAGGGAATATGCCCGGCAAAATCCTCCATAGCCAGCACATCGCGGTACATGGCGCAGGGGGTGGCCACCCCGGTGATCTGCAATTCCGCGAGCGCGCGGCGCGAACGAGCAATGGCCTGCTCCCGATCCGGGGCGGTCACCACAAGCTTGGCAAGCATGGGATCGAAATCGGCGGTCACAATATCGCCTTCTTCAATCCCCGATTCGATACGCACCCCGTGCCCGAGGGGCCAACGGATTTTTTCAATGGTTCCGGTAGAGGGCACCATGCCGGTGGCCGGATCCTCACAGGTAATACGGAATTCGAACGAGTGGGCGCGCGGGGCGGGAACCTGGGAGAGTTCCGCGCCGGAGGCGATCAGGATCTGTTCGCGCACCAGGTCCATTCCCGTTACTTCTTCGGAAACGGTGTGTTCGACCTGAAGGCGCGGATTCACTTCCAGGAAATTAACCCGTCCGTCGGGTTCCACCAGGAATTCACAGGTGCCCAAACCAACGTAATCCACCGCTTCGAAAAGCCGGCGCGACCACTCGGTCACAATTGCTTCCGCGTTCCCGGGCAGCAGCGGGGCGGGTGCTTCTTCGATGAGTTTCTGGTTGCGGCGCTGGGCCGAACAATCACGGGTGGAGATCACCGCGAAGTTCCCGTGGGAATCGCGCGCCGACTGCGTTTCAATATGGCGGGCGGTCCGGATAAAACGCTCCACGAAATAGGAATCAAGATCCGCTCCGTGGGCCGCGAAGAAGCGGTCCAGGTCAGCGGCTTCATTATGGATGGTGATACCGCGCCCGCCCCCGCCGTCGGCCTTCTTGGTGACAATCGGGAAACCGAAGCGCGCCACGAACTCGTCCACCCCGGCGCGCCCCTGCACCGGATCGGAAACGCCGGGCACCGGGGCCACGCCCACTGATTCGGCCAGGCGGCGCGCCTGGATTTTATCGCCGAGCCGATGGAGCACCGCGGGGGCCGGGCCGATCCACGTCAGGCCCGCTTCAATAACGGCGGTGGCGAATTCGGGAACTTCGGAAAGGAAACCGTAGCCGGGGTGCACGGCATCCGCGTGGGAACGCTGCGCAATCGCGATGATTTTCTCGATATTCATATAGGTATCGGCATACGCGGTACCTTCGAGCGCATAGGCGCTATCGGCATCCTCAACGAACTGCGCTTCGCGATCCGCGTCGGCATACACCGCCACCGCTTTCATCCCCATATCGTGTGCGGTACGTATAACGCGCTCGGCGATTTCGGAGCGATTGGCAACAAGAATTTTTTTCATCACTACTTTCCTTCCGAGGGCGCTAGCCGACCCACAAGCGAGACTTCTCCGGTAGAAATACGCACGTCACCGGCAGCGGTGGCGACCACGAGGGCGCCGTCGGCCGCAATACGCACCCCGCGCCCGCGCACCGGAGTATCGCGCGGGCGGTTAACGGTGATGCCAGCGCGGAGGGTATCGCAGGAGGCATTGAGTTCGGCCAGGAGTCCGGCGCGTTCCGCCGCGCTACCTTCCCCGCTCCCGCAGGCGGCCATGAGGGCGGCCAAGCGTTCCCCCAGTTCATGCAGGTAGGCGGCGGCTACCTCATCCCGGCTGGGAACCGGGAATCCGGCGG
This sequence comes from Actinotignum sanguinis, assembly GCF_030230305.1. Classification (NCBI taxonomy): domain Bacteria; kingdom Bacillati; phylum Actinomycetota; class Actinomycetes; order Actinomycetales; family Actinomycetaceae; genus Actinotignum; species Actinotignum sanguinis. The sequence goes on from NZ_JASPCQ010000002.1 coordinate 238,982, forward strand.
TAGCAAGGGAGGCGGAGGTGGGAGTGGGCAGTTCTTCGGCCCGTAAGCCCAGGTTGATTCCTACCCCGAGGACAATTCCGATATTCCCGGCCGCGTCTGTACTCACGACTTCACCCAGTACGCCGGCGACTTTCGCGGCCCGCGGGCGGGTGACAATATCATTCGGCCAGGAGATCCCCACCCGGGCGCCGAGCTTTTCCAGGGCGGCGCGCGCGGCCAGGGCCCCGGCGAAAGTGACCCAGCTCAGCTCCGCGCGCACCGCTTCCGGTACCGCAAGAAGAACCGAGAAGAGCAGAGAGCCATCTTTCGTGGCGAACCAGGAGCGGCCCATCCGCCCGCGCCCATCACTTTGACTATCAGCAATGAGGCCGCACACCAGCCCGGGCATATGCGCACCCGCGGAACTGAGCCAGAGTTCGGCCAGGTCATCCTGGGTGGATGTGGTGAGGTCGGTATGCAGGAGCGCCGCACCGGGGACCCCTACTTCCCCTAGCGCGCTCGCGGTACGCGGGAAGAGCACGTTTCCTGAATGCACGTGACTCACCTCAGCCTTCTTTCCGGCGGGCCACCCCGCCGCTAACCTACCAATGCGTAACCTTACGTAATCGTAACTTACGGATTCGTAACATACTCGCATCCGCAGGGCGCGCCACCGTTAGTCCTCTCACACCCGCGCCGCACAAAGCCCGCAAATACGCCAAAGCCGGTGTTATCTACCCGCATATTCACATGTTTATACATCGACGCGCATATTTAGTGGCTATACTTGGGGTTGTTCCGAGTAATTTCCACCCGAACACTGAAAAAACATTCACCGTAGGGGAAGAAAATGAAGAAAACATTCGCGCTGCTCGCTGCCGGCCTCCTCACGCTGGGCGCCTGCTCCAATGATGAGGCTGCTTTGACGGATTCCACCGCCGCGGCCGATCCGGGTGAGTCCGGTTTCGCTGTTGATGGCATCGCGGCAGATTCCGCCGTCGTCGCCCTGGTTCCTAGCGATATCACCGCACGCGGGCAATTACGCAACGGCGCGTCCACCGATTACGCTCCCGCGGAATACCGCAAGGCAGACGGGCAGACCCCCACCGGTTACGATATTGATCTCACGCGCGCCATCGCGAAGAAAATGGGACTCAAAGACGGCACCACCACGCACGTGGAATTTGATTCCCTCCTCCCCCAGATCGGAACCAAATTCGATGTGGGCCTCTCAACCTTCACCGTCACCCCCGAACGTGAAGAAGCTTTCAATATGATCACGTACTTCGAGGCGGGTTCCGAATACGGGGTGCCGGCCAAGTCCAGCGATTTCACCCCGGATAACCCCTGCGGTTTCACCATCGGTGTGCAAACGGGTTCCTCGCAGGAAGATGCCCTCAAGGAAGCCACCGCGGCCTGCGAAGCCAAGGGTGCCAAACCGATTAAGATCATGTCCCTGCCGGACGTACCGCAAATCGTCACCCGGGTGGTCTCCGGCCAGTACGACGCTATTTTCGCTGATTCCCCGGTGCTCGGTTACGCCGTGGCCCGCTCGAACGGGCAACTGAAAACCACGGGCGATATTTACGATTCAGCGCCGGTGGCTATCGCGGTGGCCAAGGATAACCCCGAACTTGCCAAGGCGGTGCAGGCCGCCCTGCAATCCCTCATGGATTCGGGTGAACTCAAGGAGATCTTCGCGCATTACGGTATTACCGAAGGCGTGCTGAGCACTGCCGAGATTAACCCCCAGGTGCAGTAATGGAGAAGATTCATCCGCAAGCCCGCGTGAAGCTGAGCAATATTGTGTGGCTCATCGTCATGGCGGTGCTCGGGGCGATGGCGCTCAATGCGCTTATCACCAACGATGCTTTCCACTGGGATGTGGTGGGGCGCTATCTTTTCGACTGGCGTATCCTGCGCGGTATCGTCTACACCCTGGTGCTGACGGTGCTGGCCATGGTTATTGGCATCATCTTGGCTTTGACCATGGCGGTGCTGCGCGAATCAAGTAACGCGGTATTGCGCGCGGCGGCCCGGTTCTATATTTGGTTCTTCCGCGGTACCCCGATTTACACCCAGCTCATGTTCTGGGGCCTGCTACCCTCGCTCTACCAGAAGCTATCCCTGGGCATTCCCTTCGGGCCGGAATTCTTTACCTTCCACACAGACCGGGTCATCACCCCGTTTATCGCGGCGATTATCGGGCTGGGGCTCAACGAAGGTGCCTACCTGGCGGAGATCATCCGCTCCGGTTTGGGTGCAATTGATCCGGGCCAGCGGGAAGCCGCGGTGGCGCTGGGGATGCGTTCGGGTACGATTATGCGGCGTATTATTTTGCCGCAGGCCATGCGCATTATTATTCCGCCCACCGGGAACGAAACAATCTCGATGCTTAAAACGACGTCGCTGGTGCTCGCCGTCCCCTTTACTCTGGACCTCACGTTCGCGGCCCAAGATTTGGGTTCGAAAACGTACCTCCCCTTCCCCTTCCTCGTAGTCGCCGCTATCTGGTACCTGGTTATTACCTCGCTGCTCATGATGGTGCAGCACCGTATCGAACGCCATTTCGCGCGCGGCTTTGACGGGCGTACCGCGACGACGGCCTTCCTCGACGTCACCCCCTAAGGAGCACAATGACTCACGCCATGGTGGACGTGTGCGACGTCTACAAATCTTTCGGTGACCACACCGTTCTCAAAGGTGTCAATCTCACGGTGGAACGCGGTGAGGTGGTGGTGCTGCTCGGCCCTTCCGGTTCGGGTAAATCCACGCTGCTGCGCTGCCTGAATGAGTTGGAAACTATTACCGCCGGGCGGATCTACCTGGACGGGGAGTTGCTGGGTATGACCGAGCAGCCCGCCCCCACCGGGTGGCGCGGGGTGCTGGCCCGCCGCGCTGGCGCACTCACCTCCCAGGGAACCTGGCTGCGCCAGCGCACCGAGGCGGAAGTTGCCGCCCAGCGCGCCAAGGTCGGGATGGTTTTCCAGCGCTTCAATCTTTTCCCCCATATGAGCGCGATGGAAAATATTATGGAGGCACCCGTGCAGGTGGCCCATCGCCCCGAAAAAGAGGCGCGGGCCGAGGCTTTGGAGCTCCTGGAGCGAGTGGGTTTGCGCGATCACGCCAATCATTTCCCGGCGCAGCTTTCGGGCGGGCAGCAGCAGCGGGTGGCCATCGCCCGCGCCCTGGCCATGCACCCCGAACTCATGCTTTTTGATGAGCCTACCTCCGCGCTCGATCCGGAGCTCGTGGGTGAGGTTCTCTCCGTGATGCAGGATTTAGCCCGCGGGGGGATGACCATGGTGGTGGTCACTCACGAAATCGGTTTCGCCCGGGAGGTCGCGGATAAAGTGGTGTTCCTCGACGAGGGCATGATTATCGACGAAGGCACCCCGGCGCAGGTTATTGATAACCCGCGCTCGGAGCGCACCCGCGATTTCTTCACCAAGGTGCTCTAGACAACCGTCCGCAGCCCCGTCTTTCGGTCTATCGGTCCTTCCTTGAGCGAATCCTCAGGATTCACACCAGTATCCCGGGGCACAACAGCACCTGCGGGGGGACTAGGTGTTGTCAGAGCTGTACTTCGTATGTACGACATGTGCAGTACACCTCGGAAAACACATGCCGGGTCCGAACTAACAACACGCTGTCAATAGCAACTATTTTGTCTATTACCTCGCTACGGCAGCTAGATAAATGGTGCCGGCCACTCCCGTTGTGGAGGGGGTGACCGGCACCGTATGCGTCTACCGGGTGCTAGTGCCGTGCGGCACTATTGCCGCGCAGCACTACTTCCGGTGGGCGCGGTAGTACTCAATGAGCTGGCGGGTGGAGGAATCCTGGGCCTCTAGCGCCTGCTCATCCCCGCTAATCGCCGGGGTGAGCTCCTTGGCCATCTGCTTGCCTAGCTCCACGCCCCACTGGTCGAAGGAATCGATACCCCAGACCGCACCTTGCGTGAAGGTAATGTGCTCGTAGAGCGCGATGAGCTGGCCGAGCACCGCCGGGGTGAGAGCCGGGGCCATAATCGAGGCGGTCGGCTTATTCCCGGGGAATTCCCGCGCGGTCACGATTTCTTCCGGGGTACCTTCCGCGCGTACTTCCTCCAGGGTCTTCCCGAAAGCCAAGGCTTTCGTTTGCGCGAAGAAATTGCCGAGGAAGAGCTCATGTTGGTCGGCTTCCCCGTCCACCAGCGCGAAAACAGGATTCGCGAAGGCGATGAAATCAGCCGGAATGAGCTGGGTGCCCTGGTGGATAAGCTGGTAGAAAGCATGCTGGCCGTTGGTGCCCGGCTCACCCCAGAACACTTCCCCTGTTTGGGTGGTCACCGGGCTGCCGTCCCAGCGCACTCGCTTGCCGTTGGATTCCATGGTCAGCTGCTGGAGATAGGCCGGGAAACGGTGGAGGTATTGGGCGTAGGGAAGCACCGCGTGGGTGGCCGCCCCGAAGAAATTGACGTACCAAATATTGAGGAGCCCCATGAGGAGGGGCACGTTTTCCGCGGCCGGCGCGGTGGCGAAATGCTCGTCAATCGTGCGGAACCCGGACAGGAATTCTTCGAAATGTTCCGGTCCGATGGCAATCGCGAGGGAAAGGCCGACGGCGCTATCAACCGAGTAGCGCCCCCCTACCCAATCCCAGAAGCCAAAGGCATTGGCGGGCTCAATTCCGAATTCCGCCACCTTTTCCAGGTTGGTGGAAACTGCCACGAAGTGCTTAGCCACCGCACCGGGATCTTGAATACCACGGGCGGCGAGCTGGGCGAGGAACCAGCTGCGGGCCTGGCGCGCATTGGTGAGGGTTTCCAGGGTGGTGAACGTTTTGGATGCCACGATGAAGAGCACGGTTTCCGGGTCCACTCCCCGCAGGGTCTCCCCCACATCGGTGGGGTCGATATTGGAAATGAAGCGGCATTCCAGCCCGTCCTTGACGTACGGGAGCAATGCTTCGTAGGCCATGACCGGGCCCAGATCCGAACCGCCAATACCGATATTGACCACGGTGGTGATGGCTTTTCCGGTTACCCCGCGCCAGCTGCCCTCGCGTACCTTGGTGGCGAAAGCGTACATCCGCTCGAGGACTTCGCGTACATCAGCGACGACGTTATGCCCGTCTACTTCCACTGTGTCGTCCGCGGTGCGCCGCAGTGCGGTGTGGAGCACCGCCCTATTTTCGGTTACGTTAATGCGCTCTCCGCGCAGCATGGCATCGCGGCGGGCGGCAACGCCGGTTTCTTCAGCGAGCTGGAGCAGCGCATCGCGGACGTCGTCGTCCAGATACGACTTTGACAGATCCACAAAAAGATCGCCGGCGGTGAAACTCAGCCGCTCAGCGCGCTGGGGATCCGCGGCGAAGCGGGCGCGGAAATCAGCGGTGAAGCCCTCGTGAAGGTCATGCAGCCGCGCCCAGGCGCGCGTGGTTGTGGGGTCAATGGGGTGCGACATGGTTATCCTCATCCTCGAAGTAGTCTTTAACTCGTAGTGTAATCAACTTCGCGGCCGCGCGGCGCGCGCTACCACACCGCGCGGGCGCGCCACCGGACTCTAGCACCACACATGAGCCCACCATCTTTGACACAATGTGTTCGGAGGAGGAACCATGTCAGATCACGCAGATCCCGTATCCCTTGCCATTCTTACCTCGGGTGGGGATGCCCCGGGTATGAACCCGGTGGTACGCGCCGTGGTGCGCACCGCTTTACACGTGGGCGCCCGTCCTTTCGCGATTCGCGAGGGGTGGCGCGGAGCTATCGATAATCTTATTGAGCCGCTGGTCTGGAGCGATGTTTCCTCCATTCTGGATAAGGGCGGTACGGTTATCGGCTCGGCCCGTTCCACCGAATTCCGCGAACGCGACGGGATGCGGAAAGTCGCCGCGAATCTGGTGCGCGCCGGAATTGACCGCCTCGTGGTTATCGGTGGGGATGGCTCGCTTACCGGTGCCGATACGCTGCGCGAGCGCTGGACCGGGCTCCTCGAGGAACTGGTTGAAGCGGGAGAAATTGAGGCCGAGCTGGCCGCCCGTCACCCCGAACTGCATATTGCCGGAGTGGTGGGTTCTATCGATAACGATATGGTCGGCACCGATATGACGGTGGGAACTAATTCCGCTCTGTGCCGCATTATTGATGCGATTGACGCTCTTACTTCCACGGCTGCATCCCACCAGCGGGTTTTCGTGGTGGAAGTGATGGGCCGGCGCTGCGGCTACCTGGCTCTTATGGGCGCGATGGCCGGCGGGGCAGATGATGTCATCATCCCCGAGCTTCCCCCGGAAGACGGCTGGGAAGATGCCATGTGCGAAAAGATCCGTGCCGGGCGGGCGGCCGGACGGCGCGATTCCATTATCGTCGTCGCAGAAGGCTGCATGGATCGGCACGGGGAAAAGATCACCGCGCAGCGCATCCAAGCCGCTATTAAAGAGCGCACCGGGGAATCCCCGCGTATTACGGCGCTCGGCCACGTGCAGCGCGGCGGTACGCCTTCCGCTTATGACCGCTGGATGTCCACCCTGCTCGGTTACACCGCTGCCCTGGAAGTCATCCGGGCTGAGCCGGGTGAAGAATCCTGCATTATCGGGATTCGCAATAACCGGCTCCAGCGCCTGCCGCTGGTGGAAACGGTTGCCAATACCAAGAAGGTCATTGATTACCTCGAAGAAGGCGATTATGAGGCGGCGGTGCGCTCGCGCGGCACCAGCTTCTCCCGTATCAAGTCCCTTTTTGAAACACTTTCTTCCCCGCTGGGTGAGGACCGTTACTTCAAGGACGGCTGGCGCCCGCGGGTGGCTATCCTGCACGCCGGCGGGCTTGCCCCGGGAATGAACGCGGCCGCGCGCAGTGCGGTGCGCTTGGGGCTGGATCGCGGCTTTGAAATGCTCGGGGTGGAAGGCGGTTTCCCCGGTCTCATTCGCGGGGATATTCGCCCGCTTGCCTGGGGCGATGTGGATGGCTGGGTCTCGCTAGGCGGGGCGGAACTGGGCACCGCCCGCTCGGTGCTCGGTATTGAGGATTACTTCGGGCTGGCGCGCTCCATCGAAGCCAATGGCCTGGATGCCATTATTATGATCGGCGGCCTGGCCGGCTATGAAACGGCGTGGAATATGGCGAAGGAAGCGGATCGCTACACGGCCTTCCGCCTCCCCCTCATCTGCGTGCCGGCCTCCATTGATAACAATCTGCCCGGCCACGATCTTTCCATCGGGGTGGATACCGCGCTCAATACCAATGTGGAGACCATCGATAAGATTCGCCGTTCCGCTTCGGCCTCCCGGCGCTGCTTCGTGGTGGAAACGATGGGGCGTAAATGCGGCTACCTAGCCCTCATGAGTGCGCTCTCCACCGGGGCCGAACAGGTCTACCTGCATGAAACCGGGGTGGATCTGGCCATGCTCACGAAGGAAAGCGAGCGGATGAACCGGGCCTTTGACGGCTCACGCTCCCTCTACCTGGCCATTCGCAATGAGGATGCCTCCAAGTACTACACCGCGGATCTGTTGCGGCGGGTCTTCCAGCAGGAAGGCCACGGGGCTTTCTCGGTTCGGTCCACGATTATTGGCCACCAGCAGCAGGGCGGTATCCCCACCTCCTATGACCGTACTCTCGCGGTTTCGCTCGCGGCCCTCGCCATTGATGAGGTCACCGCGCAGCTGGAGAAGAAGGAACGAGTGGGGGCGCGTTATATCGGCCAGCACAACGGCCAGCTGGAATCCCATCCGATTATGCGCATGGACGAAGAGATGGATATGAAGAACCGGGTCCCCCTGGATCCGTGGTGGATTTCGGCGCTCCCCGTGCTCTACACGGTGGCGGCCCGCGAGGATACCACCCCGCTGGAGCACCTGGCGATTTACGACGATAACCGCTAGTCTCGCTTGCTTGCAGCGCGGTTCTTGTACTCGCACGCGGTGGGGGCGACGACGCCGCTAGCTGGCAGCGCTCCCACCGGCCGCGGCTGTGCTCCTAATCCTCGGCCTCTGCGGCCCGGTCGCATTTTATTAGCGCGGCGGGTTCATTCTTCGAGAGCTTGGAGGACGGTGGCGCGGTTATGCCGCACTACGGCTCGCACCTGGTTCTCTTCCCAATCCTCGATGCCTTGGTCGAGCGCTTCGCGTGCGCCAGGTGTGCATGCCACGCCGAGCTCGTCAATGACGAAGAGGAGGATTTCTTCCAGACAGGGGCGGAACCAGCGCCGGCCGACCGGGAAATGAATATCAGCAATGTGGGGAGTGCGGGCTTCGTTCTTGATGCGCCGGCGCGACCGGCTGGAATGAGTACCACCCAGAACTAAAGTATGTGTCCATTCATCGCGGTGGGAATGGATCTGGATATGGGCGCAGGGAATACTCGAGCGTGGTGAGCGTATATAATCCCAGCGCACCAGCGGCTCGCTGCTTTTTGCTCCTCGGATGACCGAGAACGTTGATTCGTTGACGCTGAGAGAGCCGGTTTCCGGATTAAGGAAAAGTTCGTAATCGAAGCGGACGATAAGGAAACGAGCAACACGAATATCGCCCGACAATCTTTTTAGCGGGAGATCTCCTTTTGTGATCGTCTGTTTTATCAGTAAAAAGCCCGGGTCAATCAGCTCCCCGATCCGCTGTAGATGTGCCGCAAACTCATCGGCACGCTCATCCAATCGTGCGTTCACCACGGCAATACTCCTCGAAGCGATCCAGACCTATCATCTCGAAATAGGCGTCGGACTCTTTTGGTCCAAGCTGGTAGTTATCGGCGCGCCAGTCGAATTCTTCGCGGGTCATTCTGACCTCACGCAAGATTTCCTCCTTGCGTTCGAGGATTTCTTCCAGCGAGTTGAAAACACGATCCGGAAAATACAACCGGTCCTCGTAAACATCCATGTGTCTCACTCCTTCAATCGCCTCATAGCGGAGTAGTTGTTTGTGCTTATTCGTTATTCTCGCATGGCTCCAAGACGCAGCAAAGAGCTATTTACCCCCTGTGGGAAAGGGTGACGTTTGGTGATTATGTGGATAGCTTCTAGCTGGCCCCGTTACCGCCGGCCACAGCTTTACGTACTTCGTCCAGGAAGATTTCCGCAACCCGGCCCAGGCGCGCCTGTTTATCCCAAGCGAGCACACAGGTCAGGCCTACCAGCCAGTCAAGCGGGATAAACACCAGCCCCGCAGCACTACTCGGTTTACCCGAACTAGCATCAGCACGGCCCGTCAGCGCCATATTCTCCAGCACGATGGCTTCACCCACCCCGGCTTCGACCATGACCCGGGCCCCACGGCTGGTCCCGTAACGCCCCACAATTGTGAGTTGGTTTTCTTTATTAAGCCAGTACCCCAACTCTCGACTGCGTTCCTTCGGCATAATAAGAGACCGCTGGGTAATATCAGCCCGGCAAATCCTCTCACGCCCAACCAGGTCACTATCCGAGCGCACCAGCAACCCCCAACGGTCCTCATCCACTAAAGGCAGGGTTTCCCAGGCCGAGTAATCCCAGGATCCGTCCAGGACCGCGAAAGACGCGGTCCCCTCGGTAAGCATGCGGGTAGCTGCCTCCCGCCCGGAGAGCGTGATCTGGAACGTAATACCCGGGTAACGCGCTCTAACCTGGCTCATCACGGGTGCCAGGCCGTCCAGGGCGCTGCTTTCCCGCCCGGCAATCACGATGGTCCCGTTCGGATTATCCTCCAGGTTGTGAAGTTCGGCCACGGTGGTATCCATAAGGTTGAGGATCTGGTAGCTACGTTCGACCAAGTGGTGGCCAGCCTCGGTAAGTTCCCGCCCGCGCCCAAGCCGGCGAGTAAGCACCTGACCTACTTCTTCTTCCAGGAGCTGGATACGTTTAACAACCGCCGCGGTCGTACACCCAGATTCACGCGCCACCGCATCCATGGTCCCTAAACGTGAATAAAGAATAAGGGTCTCTAATAATTCCAGTCTCACACCGGTACCTCGTTTTATGTCTTGTAATAGTGAGTGGTCTAGATCGTTGACTGATAAGTGGTTAGTAACGCTCGATGCCGCAGTGCCCCCACCGGGCGAGCCGAGCTGCCGCGCGCTTTACGCTGCCACGCCCCACGCCCCGCGCCGCGCGCTTCGTTTTAGCGGAGCATATGCCGGGGCAGCATAAGTCGTTGGGGTTCTTCCCTACGCCTAGCAAACGCAGAGCGGGCAACCAGGAACGCGAACAGCAAAGATATAAGAATCGCGAGCAAGAAGGGGGTCATCCACCACGACCACTGCAACCCGTCTACCGCCGGGACTTCCACCGGATCAGGGAGCATGCGTTCCCCCGTCACAAGCAACCGGTGGGAATTCACCCCGTAGGGAGTACACGTAAGAAGGGTGGCTAGGTCTCGCCCGGGCACGCGTACCAGCAGGGTTGGGTCATGTGGGTCGACGACGTCTATCCGCACCACCCGATACCCGAACACTTGTCCTTGGATTTCGAAAAAGAACTCATCACCGATTCTCATATCGGTGAGCCGGTCAAACATTGACGAGGTCGGCAAACCCGTATGAGCAGTAACCACACTATGCCTGTTTAGGCCGCCTACCGGGATATCAGTACCAAACATATGCCCAGCTCCACGCTGGAGAGTACCCGGAGAAGTCCCGTGATAGATCGGAAGTTTCACCTCGATTTTCGGGATTTTCACTATCCCCATAATCCCGTTGGGTTGATCAAGTACCCGAGCGTATTCCTGGTAGGCCGGCAGGTCCGTGGCTAGGTCATCAAGATAGGGGTCAAGAACTGCCATTCCTTGGTGGCTAGCGTTATAGGCATGAGCACGCTCAATATAAGAGTTACGTAGTTCTTGGGATTGGGTATTTACCTGGCCCTCATAGGCACGGGATACCACTTTGGACTGCCAGTTATTCCACAGAGTCGAAGTCACCGGATAGGCCAGGCACAAAATCCCGATAAGGATCATAGCCAGCGGGGAGACCCGGCGTTTCTTCTCAACTGGATCAGTATAGAAGAGCAGGCTCGCCAACCCGCTCTCTTCACCCACACGCGCAGCCCGACGCCCAGCAACCGAACCCGATACCGGTTTAGATACCGAGCGGGAATTCTCCTTGGGTTCTACGTCGGAGGCTGGGTGCGACGCCGGCTGCGTTGCCGGCCGTGCTGCTGGTGACTTAGGTGTAGGGGTTTCCAGGGCACGCCGCCCACGCATCGGTGTCCTATCTGCTTCACGGCTCATGTCCCTTCACCCCCCTCTTTTTCCCTGGCGTTGGTCGGTCTTTCAGGGATTTGTGGGGCCGGTCGTGGACTGACCGGCCCCACAATCTTCGTTACCTACTCAGGCTGGCAATACCTGCGTAGTCAGTGTTTGTGTTTAGGCATTGCGCTTACGCGAACGCAGGTGCGTGAGCGCACCACCCGCCACTAATCCAGCACCGGCAAGGGCGAAGATACCCACCCCGATAGCACCGGTCTTCGGTAGGTCGAACCACTTCCCCGAATCCTTAGTCGGCACGTTCTTAATACCCGACTTGAAGACCTGACCGGCCTGATCGGTCACGGTCACCGTGGTGATCTCATCCGAGCGAATGAACTTAGCTGGGGCCTCCACCTCAACCACGTAGAAAGCTTCACCCTTCTTTGCCTTGAACTTCGGGGTTAGACCATCAGCGCCGGTCTCCTTGGTACCGAAGCCCTTCGACGCGTTCTGGCAGCTGGTGCGATCCTTCAAAGCCACGCAAGCCTTGGCATCATCCAGGCTCGCGAAGGCCGCGAACTTCGCGGCCGCGAGCGGCTTGCCGTCCGAAGCGTTGGTCTTAGCGATCTGGAAATCGTAGAGCTCAATGGTCGGGAACGGATTCGGCGTCGGGCCAGGACCCGGCTCCGGGCCGGGGCCAGGGGTCGGGCCGGGCTCGGGAACAACCGGACCAGGGGTCGGTTCGCTATCCGAGTGCCCAGGGATGAAACCAAACTTGTTAGAAACCGAATCAAGAGTCAGATCACTCTTGAGGGTGAAACTGAGATCCACCGTCACCACCGGAGCCTCCGAAGCAGTAGCCTTAGCCGCGATAGTGTTGAGGCCGTCCTCGGTGAAGTTCACCTGCAAGCGGGTACGATCCGCTTCTACACCCTCGGTCGGGGTGGTAATCGTGTACTGCGAAGCATCAATCGCAGTGCCGTTAACCTTCACAGACTTCACTGCACTCGCCTCCACGCTCTGGTAGGCGTTGGTAGGAGCGTCATCGAAGATAGCGAAGTCCTTGATATCACTCCCCTTGATGGGGCCCTTCTTATTTAGGGTCGCGGAGATCGTATAGGAGATATCATCACCTGCACCCACGACCTTATCGAAGGCACCAGTCTTACTCACCAGGTTACGGGCATCCGTATTCTTCGGGGTAACCTCAACATCATAGGTGTACTTCTGGTCCGCGCTCGAGGTACCCGTGATTTCCGGGACCGTCATGAAGAACGGCTTAATATCCGAGGTATAACCAGCCGGTACTTCAGATTCCACAATCTTGTAGAGGCCAAGCGGAAGATTTTCGACGACGGCCTTGCCCTCGCCGGTCGTTTTTACCTTGTGGACGGCAGTCGTGCTGAGCTTAGCCTTCGGACTATCGGGATTCGCGTTGAGGTCCTTGATTGCACCCGCCACGGTCTCCCAATCAGACACCTTCTTCATATCACCAAGGGTGACATCCCCGAGGGAATCCACCTTGGTCACTGTGAACTCGTCCCCGTTAACCGGTTTCTTCGTTGCCGCGTCCTGCTTCGTGATCGTAATCGATCCCGTTGTGGGAGCATTCGCAGCCCACGGAGCAACCGGGGCACCGGCCGGAGCCGGGTCACTTGCCGGGGCGGCGTTAGCAACACCGATACCCATTCCCGTCAGTGCCAGCGCACACGCCGCCACCAACGCTCTCAATGACTTCTTACGAGTCATATTATTTTTCCTTCCCATTATCAGCGACATGTCATGCGCTGGCCAACAGGCTTGGCATACGCCACGCCTTTGTTGTTGAACTTGTTTAAAATCTGTGCCCATATCTGGGCCAGTCCCACCCGTTACACCAAGGCAACGAGGATGCCGGCTTATTACACGCCCAACACACCCCGTTTCCGCTGCTTACACAACCCTGGGTCTATGAGGGCATATTCCGGGTGGGGCGTATTGGTTCATGCTCTGGCCCACCCCCTCTTTCTGCGGGTTTGGGTCAGCCACCACCCACCGGTAAGACCCACAATGACAAGCGCACCTAGCCCGGCAGCCCGGTTCATTCCTGCTCCACCTGTTTTTGGTAGTGCAGGCTGCACAACTTCTACCGTGAGCGGCTTGCGTGCCCATCCCAGGCCTTCCACGCCATTAGGGCCACTGGCTTGGCCTGTTGCCGGGTCAATCGTGACGCCGGGTTTCGTGGCATACACCCAACACCGGTAGAGACCTAGCTCCGCCTGGGTGGCATTACCATCCACCTCGCCAACCGTTCGCGCTGCGTTACTTACAAGCTCGATACCGGTAGGTGCTTGACGCACGCGAATCAACTCAACACCCGCGGGTAGTGCGTTGCGGTCCGTTTCACCCTGCCCATCATGCTTCGGGGCACAAACAGTCTGGAGACTGATAAGCCCGGGATCTGTTGTTGATGTGGCTTCAACCAAGAGTGGTTGCAATACCGGCTGGCCCTTGACCACCGTCAGGCTGTCCTTCGAGATAGTGAGGGCAACATTGATGCATTCGCCAAGTTCCCTCTCATTCATATCCCGCTCACGGGTTTCTACTCTCGAGGTCGCTTTACCGGTATCCTCCACCCATTTACGCAAAGACGAGTCCCACTTATAAGGAGTTGTTGTCACGGTCCTGGTTTCCTTGGCCTTACGAGTGTTGCAGTCTTTCGAGCCCTGCTCGGTCGAATCCTGCCAGTCACCTTCCGTGACCTTATCCACCGGCTGCGGGGTGCAAGCCTTATGCTCACCATCATTCATATCCCGCTGACGATTCTCAGTAGTCTTGACCGCCTTACCCGCGTCGAGCACCCACTGACGCTTACCCGAATC